>JBLHMH010000177.1:0-7236 GCA_047621785.1 Polaribacter sp. | reverse complement strand
CAAATAGGGTATTCAGTAGCACAGTGCCATTTCTAGACAAGAGCAAACGTCTTAAAGAAACGAATTTACTCGCTTATAAACTTCTCAAATATACGGTTAACAGCACCCTACTTCTCATGATGGTTGGCTTAGTCTGGCTATTAATTAAATTTTTCATCTGGCTTGTTTAAGATTACCTACATGCCTCTACTTTTAAGAAAAACGCTTATGCTATTTAAAAAAACCCACCTATTACTGGTTTTCTCTGCGCTTTTAACGATCGTCGCTTGCGGTGAACAAAGCAACACGAGTGTCGAACAATCTAAGTCAATGACTGTAGATGTCGCAGCAGAAACAGCAGCCGTTTCTGAAATTCAAAAAGCCAAAGACTTGTTCGAGAGAGCATTCGAAGAATCAATCGCCAGAAGCCCTGAAGCGCAAACCTTTCTGGGGCGTAGCACTAACAGAGATAAATGGGATGACTTGAGTGAGGAGTTCGAGCAAGAATCACTGCGACTCAGTAAGTCCTACCTTAGCGAGCTTGTGGCGATTGACGTAAGCCAGTTGGACGCGCCTACAAAACTCAGTTACGATCTATTCAAGCAATCCCTAGAAGAAGACATTGCCGATTTCAAATGGCGTCTGTACAACTACCCAGTCAATCAAATGTTTGGGACTCATTCTGGGGTGCCGAGCTTGCTGATCAATCAACATGGAATTAGCGATATTGAAGATGCAAAAACCTATATTGCACGGCTAAACAATCTACCAGTTTATTTCGATCAGCTGATTGTTGGTCTTAAAGCAAGAGCAGCAGCAGGCATCATTCCGCCTAAGTTTGTGTTTCCACATATCATTCGCGATAGCAAAAACTTGATTACGGGCGCGCCTTTTGATGAAGGCGATGCAAACCCAATCATGGCCGATTTCACTGACAAGATCGACAAGCTTGAAGCTAATGTCGATGCCGGGCTCACGTCTGAAAATAAAGCGGCTCTAATGGAGTCTGCTAAGCAAGCCCTATTAAATTCATATAAGCCTGCTTACCAAAATCTAGTAGCATATCTCACCGAGCTGCAAACCTTAGCGACCACTGACGACGGCATTTGGAAGTGGAAGGATGGAGCCGAGTACTATGACGTTGCTCTGGCTCGCACCACGACTACCGATTTAACCTCTGAGCAAATTCACCAAATAGGCTTAGACGAAGTTAATCGAATTCACGATGAAATGCGTGGAATCAAGGAGAAGGTTGGCTTTGACGGCGACCTAACCGCATTTATGCGGTTTATGCGTGATGATCCGCAGTTTTACTACCCAGGGACTGAAGAAGGTAGGGCGCGATATCTTAGTGAAGCAACGCAGTTGATTGAAACTATGAAAGGCAGCTTAGATGAAATGTTCATAACCAAACCGGTGGCTGACATTAAAGTAAAAGCCGTAGAGGCCTTTCGTGAGCAATCGGCGGGTAAGGCATTTTACCAACGGCCTTCTGAAGATGGGTCACGTCCTGGCCTGTATTATGCGAACTTGTTTGATATGCAAGCGATGCCGACTTATCAGATGGCGGCGTTGGCCTACCATGAGGGCATCCCAGGCCATCACATGCAGCTAGCTATTCAGCAAGAACTTAAGGACATTCCAAAGTTTAGAAAATTTGGCGGCTATACCGCATACACGGAAGGCTGGGGCTTATATTCTGAGATGCTACCAAAGGATTTTGGTTTTTATACTGACCCTTATTCAGATTTTGGTCGCTTAGCGATGGAACTTTGGCGTGCTTGCCGCTTAGTTGTGGACACCGGCATCCATTCTAAAAAATGGACTCGTGAACAGGGTATCGCCTACTACAGTGACAACACACCGAACGCAATTTCAGACGGCGTTAAAATGGTAGAGCGACATATTGTTATGCCGTCTCAGGCAACTGCTTATAAAATCGGCATGTTGAAAATTTGGAAATTACGTGAAGATTCCAAGAAAGCGCTAGGCGATAAATTTGATATTCGTGAATTTCATGACGAGATCATTAAATACGGCCCACTGCCTTTGAATGTTGTGGAATCAAAGGTAGACGCCTGGGTTGCTGCGAAACTAGCTAGCTAAGCCGCCTAGTTAAAAAGCCAAAAGGCCTGAGTGCGTGATCGTACTCAGGCCTTTTTTATGTATGCGCTTGTGATTGATCGCCCAGTCGTATGCCTCAACCTAGAAAGCTCAGGAAATGATCGGCAACCCTAAGTTTAGTTGGATCAGCGTTACCAGATAAAGCAAAAAACTTGCTAAAAGTGTCACAAACAAAGGAAGGCGAAACGGCTTAAGAATATTATAGAGAAAAGTGATGATCTTGTTTTGATTGAGCTGCGTGGTTAATAGCACCGCCGACAATATCATTACCAACCCAGTAATTAGACCCGCCTTCCCCCAAAAGCTAGCGGCGTTCTGTAGCCCATACCAAAGCGTATTCCAAGCACCCGCAGTAACTAAGACGACTGGTGCAATAGACTTTATTTTGCTTAAAAGAGACCCCTGTCCTGATATTTCGCTATCGGGTTCCCTCCAGGGCATGGGCATAAACGCGATAAGCCCCAAAGCCATTGCCACACAAATTACTATTCCCATTTATCTCACCTTATTGAACTATTCCGGCTCTAACCTAGCTAACACTAGCCCAGCCAGAAACCACATGATTACTGAATTCATAGCTTGCACCAGAGTGTACAGGGTGGGAAAGCCAAACCAATTCCAATACGGCAGATTGCCCGCTAAGCCGATTACCAAAACCAATGCCTGTTACGAAACCCACTCGTTGCTTAAGGGACAAGCCTGAGGTCATTTGCAATAAAAACACGACGACCAGTGCAAACAGAACGTTTGTCAGTAAGCCGACTATCATCATTCGTTCCATGCTGACTTGCTAGCCCTGCTTTAAGACATTGACAAAGGCATTTGGAGTACTCGGTGTGTAAGCAGATTCATCGCCAGGAACATAGTAGATGCCGGATTCGGGTGCATGCTCTAACAGGCTTTGCATCACTGCCGCTTCGTCAGAAAATGGACGTACGTCTAGGTCCCGCCACGGTAACACGGTCCAAGAAATTGAGCCCCAGGTAAACAAGATAATCGCAGCAAAAGCAGCCGCGGCAATATTCATTAAAAAGGAGTTCTTCATCGTCATGGCCCACTATCTTATTGGTTATCCGTGCTAACAAGCTTAGATCATTCGGCGCGTAGTGCGCAGTTACTTTACACTTAAACTACAAGTCATCCATCAGTCCTAAGCTTGGATGGATTAAGATCTTCATCCGATAGGTCACCCACCATTGTGAATAATCGCTTCAATAGCAGCACACCTACTAAAAATAGGCTGCTGACCATACCCATCCAAAAGCCCTTAGCGCCTTCTAAGCCCGGCCACCACCCATAGAATGCTAAGCCGACGCCCATCGGTAACCCTACCACCCAGAACGCAAAAAATTGATAGCGTGGCGGACTTGATGTGTCGTGATAAGCACGTAAAGCCCCAATCACCGCAACTTGTAGTGAATCAGCAATTTGAAACGCGACGCCAAAATAAACCAATACAATTGCCAGCGCGATTACATCTGGATCGTTACTGAATAGATACACTAAGCGCTCATTGAAAATAAGAAAACACACACAGATTAGAATTGAAACCATGACATTAAACGCAGTTCCAGATTTAACCGTGTACCAGGCGGCTACAGGTAATTGCCCACCTAATAGTTGAGAGGCTCGTATGGTGACACCTTGCGCTAGCCCCATGTACAACATAAACGACATAGATGCGATGGTGATTGCGACTGAATGAGCGCTGGCTTGAATAGGCCCAAAGGTTGCAATCATTATTCCGGCGCCACAGAACATACTTAACTCCATGACAATCGAAACCCCAATCGGAAAGCCCAATTTCAAAGTCGCTCTAATGCTTTGTTTATTTGGTTTTTGAAATCCGTCTAGCAATTTCAATTGATGAATATGCTTATGCGACCTTAGTACCAAAAGATTTAGTAACACCATCATCCAAATAAGTACTACGGTTGCCCAGGCGCAACCCACCCCGCCCAACGTAGGGAAGCCGTAGAGACCATTAACTAAAACATAGTCCAAGGGGATATTAGCTAAGAATGCCGCAAAATTGATCCAAAACACGGGTCGAGGCAGACTAAGACCCTCAAGCGTGCCTCGCACCGCCGGTATCAGAACCATAGGGATCGCGCATAAGGATATGGTCAATAAATATTGATAGGCGATGGACAGCATCTCTTGTTGAAACTCTAAAAGCAACAGCAGCCAAGCAGCAAGCCAAACCATCACCATGGCTACCACGCCCAATCCTAAGCACATCCAAATAGACTGATGCAGTTGGTGTTTTACTCCGGGCTTGTCTTTAGCGCCAAAGCGTTTAGCCACCAAAGGTTGAGTAGCAAAGCCAATGCCCATAAAAAACATGATAATCATATTCCAGGTATTGGCGCCTAAGTTCATGCCCGCCAGATCAACTGTGCTGGCATTACCTGCGATCAATACATCGGTCGCAGTCATCCCCACTAACGCTAATTGCGCCAATGCAACGGGGAGCGCTAATTTCATGAGCGCTCTTATTTCTGAAAAAAATCGGGACATATTCTAAAGACTCTAATAAACCACTAGGCACCACTCAAACAAATAAACACACCAAGGAATCGCGAATCAAGCGAATCGGTCGACAGACCCATTTAGGAAAATACGGCTAGTAAAGTAATCTCACCTAAACTCTTTTCGCTCTGCATGAAATCATAATCTTGTGCAATTAAATTCAGTATAAATTGTTATCACAATAAAAGATTAATTTATTGCGCATCAGCAAAACGAACCGCCTATACAGGCCTCCGAATAACAGGTTTCAGGCGTTTGGAGTCTAAACCTACAATCGATTAACAAGGCCTGCAGTTAATTTCGTGGTCTCTTTTTGGGTTGAACCCAATCGCTCCTTAATGGGTGAAACTTTTGGTTCATATGGCTTAGTTCACGTATTATTAGGCGCTGACAGGTCAGTTCAAAAGCGCCGGAAATGCGGCTTTATAAACCAGCACTGATTAACAACCCCTGATTGACAACCCCTAACCGGTGCCGCGCGCTAACGAGAAAACAATGGGAATAGGTGAATTCTATGCGCTGATCTGTGCGGTGCTCTGGGGAACCGCTATTATTTTATTTAAACATGCTGGTAACTCAATGAGTGCCGATAGTTTAAATCTGGTTAAAAACTCCTTAGGTGTCGCTTTATTGGTACCTACAGCCTTTGTGTTTGAAGGCGCTAACCTTCCTGATCTAAGTGCATTCAATTGGCTAATTGTCATCGCGACAGGCTATTTCGGTATTGCCGTAGCAGATAGTTGGTACTTTCAGGCGCTAAGACATTTAGGCGCAGGAAGAACTGCCATTGTCGGCAGCTTGTATAGCCCATTCGTGGTCATTTTATCGATCCTGATTCTAGGAGAAAGCCTAGACTGGTGGAAGTGGTCAGGGTTTGTGATGGTACTGACCGGTATCCTAGTTGTGGTCTATCAACGCCACTATCAAGAGATAGACCGTGAAGAACTGATAAAAGGAGTATCTCTAGCCGCATGCTCGGTATTTCTTACCGCCTTAGGCGTAGTTCTTATGAAACCAGTGCTGGGTAATCAAGGCTTCTTTTGGATTGTCACGCTGAGGCTGCTAGCAGGTACTGTGGGGCTGATGATCTATCTGATTCTTAGAAAGCGCTTAATGACCACCATCGCGATTATGCGAGATGGTCAACACAAGTGGTCAAGTATCATCGCAGCTAGCGTACTAGGTTCTTATCTAGCCATGATGTTTTGGTTGGCAGGATTTAAATATGCAGATGCGTCGGTTGCATCAGTACTCAACGAGACATCCAATATCTTCGTTATCCTCATGGCTTGGCTATTTTTAAAGGAAGAATTAAAACCGCGTAAAATTCTAGGAGTAGCAATAGCCTTTACTGGTGTGGTTGTTTTTATCGTGGCTTAAAATCTAAGCGAAACAATTAGTCCAACCCGCTGCTGTCCACAAAGTCGTGGCCGCCGCAGCCTATTTTGTTAGCGGTTTGCCAAAGGCGACGCGACCTAGAGCCAGAACGACAATACAGGTGAATTTTTTGTTTAGTAGCGATAAGCTCAACTAAGAGGTCTCGATTATCATTAGTGATTTGATAAGACGAAAAGGCCAATAAATGCGTATTTAGGCCTTGGCGCTCTGCTTCTGCCTGAATTTCTAAATAAGGTGTTTGCCCTACATCTTCATCGTCTGGGCGATTACAAACCAATAACTTAACCCCGTTTGCTACAACCTCGGCTACATCGTCAACGGTCATTTGGTCCGAGACCGAAACCTGTTTGTTTAATTGTATTAAATGCATGTAGCCCTCCTAATAGAGTTTTTTGCAGTGCTGACTAAAAAACTATTTTGCCACAGATGCTAGTACTTATAAAATAAACCCGTCGACCCAAGCTATTTTCAACAAAAATAAAATCAAACTAGGCTGTTATTTCTCAAGGCGATCACAACTTAAAAGTATACTTGATTATAAAAATACCAAATCATAATATTCAAGCAATCAAAACAACTAAAACTTAATACGACTATGCGCCGAATAATCTTTTTTGCATTGGTTTTCTTGACCTTTAATGCCGTCACTGTCCACGCCCAGTACGACCAAACTAAACCAGAGCAATTTCTGGAATACCCAACTTACTTCGCTCACAGCAATGGCATCAGCATTGCCTATCAAGATTTCGGCGATAAAAACGATCAAGCCATATTATTGGTAATGGGTCTGGGCGGGCAATTAATTCATTGGGATGACGACTTTGTCGCGGCTCTAGTTGATTCAGGCTATCGCGTAATACGATTCGACAACCGTGATGTTGGTTTATCCGAGAAATTCTATACAGCGTCCACCCCCGGCTTGGTAACTGGTCTACGCTACAAACTTGGGCTGGGCTTAAATTCGCCCTATCAACTTAGCGATATGGCAGCTGACGGTATCGGTTTATTGGACCATCTGGAAATCAGACAAGCACACGTTACGGGTGTTTCGATGGGCGGCATGATCGCCCAGCTGATGGCAAGTAACTACCCTGATAGGGTTCTGAGTTTGACTTCCATCATGTCTACTTCAGGCGCTAAGCATTTGCCTGAAGGCACGCTAAAAATTGAGAACAGAGACCGAAAAGGCCTCTCCAGAGAGGA
>JBLHMH010000176.1:0-7353 GCA_047621785.1 Polaribacter sp. | reverse complement strand
ACATTATGTTGGGCATGGCGAGCGAGAAGGTCGTCTACCTAATGCTGGTTTTAACCCATTTTACTATGCTCAGCAATTAACGCCCGGTGAAAATAAGTGGCACTCTCTTTTAGTGCATTATATTAAGGAAGGGGCAAAGGAAAACTATGAGGTTGCCACCTTTTGACGGACGATTTAATTAAAGGGCATTAGCCCGTTCATATTCCGCTGGACTCACATAGTCCAGATAAGAATGCCTTCGTTGCCGATTGTAAAATACTTCTATGTACTCAAACAGACTCTGTTTTGCGGCTTCCCGAGTATGGTAATCCTCATCATCGACTAGTTCCGTTTTTAAGGTGCCGAAGAAACTTTCTGCAACTGCGTTGTCGTAGGTAATCCTCCCTAAAAACAACTGAAGTCAGAAGTAGAATATTCTTGTAATCTTAACGCAGGAGATTCTGCATGAAAAAGTCTAGATATTCGGATAGCCAGATACTGGCGATCCTAAACCAAGCTGAAGCTGGCACACCAACGCCAGAGCTTTGCCGCGAACATGGTATGAGTTCAGCTACTTTCTATAAGTGGCGGGCAAAATACGGCGGCATGGACGCCTCACTGATGGCGAGGCTCAAAGAGTTGGAAGATGAAAATCGTCGGTTGAAAAAAATGTATGCCGAAGAACGGCTCAAAGCTGAGATAGTCCAGGAGGCATTATCAAAAAAGTGGTAAGGCCGTCTCAGCGTAAATTAATGGCTCAGACGGCCGTTGCGAACCGGCGTATAAGCACTCGGTTTGCCTGTTCGGCGTTTCGCGTTAGCGAAACGTGTTATCGCTACCAACCAAAGCTCTCTGATGAAAACGCAGAGATCGCCGACTGGTTGATCCAGCTTACCCATAAAGAGTCAGACTGGGGTTTTGGGTTGTGTTTCGATTATTTACGTAACGTGAAACACTTTGGTTGGAACCATAAGCGCGTATACCGTATCTACTGTGAGCTAGCGTTGAATCTTCGAATCAAACCGCGTCGGCGACTGAAGCGTAATAAACCAGAGCCTCTAAAAGAACCGATCCATAAGGATCAGGTTTGGTCGATTGACTTTATGCATGACCAATTAGCCGACTGCCGAAACTATAGATTGTTCAACGTCATCGATGATTATCGGCGCGAGGGCTTGGCTATCGAAGCGGGTTTTTCGCTGCCTTCAATCAGAGTGATCCGGGTGCTAAACCAATTACTGGAGTGGCGGGATAAACCCGTTGTGATTCGGTGCGATAATGGCCCTGAATTTATTAGTCATGAATTCGTTAACTGGGCGGAGTCTAAGGAAATCAGAATTGAATATATTCAGCCTGGAAACCCTCAACAAAACGCCTATATCGAACGGCATAACAGAACAATTAGATACAGCTGGGTCAGTAAGCACCTGTTCGATTCACTCGAACAAGTACAAAACTATGCAACAAATTGGCTTTGGTTTTATAATCACGAAAGACCGCATAAAGCGAATGGTGGGCGACCTCCCTTGATGGCCGCATAAACTCTACTTTTAGCGTCAGTTAAAAATGGGGAGATTACCGAACCAGTCGATGATACTCTTTGGATATGGATGTATTTTGTGTCAGGAGTTGATCGTAATAGACACGTTCTTTTGATGGAATAAACAGTACCGCAAAATTAACAGAATTCAAGCTAGCCAGCTTGTTTGCCCTCAGCATGAATAACTTCAATACATCTAGGGACATCTTTATGTGTGGATGTTCAATATTCATGTTTTCTTCATGTTTGCGAATTTTACGATACTTGATTTTAGTTTTACCGTGGCCAACGACCAGCCCTTCCTTGTCACTTACCAAGGGCGAAAATCTAGCTAACCAGTCCAATAGAGTCGAATATAGGGCTACATTTTCTCTAAGCCAGCTCTTTGAGTGATTTGCTCTAGAAAGACGCGCCAATTTCTTCTTACTTTGATATTCATTACAAATATCTCGATCAATTTTCAAATCTACCCTCTCATTAAACCAGTAGGGCCGACCAACAGAGAATCAATGTAATAATTATTTTATTCACTTAATGCACTCATTTATAGACAATAATAATTGAGCATTAAAAACTATCGACTTAGCAATGGCAACAACACAAACTGATTAAATAAATATCAATTAGGGGTATTATATTGAATTTTAATTTTCATTACTTTAGCGTAACAGCCCTCTATGCAAGTAGTCTACTTAAGTAATAGACCGACGATTTTTGCTGAAACCCTGCGTCATGTCGCATTGTTTATGCCCTTTATCAAAGGGATAGTCGTCTGCGTTCCAGAAACACAGAAACAAGGTTTCCAAGCGATTGTCTCGAACATCCCAATTCAAGTTGTTGTTGAGGGTATACTACTAAATAATGATGAAGCATCCAATCTTAGCAACTTAGATCATCAACGCCGAAACTATTTATTAAGAAGTAGGTTAATTCAGTCTGACAAAGTAGATGCCGAGTTCATTATGTCAGATGACGATTCGAGACCATTAAAACCAATCACACTCGATACGTTTATCAAAAATGACCGGTATCGACGCTACTTTTTTTATGACCTTGCGTCATGGAACAACAACCAAACGGACTTTGACGCGGGGCAAATCGCCACATGTGCAGTGCTTGATCATGAAAATCTCGAGCACTTATCTTATGCCAGCCATATGCCTCAAGTTATTGATAAAGAGTTGTTTATTGAGACGCAAAGTTTTTTTTCGGCGCATGCGATGAGTTACCCACTTTGTGAATGGAGTACCTATTTCAATTATGCACCCAGCCTATCACCTGAGAGATTTCATCCACCAGAGGCATTTAAAACTTTGTGTTGGCCTGAGCACCCGCTTGCTTGGAAATACTATATCAAGCCAGCTAACAGTATGTTTGAAAATTACACCCCGAGCCTCTACCAAAACAACGAAATCTTTAAAGATTTTACCACTACTGCTGAAAGCCACTCACAAATCGCTGAGAGCCACTCACAAATAGTTCAGACCAATATTGAAAAAATTATACTCTGGAAAAGATATACTATTTCTTGCTTGCACCCTGAGCAAGCGAAAGGATTAGCAAAGTATTTTCGATTCAGGACCTGGGCCAACAAGCTATTTATGAACCAATAATGACTTAAAAAACGATAACAACCGCTTTTTTCTTTTTCTAAAATACCTGTCAGACTCCCCCGAACTCTATCTTCATATTAATCACGTTGACCCAACTATGCTTATTTACCGCTTTGAAAATCGCAATGAATATGAAGTACACCTTGTAAACCAAAACGAAACACTAAGAGATCGCTACTTAGATATCATTAAGCTAGAGGAAGAAAATGCGAATCAGAGCTTTACCTTTGAAGCGTTTTCAATAACGGCCGGTAAAAATGTAAAATTAGGTGTCGACTGGGCTCATTCAAACGGCAAACACATTAATTGGCGAGAACGCCTTATTTGCCCGATTACAAACTTAAATAATCGCCAAAGAGCCTGCTACCACCTATTTCTATCTGAACTTCACCCATACGCCGACGATAAAGTCTACATTACTGAACAGGTTTCTCCATTTTATGGTTTTTTGAAGGATAGAGTCAAATGGCTAAAAGGCAGTGAATATGTCGACTCAGATCTTCCTTCAGGGCACATCACTGAGGCAGACTTAAGGCACGAAGATTTCACTAATTTGTCGTTTGAAGATAATTCTCTAGATAAGATAATGTCGTTCGATTGTTTAGAGCACATTCCAAACTACAAAGCGGCTATCGCTGAAAGCTATCGCGTTCTAAAAGAAAATGGCCGTGCACTATTTTCCTTTCCTTTTTCGAAAGGTTTAGACGAGACGCTTGTCAGAGCTACCATGTCGGAAGACGGGGTAATTTCTCATTTGACTGAACCCGAGTATCATGGCGACCCGCTGTCAAATGAAGGATGCCTAAGCTATTACACATTCGGCTGGGATGTACTGGACACTTTCCGCAATATTGGTTTCAATAACGTTTACGCTTTAGTTTACTGGTCAGATATTTTTGGTTATCTAGGCGATGAAAAAATTGTCTTTGTCGCACAAAAGTAGGGCTCACCACCTTTAAATAACCCCCTGATACAACGTATGCTTTGCCCATAAACGCAGCACATTCGATGAAGCCGCCAATGTTTTGAAGATTGAGCTAAAACTGACCTTTCTTTGAAAAATGGAAAAATTAACAAACTTCGTTAGTAGGATTAACTCAGGAGCTATGCCTGAAAGTGGTGTTTGGAGTAGTTGACTAAAAGCGGCGTATCGGGATGATTTGAGTTACCTCTAACTTAAATTTCCACGGACATACGCCACCATGAAACAGAATAAAATTATTTCCTTTGAGAAGCCAGAACAAATTGTCGACCCACTGCAAGAATTGATTCGCAATGGCGCGAGACAACTCATTCAAACCGCGATCGAGAGTGAGTTAGCTGAGCTTCTGGCGCAGTATTCGGGCAGCGTATCCGATTCCGGCCACGCCGGTGTCGTTCGTAGCGGGTATCTGCCAGAGCGAGAATTACAAACGGGCATAGGCCCAGTCACGGTACGCATCCCGAAGGTGCGTTCTCGAACCGGTGAGCCGATCACTTTCCGCTCCGCGTTAGTGCCTCCTTACGTGCGTAAGACGAGAACACTCGAGGCCGCCTTACCTTGGTTGTACCTCAAGGGCGTCAGCACCGGGGAGATGGGCGATGCGTTGAGTGTGCTGGTTGGTAACTCCGCGACTGGTTTGTCATCAAGCACAGTTAGCCAATTAAAGTCGGCGTGGTCTCAGGAGTACAAGGACTGGAACAAAGAACCTCTAGATATAGATCGATGGGTTTATCTCTGGGCTGACGGTATACACAGCGGTCTGCGCGGCGATGAGGGCCGGCTTTGTGCTTTGGTTGTCATCGGCGTAAATGAGCGCGGCCACAAAAAGTTACTAGCGATTGAGGACGGTGAGCGAGAATCAACGCAGAGCTGGCGAGAAGTATTACTGACACTCAAAGAACGAGGCCTAAATCAAGCGGAACTGGGCATCGGTGATGGTGCTTTAGGGTTTTGGAATGCTCTGGAAGAGGTCTATCCTGGCACCAAGCACCAACGCTGCTGGGTGCATAAGACGGCCAACGTACTGAACAAGCTGCCTAAATCAGTGCAGCCGAAAGCGAAGGCAGCGCTGCATAACATCTGGCAAGAAGAAACTCAGGAAGCGGCGCAAAGCGCCTATCAGCTATTCATTGAAACCTATGAAGACAAGTACCCAAAAGCCACTCTGTGCTTACAAAAAGACCGAGAAGAATTAATCACGTTCTACTCGTTCCCTGCCAAGCATTGGGTGAGCATTCGCACGACCAATCCGATTGAATCAACCTTTGCCACCATTCGTCACCGGACGAAGCGATGCAAGGGCTGTCTCAGTCGAGACGGAATGCTGAGCATGATGTTCAAACTTGGTCAGTGCGCGGAGAAAATATGGAACCGAATACGCGGTTTCGATTATCTCGCAAAAGTCATTCAAGGGGTTCCATTTAAGGATGGAATCGAGCAAACTATTAATCCTTCACATCAGATCGAGGCCGCTTGAAGAAAATGCCTCATACACCAGATTCGGGCATAACTCTAGCTTCATAGACGCCATTGGGGTCTCTGATATTCCCAGGGAAAACGTCCAGCTGCTCCCTTAACTCAGGAGGCAATGTATCTAGCCAGCCCCATGAATTGAATGAGTTGTAAAAAACGAAACAACGTACTTCACAGCCTAGGTTGAGCAAACCTTCAACCAAATGGCTACCGACAAACCCATCAGCTCCGGTTAGGAGAACCTTTTTAGTTTTTAACTTCATATTCAATCTTAACAAACTACAAATTTAAGTTATTTTTGATATGGGAGATCCAATATACGCGCTAGCTTTGCGAGAGTATTCTGACCCTATTAAGAACCTCTAATTTTAACACTTAGAGCCCGTTTAGAATACAGGCTTTCAGCCTTGGTGTAAGCATTATCCGAGATGCAACCCGGATGTTAGGCTCGGAGAACAAATCGATACGATAATTTGCAAGTTACCCGGCCTTATCGGCATCTTAAAACCGGCATCAGATTCAAAGTTTGTGCCTTGGTCGGCAATCCTTCTTTCTATACGCAGTAAAAGACTAGGCGAGTTCACCTAACTTGATTTGTGAGCTTGATTTATGAGAAAAGTAAACCCTCACGTCATCTTACTCTAAAATGCTTAAAAAGTTTCTCAGCGCTCAATTATTGTTGCAACCACCAATAGTCTCCAGCAACCTTTGTTCTGGTCTAATTGAAATGGACACTTTAATAAAAGACAATGTAGTTAATTATTGGAGTCCCCATGAATCAAAAACGAGTATACAAGAGTTACCCAAAAGAGTTTAAAGAAGAGGCCGTGGCATTAGTCACCGATCAAGGTTATACGGTTGTTGAGGCGGCTAAGTCGCTCGGCATTCGGGCCAACCAACTTTACGATTGGAAGGCTAAAATTGAAGCTTCGAAGCAGGATGGTGCCTTATCAGACGATGAGCGCGGTGAGTTAAAACGGTTACGTAAAGAGAATAAAACGCTCCGTATCGAGAAAGAAATATTAAAAAAGGCTTCAGCCTTCTTCGCAAAAGAAATGAAGTAAGATATCAATTCGTTGAGCGCAACGCAGACCAATTAACCACTGAAAAGTTATGTCGGATGGTTGGTGTGAGTCGATCTGGCTATTACGCTTGGGTTAAACGCTCAGCGACGCTGATCAGCGCGGACGAATTGAATTTTTACCGACGAGCTAAGACTCTTTTTAACGCAAGCCGTCAAAGCTTGGGTTCGAGAGAGTTGATGAAAAAGCTCCGCGAAGAAGGCTTTAATATCGGTCGTCACCGAACAAAGACGCTGATGCGCAAGCTCGGCCTAAAAGTGACGCAGCGCCTCGCGTACAAGGTAACGACGAAGCGTAAGCACAGTAATCGAGTGGCCGACAACCTACTCAATCAAAACTTTAATCCCGTCGGGCCGAACCAGGTTTGGGCTGGCGACATAACCTATTTGAAGACCGGCGAAGGCTGGATGTATTTAGCCATCGTGATGGATTTTTACTCACGCCGAATCATTGGCTGGGAAATCCATAAACGCATGACAACTGACTTGGTTGAACGAGCTCTGTTGCGGGCCATTAAATTGAGGCGACCGAAACGAGGTGTGGTGTTTCATAGTGATAGTAATAATGTAATTGCCAGATGTTCCTGAGTAGGTTTGACTCTCACAGCGATCGGCCGATGATAGATATTTTGGTGCTGTAGGAGTTTCTGTGTTTCCTGACTCGCACTCAGATTGACCTATTATT
>JBLHMH010000175.1:0-7458 GCA_047621785.1 Polaribacter sp. | reverse complement strand
CACGGCGCTGCTCAAATGCTTGAATAGGGGTAAGGCTGGCGTTTACATCGTAAGTCATGTTGCGGCCTTGTTTCTCCAATAACCAGTATGCCAGCTCTTTTGTGGCTTGGTGCTTAGGTTTGAAAGCAAACTGGCTGGTGACAATTTCACGTATTTCGTCGCTAATTGCGAGTACCAATTGGGCTTGGTCGGGGTGATCTATGGGTAAAGTACTCCGGTAGTTCAGTACTTGCTGTACCCATTCATTGTCAGCAAGCACTGGGCCTATCTTTGATGTACTGGCACAACCCGCCAGCATTATTAGGCAAAACAGCATAAATAGTCTCCTGGTTCGCATAAAAGTGAACCGCAGGCGCTTAGTTATTAAAGCTGATGTGTATAGAGTTTGATGGTGCATAGTTGCGTTCATAGTCAGTCGTCTACTAATACTAGTGCAAATCAATAAATTTTGAAGGCTTAGGGGCTAAAACAAATCGACTTTTAAACCTTTTTAGAATTCGATGAATACCTACTTATTTACGATTTTTTCGCTTTCACGCCAATTGACATTATGAGGTCTGAGCCTATAATCGGCGCCAGAACTTAGGTGAGCCATTTATTACGGATGGCACTTAAACTGGGAAGTTGGTGAGAGTCCAACACTGCCCCCGCAACGGTATATGAGTCTAAATCTCTCTATGTTTTAGAAGGAAATACAGAACTCATGAGCCCGGAACCGGCCTAATGACATCAGCCATGCGTTTAAAAAATGCTATGGGTGATGTTTGGTTCTAGACCGTTGATGGAGCGGAGGGCTACCATCCAAGGCATGATAGTGCTTATTCATTAGATTCATCCCCCAGCATTATTTCTCCTTGATTCCTCGCTTTATCACCTTTCCATTTATTCGCGGAGTTTGCTTTGCAAACGCTTGGCGCCCGTCGCAATAAATATTGTTCATATATAAGGTGTTAAAAATGTTTAAAACTAAGAATTCGGCAACGCTTGTTGCCATCCCCGCATTACTTTTCTTTTGTTACGGCTCGGTATTTGCCGCTGATCAAGATGTCCCTGAAATCGTCGTCACGGCTAAGGGTAATCGATCTCTTGCTGAAACTTTACCGACTGTGCATGTCATTACTTTGGAAGATATTGAGCTCGCACAAGTTCGAGATATTCCTGAATTACTAGACTCGATTGCTGGTGTTAGCGTGCGCGACTCAGGTGGCCGAGGTTCGGTAACCAGTGTCTTTGTTCGGGGAACATCCAATAGTCAAATAATCGTACTTATTGACGGCATTCGTGTTGGTAGTGCTAGCCTAGGTGCAGCGGCTTTAAATAGTTACCCGATTGATGCAATTGCCCGAGTAGAAGTTGTCAAAGGTCCGTTGTCTGGTATTTATGGCGCTGACGCCGCAGGTGGCGTTATTCAATTATTCACCAAGAAGGGCGGGCAGGGATTGGGTGTTGCTACCGCCAGTATTGGTAGTAAGTCCCTTACTGAGTACGGCTTGTCGTTTAATGGCGGGAATGATAAAAACAGTTTCCACATCAGCGCGAATGCTGAAGAAACCGATGGCATCGATGCCACCAGTATTGTCACCGGCGGCAACGATGACCGCGATGGCTTTGAGGAAACCGCATTTAGTTTAGGCGCCAAAGTAACTTTGAGCGACTTGACCGTGGCCAACTTATCCGTTTTGTACAGTGATGCCAGCGTTGAATTTGATAATACATTTGGATCAGACACAGGTTTTATTACCGATAATAAAACCTTAAGCAGCGCGCTCAATATCACTAGCCGTATTGCGCAGAACATCTCGTGGTCAACTACGCTGGGTATCAATGAAGAAGAAGCAGACACCACCTCTTCATTTCCATCGTTGTTTAAAACCGAACGAAACAGCCTGGGTACTGAAATACAATTAGATCTAAACAGCGATAATATTTTAACGTTTGGTGCGGATTACTACGAGGAGGAGCTAACGTCCTCTACCGTTTTCCCTATAACCGAACGCGACAATACTGGTGTGTTTGCCTTGTTTCAATCAACCGTAGGCAATCTTGGTTTTGTCGGAAGTATGCGCTATGACGACAATTCAGCCTACGGTAGTGATACCAACGGCAGCCTTGCACTTAGCTATGATTTCGTCGGTGATACTCGAGCAATACTGAGTTATGGCACAGCTTTCGCAGCACCTTCTTTCAACTTTCTATATTTCCCGTTTTTCGGAAATCCTGACATATTGCCAGAAGAATCTGAGTCCGTTGAGCTTAGTTTAGTTGGCAGTAATAAAACATTTGATTGGCGTGTTTCTTTGTATCAAAACGACTTCGAGAACCTTTTTAGCTTTGATCCTGCAACGTTTCTTGCCGCGAATATTGGTGAAGCCGAGATCAAGGGTGTCGAAGTTGAACTAAAGACGAGTGTACTGGATTGGAACGTAGCCCTGAACTTAGATTTACTTTCTGCGCAAGACAAAGATTCTGGTCTTGAGCTAGATGACCGTGCGGAAAAAACATTGGCATTAACAGGGTCACGTCAATTCGGCGACCTAGACCTGCGTTTTGATATTAAGTTTGAAGATGGTCGCTTTGACAATCGTGGTACAGAGTTAGACAACTATGCTCTTTTCGACTTAAGCGCGCGTTACCAGTTTAATGACAAGGTATCCCTGGCGGCGAATGTTGATAATGTTTTCGACAAAGACTACACCATCAATTTAATTGGCACCCGTGATCGTTATAATACCGAAGGTCGACGAGCTAAACTTACCTTGCGTTATAACTTCTAGACCCAGCTATGTGGGGCTATCGACAGGCATTTAGCTTTTCGTTTAGCCCTACTATGTAAGCCTAAAGTTATGATTGAGTCGACCAAAACACCTGAACAAGAGCTGCACCGGCAAAAGATGCAAGCCCATAAGCAAAAGGTGGACGCACATATCGCCGCGGCTAACATCGAACGCGGTGTGGCCATTTTGCTAACCGGTAACGGCAAGGGTAAAACCAGCTCGGCTTTTGGTATGGTTTTACGCGCCCTAGGTTATGATCAAAAAATAGGCATAGTACAATTTTTAAAAGGCGCGCAGGGCTGTGGTGAGGCCGACTTCATTCGTGCCAATTGCCCAAAGGTAGAGTTTCATCAAATGGGGTCCGGTTTTACCTGGAACTCCCAAGATAAAGACTCGGATATTCGCGCCGCACTAGCCGTTTGGCAGTATGCTGAGGCGATGCTTAGCGACCCGTCTTATGATCTCGTGGTGTTAGACGAGCTCACCTATATGTTTGCTTATAAATATCTTGATCGACCAACCATGCTTGACGCCATACAGAATCGGCCACGCGCGCAGACTGTAGTTGTAACTGGGCGTGGTGGTGGACGAGAGTTACGCGAAATCATGGATACAATTTCTGAAGTGAAAGATATTCGACATGCCTATCAGGCTGGTATTAAAGCACGTAAAGGAGTCGATTATTAAGACCCCGCGCCCCAACCCAGCCTTTAAAACTCCGAATACCTTAATGATTCAAGGCTGCACATCAGATGCAGGAAAAACCGTTATGGTGGCTGGCTTGTGCCGAGTATTGGCCAGACAGGGTGGATCGGTGGTGCCCTTCAAGCCTCAGAACATGGCGCTTAACAGCGCGGTTACCAGTGATTGCGGCGAAATTGGTCGAGCTCAGGCACTGCAGGCATTGGCGTGCGGATTAGAACCGCACACAGACATGAATCCAATATTACTTAAACCCTCGAGTGATACGGGCGCTCAAGTAATAATTCATGGGCATGCGATTAGTTCAATGCAAGCCGCGCAATATCACGATTATAAAAAAGTTGCTATGCAAGCGGTACTCGACTCGCATGCACGGCTACGCCAACAGTATTCAGCTATTATTGTGGAAGGGGCAGGTAGCCCAGCAGAAATTAATTTGCGCGAAAATGACGTCGCCAATATGGGCTTTGCCGAAGCGGTTGATTGCCCTGTAGTGATCGTTGCTGACATTGATCGTGGCGGCGTTTTCGCACATTTAGTCGGTACCTTGGATTTGCTTTCGCAAAGCGAGCAAGATCGAGTTGTGGGGTTTATTATCAATCGGTTTCGAGGTGATATTACGCTTTTACAAAGCGGCCTTGACTGGTTGGAAGAGCGAACCAATAAGCCAGTGTTAGGCGTTATTCCCTACTTAACTGATTTCTATCTAGACGCAGAAGACGCAATTTCGACCAGCCAAGTCTCTGCTATGCAGAATCAGCAGGCGCAGCAACTGAATGTAGTGGTGCCGGTGCTATCGAGCATTTCTAACCATACTGATTTTGATGCATTGCGCATGCACCCGAATGTCAACTTGCAGTTTGTCACTCTAGGCCAAGTACTACCCCATGCAGATCTTATTATCTTGCCTGGCTCAAAAAACGTGCGTGCTGACTTAGACAGCCTAAAGGAAGCGGGTTGGGCTAAAATTCTGTCGAAGCATCTGCGCTACGGCGGCAAGCTGATCGGTATTTGCGGTGGCTATCAGATGCTCGGTAATGCGCTCGCTGACCCAGACGCAATTGAAACTAATCTAGGCGACACCTGCGGTTTTGGTTTGCTCGATTTGGATACGGTTTTAAAACAAGAAAAGCAATTGCGGCAAGTGACCGGCTCTTTCATTGATCAACAGTTCTGTGAGCAGAAGATCGTCGCGTATGAGATTCATTGTGGTTTGAGCAAGGTGAACTACCAGAGTAGTAAACCATTATTAATGATGGATAGTGGTGCTAAAGAGGGTGCAATCAATCACGACAATAATGTGCTGGGTACTTATCTACACGGCATCTTTGATCTACCACAGGCGTCTGATCAACTGCTTACTTGGGCTGGGCTGGAAAAACGCGGGGCGATTGATTTAGAGCAACATCGAGTACAGCAGTTAGACAGGTTGGCGGACTGTTTAGAACACCATCTTGACTCAGATTTTATGTCTAAGCTAAGTCGGTCTGCTCAAGTACCTGCACAACTTTGCGCTCACAATGAAGTGGCTTCTTAGTTGATAGTCGAATATGAATAACGCAAGCCACTCTCAGCCAGATATAGACCCATTTGCCAAACGCAACATGATCGTTATGGCGGCCATTCTACTGCTGCCCATCAGTTTCTTTATCGCCATCACTTTTGGTACCGTGGTCATTCCATTTGGCGATGTTTTTTCTGCGTTATTTAGCCTAGAGCAAAATAGTCGAAGTGATCTGGTCGTCCAGCAAATAAGATTGCCGCGGGCATTATTAGCTACGTTTGTGGGTGCACTACTGGGGATCTGTGGTGCGGCAACACAGGGATTGTTTCGAAACCCATTGGCCGACCCTTCGTTAATCGGAGTGACGGCGGGCGCATCTGCGGGCGCCGCGGTGATGATATTTTTTGCTGGGAACTTATCTTCTCTAGAAGGCTTATTCGGCATTGGCTTAATCTCGGCCGGTGCTTTTATTAGCGGTATCATTACCGTATTGCTGGTTTATTCGCTCGCCAGTAATCAAAATGGTACGTCTGTGGCAACCATGTTGCTCGCCGGTATTGCGATTACTGCAATAGCTGGTGGTCTTACCAGCTTGGTTGAATTTTTCGCAGATAACGAAATGCTGCGCCGTATTAGCCTGTGGCGGATGGGGGGCTTAGATGGCGCGAACTATCAAAGAGTCAGTGTGGCGGCAGGTTTTGCATTCGCTATCTGTATTATTTTACCGCGTTTTAGTAATGCCCTAAATGCCTTTTTATTGGGTGAGTCAGAGGCGCGTCATTTGGGCATCAGAGTGCAGCGTACTAAAATATTGTTGATTGTTTTAGTTGCTGCAGGGGTTGCGACCTCAGTCGCCTTAGCTGGCAGCATTGCCTTTGTGGGCTTAGTTGTGCCGCATATTATTCGCCTAATGATTGGCCCCGATCATCGATACCTCTTACCAATGTCAGCTCTGGGTGGCGCGATTCTTTTATTACTAGCAGATACTCTGGCTCGTGCGGCGTTTGCGCCAATCGAACTGCCGGTAGGTTTAGTCACGGCATTGCTGGGCGCTCCATTTTTCATTTCATTGCTGAGAAATCGGCACTCATACGGGATGCAATAGATGAACGTTGTTAGGGTAAAACAACTATCAGTGGAAAAGCCTGATCAGGCTAAGCGGAGCCTAGCTGGTGAACCTAAGCATATGTTAGTTAATAGGATAGACTTTGATCTAGACGCCGGCGAGATAATGGCAATCATTGGCCCGAATGGTGCGGGTAAATCAACTTTGATTAAAGCATTGGCCGGTGATATACAACATACCGGCGAGGCGATAATCACTGGTCTAGCAGCGACCCCAGTACAGCGCGCACGGCAAATAGCCGTGTTACCGCAATTGAGTTTATTGAACTTTCCATACCGCGTTTCTGAAGTTGTCAATCTGGCGCGTATCCCACACTGCAGTGGCTGGGCGCGCGACCAACAAGTCGTAGATCAAGCTCTGTCGCTGATGGACATCAAGTTTCTAAAAGATCGTTTTTACACGGAATTATCTGGTGGCGAAAAACAGCGCGTCCAACTAGCGCGAGCTTTAGCCCAGATTTGGGATGCAGGTGATGCTGCTAATGGCACGCGCTTACTCCTATTGGATGAACCTACAACGGCACTCGATTTAGGCCACCAGCGTGATTTAATGTTGGCTGTTCGCAAGTTTGCGAAGCAGGGGGTTGCGGTTGTGATGGTATTGCATGATATTAATTTGGCTGCCCGATATGCGGACACTATGTTGGCCTTATTGTGTAGCGAGCAAATCGCTTACGGGTCAGTTGAACAAGTTGTTACGGCTGACAATATTAGTCGTCTTTTTGGTATTCAGGCCGAAATCGTCAGGCATTCGAGAAGTGGTACGCCGGTGGTCATTGGGATTTAATGCAATGAAACATTGTTACATAAATTACGTGGTCCTAGTCACCGCATGCTGTTTAATTGCAGCTTGCAACGACAAAGCTTCGGTGGATGCTCAAATTGATCAGCTCGCAATTCAAGTGGTTGATTTCAGCGGCCGGTCCATCAGCTTGTCAGAGCCGGCTAGTAAAATTGTCGCTCTAGCACCCCATATAGTCGAGAATGTATTCAGTGCTGGAGCGGGCGACGCCTTGGTGGGAGTGATGCAGTACAGTGATTACCCAGAAGCCGCGACACAAATACCCATTGTCGGTGGCTATGAAAAAACCAATTTTGAAAAAATTATTGAACTCAACCCGGACCTAATTATCGCCTGGCAATCAGGCAATTCGCATAGCGCAATACAGCGCTTGGTCGAGTTAGGTTATACGGTCTATGTCGATCAAGCCGATAGCCTTCAGGACGTCGCTAGGAGTATTCGTGATATTGGTGTACTAACAGCTCATTCTGAGAAAGCTGAAGCGGTCGCAGCGGCGTATTTACGCCAGCTGAAGCAGGTGCAAGAGCGGTATAAAAATGCGCCAAAGGTTA
>JBLHMH010000174.1:0-7528 GCA_047621785.1 Polaribacter sp. | reverse complement strand
GCAGACTCGTCCAACTTTCAGCTGGGTTTGGGCTGGCAAGAATTGACTATCGAGTCTCTGCTAGAAGCTAGTGGTCCAAAAGTATCAATCTCTGGTCGTTTAAATCTAGACAGCACAATCCCCTCCTTACAACTATATGGCTTGACCTCATACTTTCCAGAATTGGAAGACGAATTACAAAATAATGACGCAACTGCGTTTGAAGTCGAAGCCGGGCTACTCTATCGCCCCCTGCCTTCTGTTTCATTTAAGGCTGGTTACCGTTATTTTGCATTGGATCTGGAAGATCCAGAAATACGAGCGCTTGGTACTACTTCGGGCTTTTTGATAGGAACTGACTGGAGTTGGTAGTTTTGATTTGTGTGCAGTTTGGGGCTTCGCTTTAGATCTAGGGCAAGACTTTCCTCGTCTTTTTTAAGCTCAGGGCTGCTTACAATCCAACGTCTACTCATCTAGACCGAACGCAGCGATTCGGTTTTGGCGTCACCCGAGTGTAGAGACATCAGTTATCACTTCAAATTCGAGACACTTATTTCATCGGAATTTTAAGCCTGCACGATTGATCTTTTAATTGTGTTTCGGATTAGGCCTGGTCTAAAAGATCATTATGCTTGAAATTACTCAGTATAAAGATTGGATGCTTTGCTTGCCTTTGGCATAATCAGTCGTAGCAACATATTTAAGTTTTTTCGTTCTCATTTTTTATTTTCTAAGGTTTATCATAAATTAATAACATGTTTTTCAGCGAAACGGAATTAGGTACTATTGCCGATTATCGGCCTTCTCGAAGTCCTGATAAGAGCCTACTAAAAGCGGCTGTGGCAATCATCATTCGTGATGTTGAGTGTGGGAGCGAGGTTCTGTTAATGCAAAGGGCTAAGCATGAGAATGATCCTTGGTCAGGCCAAATGTCTTTTCCTGGTGGTAAAATTGAACTAAGCGATGAATCCGCAAAAATGGCTGCGATTCGTGAGGTGAAGGAAGAAGTTGGTTTGGCTCTAACCGAAGTCGATTATGTTGGACAAATAGATGATGTTTATGGACTAAAGGTTGATAACCAATATAGCGTGCATGTCTCCTGCTTTGTGTTCAAGCCGACCAAAGAATTATTGCCGGTTGGCAATTATGAGGTTGCTGACTTGGTATGGTTGCCGATTAGTTATCTGGATAACCCCGATAATGCGCACGACCATCGCCACCCCCATGATCTGAGTGTAAAGATGCCGTCGGTAATGATCGATGCCGACAAAGAGCAAATATTATGGGGCCTGAGTTTGCGCATGCTTAGCGAGTTTTATTCGTTGATAGGGCGTCCATTAAACGTTCTAACTGAGCAAGACCATTCTGCTTTACAAAAAATTGAACAGCAGAATGTGGACTCCTCCACTTTACCCGCTAAAACCAAACGAATGTTTGAGAAGAGATTATAGGGATGGCGGCAGTACAATCTACGATGCCGGCGCTGGGCACTCTAGCGACCGACTTTTGCTTGCCTAATGTTCGCCAGACTGAGCAATTTGTGTCGCTCTCGGACTTTGCTGGGCGACCCGTGTTGCTTATGTTTATCTGTAACCATTGCCCTTTTGTCATTCACTTGGTTGAGCAGCTGAGCTCAATAGGAAACCATTATCAGCGCTTGGGCTTCGGGGTGCTGGCAATCAGCGCCAATGACGTGCAACATTATCCACAAGACGGACCGGAGCAAATGCGCGTGTTTGCCGATATGTATCGGTTTGAATTTCCCTATGCTTATGATGAAACCCAAGGTGTTGCGCTAGCCTACGGTGCAGCCTGTACTCCTGATTTTTTTGTTTTTGATAGCGCCCATAAGTTAGCCTATCGTGGGCAAATGGATGTTTCCAGGCCGTCTAATGGCGAGCCGCCGACTGGCGATAATTTACGTTCAGCACTGCAAGCAGTTCTAAATAAGCAATTGGTTGACCCACAACAAACACCGAGCATCGGCTGTAACATCAAATGGAAACCAGGCAATGAACCGAAACTCTATTAAGTTGCCACGCCGCATGGCACTCTAGCTCAATGGTATTTACTTTATTTCTTATTTTCGTCGGCGCGGCAATATTTGGCACCATTGCTCTGTTTGCCCGTCAATCCCTGATTATTGGCTACATCGTGCTCGGCATGGTTTTAGGGCCGTGGGGAATCGCTTGGGTTGATGATACAAAACTAATTCAGGATATTTCCAATATTGGAATTATCTTTCTGTTGTTTCTATTAGGATTAAACCTAAGCCCGCATAAGCTCTGGGATCTGTTGAAGCAAACTACCTTTGTTACGATTTTAACGTCTGCCGTTTTTGCATCAATAGGCTGGGCGATCGCAACCCTCGCAGGTTTTGATTTAACCAATTCGGTGATCGTCGGCGTAGCGTGTATGTTCTCCAGCACGATCATCGGCTTGAAGCTACTGCCAACGACGGTATTGCATCATCGCCATACTGGTGAAGTAATTATCAGTGTCTTGTTATTCCAGGATTTAATCGCGATTGTGGTTTTGCTCGCGCTTCAAGCAGCCGCATCTGATTCTAATACGATGTTGGAACTAGCCAAATTAGTCGTATTATTACCTGCTTTAATTGGACTTGCCTGGACACTAAAACGATATGTGTTACTCGTGCTGTTCTTTAAGTTTGATCGAATTCAAGAGTACGTTTTTCTGCTTGCATTGGCTTGGTGCATGGGTATAGCTCAACTTGCGCATAGCATTGGTTTTTCCTATGAAAGTGGTGCGTTCATTGCTGGAATTACGGTTGCTACTAGTCCTATCGCGCTGTTCATTGCAGAAAGTTTAAAAACACTACGAGACTTCTTTTTGGTGTTGTTCTTTTTCGCCTTAGGTGCCGGTTTAAATATCACGGTGCTCGATACCATCTGGCTTCCCGCGGTGGCTCTTGGTGTAGCAATGTTGCTAGTTAAGCCGATTGCTTTTCGGTTTGCTTTACATAGAGTTTCTGAGACCGATAAACTCGGTTGGGAAACTGGTTTTCGTTTAGGGCAAATGAGTGAGTTTTCGTTGTTGATTGTGTTCGTTGCGCTGCAGAGCGCATTGATTGAGCCTGTAACCGTATATTTTGTACAATTAGCAACCTTAGTTACCTTCGTAGGTTCCTCTTATTCAGTGGTGTTACGTTACCCAACGCCGGTTGCGGTGTCTGATAAACTGCGCCGCGATTAATGGCCTCCAGGGTTTCTATAATACTCGGTTGTGGTGACGTCGGGCGTCGAATCATAGCGCAACTATTATCATCGCCGATAAAGTCGCCAGATGCGGCAATTGATTCATCTATACTGGCTTGCACTCGCTCGGCCCAGGCTAGACAACAGAATGCTTTTCTGGATGTTCAATCAATTCAATTAGATTTAGATAAAGCCCATGTACTGCCGGCAGAAATCCAGGGTTCGGATTTATATTATTTAGTACCACCGTCTAAGCAAGGTTTGTTTGATACCCGCAGTCGTCGCGTAATTGAGCTATTGAGGAAACAAGGGCTTAGACCAAAAAAAATAGTGCTGATTAGTACTACGGGCGTTTATGGCGATTGCCGCGGCGAGTGGGTGACCGAAAAAAGCGCCACCAACCCGCAAACCGAGCGGGGTCAACGTCGACTAGATTCTGAACAGCAATGGCTTACATGGTGTGAAGACTATAACGTAGAGATTAATGTGCTGCGGGTTCCAGGGATTTATGCGTTTAGCCGTATACCGCGCCAGCGTTTAGACAACAAAACACCGGTGGTTCGCGCCCAACAGTCTGGTTATTCTAATCGTATACACGCGGACGATCTCGCGATGGTTGCTATTACTGCTATGCGTAAACCAATAGCTGGCGAGGTTTTTAATGTAACGGATGGAAGCCCTGGCAAAATTTCTGAATATTTGCAGGCTGCGTGTGTGGTGTTGGGACTACCGCCGCTTACTGAAATTTCAATGCGCCAAGCTGAGACAGAACTATCATCAGGAATGCTTAGTTATTTATCTGAATCTCGTAAGATCAGCAACCAGAAAATGCTATCCAAACTAAACGTGACGCTTACCTATCCAGACTTTAGGATAGGCCTGCGTCACTGAACTTAGACTTTAACTTCCAAGGTAGTTAATTTTTAAGGGCTTAAATATACTTCATTATAAGGCTTCAAACCAAATGTAGCTTAACCATCGCAGTGGTAATGATCACCGTGTGAGTAGCACCCGCGGTTTGAATAGTTGTAGCTAGAGTATCCAGTGGTTGGGCAATATTCGCTATCGTAGCTTCGGTTATAGCGCTTATTATGAGGCCTGTAGTAACGATTTTTATTGCCATAGCTAGAGTATCCATCGTAGTAGTTATTGTTGTACGAACCGCCGTAGTAGTTATTATTGTGGTGTCGCTTTTTATAGTGTCTGTTTGAATGACCCGAACCACGCGAATTCTTGTTGTAGTGGCGGTTACGGTGCGAATTACGGTATCTTTTACCATGATTATTGTCGTGCAGGCCGACACTAAAGTGCGGCAGGTCGGTGTGTACTGAGCCGCGCGCTGCTGCGGTACTCGGCAGTGCAGTGACGGCGATAAAAATACTCAGTAATGCGAAAGCGCCAGAGGTTTTAGATAGTGAATTAAAAGGTTTCATAGGGTTCTCCTGAAGTTACTGTTAGGATGAAACGAACTTTACCTGAATCTACCTTAACGTAAACTGAATGCAAATTAACCCAAAAAGTTTAGACTAAACAAGGTGTTGATGAACCAATACAATTCTATTGTAATACTTACCGGTGCGGGAATTTCTGCGGAGTCTGGGATTAAAACTTTCCGTGCCTCAGACGGTTTGTGGGAAGAGCATCGTATTGAAGATGTTGCAACTCCGGAAGCGTTTGAGCGAGACCCCGTATTGGTGCAGCATTTTTATAACCTGCGTCGCCAGCCGATTCTACGCAACGAGGTGCATCCAAATTCAGCGCACTTAGCGCTGGCGAAACTGCAACAAGAGTTCGCAGGAACATTTACTTTAATAACTCAGAACATTGACAACTTGCACGAGCAAGGCGGCTCGCACAATGTGCTACACATGCATGGCGAAATTCTCAAAATTCGTTGCACTACGTCAAACCAAATATTTGATTGCGATGCTGACGTAAGCACCCTGGATAAATGCAAATGTTGCGATCAACCAGGTAGGCTACGACCCCATATTGTCTGGTTTGGTGAAATGCCTTTGTATATGGATGAAATCTATCAGGCGTTGGCAGAATGCGACTTATTTATCGCGATTGGCACGTCTGGCAATGTCTATCCGGCTGCAGGCTTTGTACAAATGGCGAATCAAGCGGGGGCGCATACGCTTGAAATCAACTTAGAACAATCTAGTGTTGCAACAGATTTTGACGATGCGATTTACGGTAAAGCGGGAGAAGTACTGCCGATATGGGTGGACCAGTTGTTGGCAGCGCACTCGGGTAGAAGCTAGCCAGGCGCAGTAACAGGGTGATGCATGCCTTGTTGATTAGTCAGTAGTGCTAACTAATCATATGGATATCAAGCTTAGGGTATGGAATCTCAATCCCAGCTTCACGCATCTCAGTGTGTACTTTGATATACAGAGTGTGGGTAATCCGCCCGCGGTCCTCTGGTTTGTCAATCCAGCCCAATAGCTGAATATTGATGGCGCTGTCAGCAAAGCCACGTACCCGCACCCTTGGTGCAGGGTATTTGCCGAGGTCCACTTCCTCTTCTAGAATGCCCTGTAATAGACCACACATTTTGTCTAGATCTGAGTCATACGCACATTGAGCATCCAGTCGAAAACGCATTTTTTGATAGGGTCCACCGCTTTCATTAACCAATTTGGTGTTGCCTATTATTGCGCGGGGAACCGTGATTTCGATGTCATCGCGAGTCAGAATAGCTGTGCTGCGAATTCCTATGTGGGTGACTTTGCCTCGCTCGTCGGTGTCTAAGTTGACGTAATCTCCGAGTTTTTAGGGGCGATCTGCAAGGATGAATACACCTGAGAACAAGTTCGCAAGAGTATCCTTGTCAGCAAAATCAACGATGATACCAACGTAATAAGCCAACCGGATTAATCCCCCAAAAGATCCAGCAGTATATAACTGACCATCAATAGGATGCGTAATTTACTGACAATAATCAGCTATGGTTCGGTGCGGATATCACTTTTTTAAAGCGCTTGGTATCGCGAGACATTTCGGTGAACACTAAGCTGCTTAAACTGAAACAGGCGCGAAGCCTAATTAAAACGATCGCAGAAAGAATCAATCGGTTTCGAAATCTCGACCAATTTCTATCTAAACTGGCTGAAGCGGCGCCAATTAATACGCCTATCCAGATGCCAGATGAAAATATAGGCCCGCGTAGTTGCTTTACAATTAGGTCATCAACGTCGCTTTCGGTTCGCCCATCTCAGAGGCGATTGAGTCAATCGGTGAAGCTGCCTGAGCAGTTGGGGCTGTAGTCGCTTCCGAAGATTTATCTGCTGCGGTGATTGTTGACGTGTTGTCCTAAGATTTGATGATAGTTAGTTACTGACCTATTAGCGTATATTCAGCTTGGCGGCCTATCGATAGGGTTTTAGCTACAATTTTATTTATTCGGGCAGTAAAATGTTTTTTTGATAAACCCTATTCTAGGACAGCCAGGCTTATCACAAGCATAGTAGTCTATAAATTCAGCTGTAGAACCCAGGCTTTAATATCATTCGTCACTTCAGTGTCTGTTTTCTCTTGATATTCAATTTTTGGGCCTACAACAAAACGAATAACACCGGGCTTAATCCACAAGCTGTTCTTTGACCAATACTTACCAGCATTGTGTGCAATTGGAATTAAGTCTACCTGACCAGCGCGAGCCAACATTGCAGCGCCTCGCTTGTACTTGCCTGCTTCACCGTAGTTGGTGCGGGTTCCTTCTGGGAAGATAAGTACATAACGCCCTTCATCAAGTTTCTGTTGGCCTTGCTGAACAACTTGGTCTCGAGCAGTTTTACGGTCTTGGCGATCAATGGCAATTGGGCGAGTGGCCCATAATCCCCAGCCAAAAACAGGTATTTTAAATAGTTCCTTTTTAAGTACCCATGCCAAAGGTGGTAAAAATGTTTGAGTGGTGATCGTTTCCCAGGTTGATTGATGGTTGCTGGCGAACACGCAGGGCTTATTGGGAATATTTTCGCCCCCCTCTATCTCATGAGTTAAGCCACAACACACTTTCAACCACCATGTTACAAACATCGCCCAACCGGCAATCATTTTGGAACGAATCTTCGGTGGACAGGGCAGGGCGGCCATCGAAATGATGAAAAAGGGGATGGTTGAAAGCGCCTCACCCAGATAGAAAGCGATTGAACGGAAGTAAATCATATTGTAACTTTTAATGGTTTTTATAAATTGTTAGATACTAAAGCATCAACAAACTTACTTAAATTATCGAATACCAACACATCTCCGAGAACGTCACTCGAGTCTGCATTAATCTTTTGTTTGGTCTTTTTGCCATTGCCGGTTTTGACCAATATAGG
>JBLHMH010000173.1:0-7546 GCA_047621785.1 Polaribacter sp. | reverse complement strand
GTAATTCAAAGCTAACATCTTTGAGCGCCTGGTGGCCATTTTGATAGGTCTTCGAAACCTTATCCAGTTTAATCATGGCTAGAGCGAATTACGGATGTGTTTAGATAAGATCCACAGAGGCAGGGACCAGAGCGTCGGCGAATTCCTTGGCATTGAATACCTTCAAATCTGCGAAGCTTTCTCCGACTCCAATGAAGCGAATGGGCAGCTTGTATTTTTCGCTTAATGCGATTGCCACTCCACCCTTTGCTGAGCCATCTAACTTAGTCAGACACAGGCTCGAGACACCAACGGCTTCCTGGAAGTGCTTCAGCTGAGCCAAAGCATTCTGCCCAGTGCCAGCATCCAATACTTGAATGACTTCATGCGGTGTATTCGGTTCAATCTTTTGCAATACACGATTGATTTTCACTAATTGTTCCATTAAATCACTTTGAGTGTGTAAGCGCCCTGCAGTGTCGATGATAAGAACGTCCACGTCGCGCGCCTTGGCCGACGTCATTGCGTCGTGCGCTACTGCCGCTGCATCAGCACCATGGCCCTGAGTGATCACCGTCATATCTAAGCGTTGGCCCCACTCTTGCAATTGTTCGACGGCTGCGGCTCGAAACGTGTCGGCTGCGGCTAACATTACTGTTTTGTCGTGCCGTTTTAAGTAGTGCGCAATTTTTGCGGTGGTTGTTGTTTTGCCAACACCGTTTACGCCGACCATTATAATTACGTATGGCTTCTTATCCATGATCCATGGCTGTTCTGCCACCTTCAGCATCTCAGAAACTTCTGACCGCAATCCAGCCATTACTCCATTAGCATCTCGAATCTTTTCAGACTTTACTCGGTCTCGTAATTGGTCAACTAATTTAAGGCTCGCCTCTATTCCGATATCGCTGCTTATCAGCGAGTCTTCTAAGTCATCAAACAGCTCGTCATCAAGATTGAATGAGCGTTTGAAAACATTAGAAATTTTGTTCATCAGGCCGTCACGGGTCGGTGCTAAACCTTGTTCGACTGAGGAATCGTTATTAAGCGGTTGCGCAACATCGCGGGCATCAAGCTCGGTGTGCTCAAGGTTGGCAGTTAATGCTTGCTCAGGCATTTCGGAGCTTGAGGTGATAACATCTTTGATTTCATTGTTGTCGGCATCCTGCGAATCAGAAGTCTTCTCGTGGCTAAACAATTTTGACAATCGCGATACTTTTTTTGTAGGCGTATTCGAGACTTCACCTTGAATTGTAGGGCTGTCTAAATTATTGATGCTGTCGGAGTTTTCTGGAGATGTCATTTAGATCTACTGAATGCGTCGCTTAAATATGAGTAGCGCTTAGGTTATTGGTGCTCGCTTATCTGCACCATGATTAGTAACTATTCTATCTGAACCTTTTACGGCTCTTAAAAGACCAGTTCTTACAAAAGTTGAGGGCTATAACAAACGCCGATGGCTCTCAATTGCTACAACGCACTAACAATTATGACAGCGAATTTGCTATATTGTAGGGATTGCTAAAGAAATCACAATGAGCAAGCACATTAAATCAAACTCAATTCGCATAATTGCGGGGAAATGGCGCGGAAGACGTTTGCCGGTCATCGAAGCGCAAGGTTTAAGGCCTACAACTGACCGTGTTCGTGAAACCCTATTTAACTGGCTGATGCATGAAGTGGCCGGTTCGCGCTGCCTTGATGTCTTCGCTGGGTCCGGTGCCTTGGGTTTGGAGAGTCTTTCAAGGGGCGCTAAGGAGGTACACTTTTTTGAATCTAATTCGGCGGTGGCAAAAAATCTAAATCGCAGTATAGAAGCCTTAGGACTTGACTTACACGGCGCTAAAGCAAAAGTCACTACTGGCGATGCACTGAAACTTCTATCCGGTATGGCGAGTGCTCCTTTTGATATCGTGTTTTTAGATCCTCCATTTAAAGCCGATGTAATTCAACAATGCGTCGACTTGCTTGAAAATAATGGGTGGTTGTCTAAGGCTCCACTAATTTATCTTGAATGTGATAAGCAGCGCGATTTTGTTATGCCAGCCCACTGGAAGCTACACCGCCAAGGGACAACGGTTCAGAGCAGGTATCAGCTCTATCATCGATAGCGCCTATCAGAGGATTTGTTACTGTATACTTATCGACCAATTTGCTGGTGGCAATAGAAAATTTTTGGCTAGTTGCAAAAATTACTAACCAGCTCCTTCTTCCTGAACCAACTGAAAATAGTTAAAATTTGTATGCGCAAAATAGCAATTTACCCAGGTACTTTTGATCCCATCACCAATGGGCATCTAGATTTAGTTACTCGGGCAACACAAATTTTTGATGAAGTGATTATCGCGGTATCAGATAATCCACGCAAAAACCCACTGTTTGACATCAAGGAGCGCATGGACATGGTGCGCGACGCGGTAGCGCATATACCTAATGTAGGTATTGATAGCTTTGACGATTTACTGGTGAATTTTGTGCGGCGTAAGGATGCCAAGTTCATTATCCGTGGTTTGCGCGCAGTATCCGACTTTGAATATGAGTTCCAATTGGCGTCGGCCAATCGACGTCTTGACAAAAACGTAGAGACCATTTTTCTCACTCCGTCGGAAGCTAATTATTTTATTTCATCATCCTTGGTTAGAGAGATTTCGCATTATGATGGCGATGTTTCTAGCTTTGTTCCAGACGCAGTGATGAAGTCGCTAGGCGCTAAGTGGATCGAAGTTAAAGCTGATAAATAGCGCTTGCTGAACAAACCAACTTCCTCCCTTTTATACTTGAGTTTCAATGGCGCTTTATATAACAGATCAGTGCATCAATTGTGATGTTTGTGAGCCAGAATGCCCGAATGACGCTATTTACCAGGGCGAGCTGATTTTTGAAATAGAGGCTGATAAGTGTACTGAGTGTGTGGGTCACTTTGAGCAAGAGCAATGCATCATAGTTTGCCCAGTTGATTGTATTTTCATTGACCAAGATCATGCCGAGAAGTTTTCCGAACTAGTATCAAAATACACTCGGTTAACTGGTTTAGATTTTAATGCCGAGAGCTCTGAAGCTCAGTTAAACAAAAAATTAGCGACCCTCAACCCCGAGTTGTAACACCCTTTAACATGCGTAGGGATCCTATTTTCATACACCTTGTACGGTGTGGTAAGAATACTTAAGAGCGCGATCAGCTATCCTTTTTCTGTAACATTTCTTCGATTGAAGTAGGTGATTTTTGTGCTTTTTTAAGGCTGGTGTGACTCATGCTAAGCCAGAACGAGGCCACCTTCTCTCGATAGCCTTCTTTTCTTAATCGTACAATCCGGTACTTACGGTGACCGTTGTCCTCTTTCCACCAAACAGTAGCAGGAGTCACGCCCAATATGCTTCCATCTTGATCGCTGATGATGTCTGCTCCGGACGGAGAAGACACAATTGTTACTGCGCCGTAATGCGATGCACAGGCGCTCAGTGTGATACAGAAAAAAATGACGATAAGACGATGCATAGTGCTTTGATTATAGTGCTTTGATTATAGTGCTTTGATTATAGTGCTTTGATTATAGTTCTTAGATTAATAGTAAAATGAGCTTGTGGTTGACCTATTATATTTGATCAACGCTAGCCAGCGTGTCAGTTGATCCAGCGGCCAAATAATATCACACAATCTGTTAATTATTCATCAGAACTAAGTAGCCTAATCAATTGCATTTCAGGGAGATGAAATAAGGGTAGTGCTTGATCTAGATCTGGGTCGATTAGTGGGGCTAACTAAGGGGCTAAAAATTAGCCTTATGTTCCCAATAGAAAATTTCTGCAGTCGTCGTTTTTACAGTGCTGCGCTTTTTATGAACCGTACCCTTGTGCATCAGTAATTCGGTCAGTTGAAATTGCAAACGCTCGAATCGCGCATGTTGGGACTGCAAAATCGCTTCAGAGCTTTGTATTTCTGCTAGCCTGACTGCAACGCTGCTAGATGCTTTGTGAATTCGTTTCACGCTGTCGAGTCTACGTCGTAATTCAGCTTGGCGTTCACGTATGTAGGTCTCCAAAGGCGTCATCAAAGTGCTATTCCAGTTATTTGCATCGCGCAGGGCGCGACTAAATATCTTTCTCGATGCGCCACAAACGGACTCGTAAAACCGATTGGTAATGGTCATCTGTTCGCGAACAAACAAGGTCTTTGTTTCTTTCAGGTGACTGAATTGTTGTTCAAGTTTATTGATCTCTGATTTAAAGGCATCTAAACGTAAACGTCTGACTTGAAGCCCCGAGATATCCTTGCCCAGTCTAAACTCATTGGTGATGCTCTCCGAAGCCATCGCCATTTTATTGGCATGGCTGATGGCTCGATCTAAGTGGCAATTAAGCTTTTCAAAGTACTTGCAAATAATTTTTTGCAGGGTAATTGATGTCGCACAACTAGCCATATTATGCTTTGTGACAACAATTAATTTTTCGAGGCGAATATCACTTAATAGTCTAAGCAGCCGAGCTCCGTCTTGGTCGTAGTTGCTTTGCATTTCTTGGTAGCGTCGCATTTCGTATTCTAGGATAGCCTTCTCGGATTTGGCCTTAGTCATAATATGCGCAATGACGTCATCGTTTTTGCTACTTACTTGCAGCAACTCAGCTATATGAGTTTTAGTTTCATTTAAGCGACCATTCAAAATGGAATTTGATGTGTCGATAATGCCTTCTAAGGCTGCCTGTATCTTATTGGCCACAATCTGCCTTTTTTCAGGCACCAAGCGTTCGGCGATAGCATTTTCCAATTCAGTAATTCGGCTGCGTTTAATCAGCTCGGGGTCGTTATTTAATCTGCCTAGTAAACCCTTTTGCGCAGATACCGGGAAAATGTTCTCAGGTTCTAAGTGCAGAGTTTTTGCAGTCTGCCAAACCTGCCGGTCTATTTCCTTATCTATTTCTTCGTCGCTACGGATACCATCCCATAGCGCGTCGATCTTATTCAGAGCAACAAGCCTGCGCACAGGTCTTCTTGCTTGCTTAGCGGTATCATCATCAAGTGTCACAGCCACATCGCTATTTGTTGTGCCACCAAGCTGTTCCTTCCACAGTTGGAGGTCCGTCGCGGTCACCCCAGTTTCATGAGATAGAATGAAAACCACAGTATGTGCTGTAGCGAACTGGTTGATTGTTAGTTCCGGTTCAGCCCCAATCGAATTCAATCCTGGAGTGTCTAGGATGATTAAGCCTTTTTCCAAAAGAGGGTGCGGGAGATTGATGATTGCATGCCGCCAACGCGGAATTTCGACTTCGTCGTATTCGTTGACCGGCAGACCACTATCGGCGCTTCCACTTTGAAGCAAGCTAATTCGAAGTTTTTCAGCATAAGCTTTGCTTACTAGCTTGCTATCAGTCAAGCCATTCAGTGCTTGTTTTAGACTTTCGCGATCTTTAGGGTCGAATTCAATTTCGGTCCAGAGTTGAGGATCTTTTTTAAGCTCAAATAGGGCAGTTGTATTGGCTCTTGATTCAATCGGTAGTAAGCGAATAGAGCAGGGCCTTTGCGGGTCATAAAGTAGTTCAGTGGGACACATGGTTGTGCGCCCAGCCCCTGATGGCAAGGTGCGTTGTTTGTAGCCTCCGAAAAATATTGTATTAATCATCTCGGACTTTCCGCGAGAAATTTCGCCGACGAAGGCGATCGACAAATTATCGTCAGCCAGAGACCCTAGTACAGCTTCAAACTGCTGATGAGTGTGCAGATCAATAATTTCATTATCTTTTAGAAATACACTAAGCTCAGCAATGGTATCACTCAGCTGTGAGCGCCATTCAGAGTAATTATTAACTTCTTCTTTTAGGGCTTTATCCGTCATTAGCTGGCGATTTTGGCTATTCTATTTAGGCAATGAAGTGTTGAAGCTATTTGTACAGCATTTCTATGATAGCGGTTTCCTTCGGATTGTCAAAAAATCTCCAAATTTTATTTCATGTTGAATTACTTAAGCTCCTGATAAGTAGCGTTATTTTAATTAAGTGGAGCTTAAGCAACTTGCTAATCGCTGCGTAGATCGCCATCAATTATCGGATTCTAACCAATAACTAATCAAACCCCACTAAGTTAGGCTATTGGTTATAATCGTTCGCCAAGAAGACAGAACATGTAACAACGTTGTAAGCTTTTGTAGCTGGGCAAATGACCAAAAAAAAATCAAAGATACAAAGTAGCACTACTCCTAAAAAAGTTGCTCCGTCGATGTCAAAAGACGGGACAAGCAAAACGGCTATGGTGGAGAAAAAAACCAGTAAGAAGGTTGGTAAAAAAATCAGTAGAAAAATCAATAAGAAAGACCTCAAAAAAATGCCGATAAAAGCGGCGTCTCGAAACAGACTAACGGCTAGGTCACGCACAAAAACGGCCAAACCTGGGCTCAAGGCTAGTCTTGTGCGAGGGCTGAAGTTTTGGAGTTTACGTATGGCCATGGTGAGCGCTCTGGCCTTATTCGCTACCACAGCTTACCTGGACGTTAAGATACGTAAGCAATTCGAAGGCCAGAAATGGGCATTGCCAGCGCATGTATATACGCGGCCATTGGAACTCTATGTCGGTCAACAACTTGATCTTCAACAGGTCGAGGCTGAATTGCTCGAGTTGGGTTATCAGATTCGCCAAGACATACAACGCGTTGGTAGTTACAAAATCACAGCTGACCGTTTAGAGATTCATCAGCGCGAATTTCGTTTTTGGGACGGTCTACAGAGCCAGCAACAACTTAGAATATCGTTGCGTGACAAGCAGATCATCAACATCGATGTGGGCGGCGCTAATTCGCCGGCTAGGAAGATAGATATAGTCCGTTTGGAACCGCGCTTGTTTGGTAGTGTTTCACCGATGAGCCATGAAGACAGAAGTTTATTGAAGCTCGAAGATGTTCCACCGGTATTAATCAAGGCGCTGATCGCAATTGAAGATCGTCAGTTTTACTCTCATTTTGGGATTAATCCACTGGGTATCGTGAGAGCGATGTTGCGCAACATTTCTGCCGGCAGGGTGGTTCAGGGTGGCAGTACTCTCACCCAGCAACTGGTAAAAAACTATTATCTAAGTTCTGAGCGAACCATTAAGCGCAAGGTAACCGAAGTTATAATGGCAGTCTTGTTGGAAGTGCACTATAGCAAGGATGAAATTCTTCAGGCCTACTTAAATGAGGTTTACCTAAGCCAGGCGGGACATCGCGCGATTCATGGTTTTGCTTTAGGCAGTCAATATTTCTTTGGCCGCCCGTTACACGAATTAGATTTACCTGAACTAGCAATGCTGGCAGGCATCATTAAGGGCCCCAGCTATTACAGTCCAATGAGAAACCCAGAGCGTGCTCGGCAACGGCGTAATCTTGTCCTCAAAACAATGCTCGAGCAAGAACTCATAGATCAAACCCAATATAAAATTGCCATTTCTAGCAAACTAAGAATTAGTAATTCAGCCGAGCGTGTTGCGCCACTCTCTTATCCCTCATTTATGGGATTCGTGAGAGACAAATTGAAAGACGGTTACCAGCAACGAGATTTGAGTAATGATGGCCTACAAATTCATACAACCTTAAACCCACGT
>JBLHMH010000172.1:0-7552 GCA_047621785.1 Polaribacter sp. | reverse complement strand
ATTTGTTTTACCAATTTTGGACTCATACCGAAACCGTTCGACGTCTGCCTCGGCCAATTGAATGGTTGTTCAATTCACCGTCACACCATCGAGTGCACCATGCCTCTAATATTCGTTATTTGGATACAAATCATGCCGGAGTACTGATTGTTTGGGATCGTTTATTTGGCTCCTACGCGGAGGAGTTGGACGCAGAACCGCCGGTATATGGTTTGACTGAGAACTTGGCGTCTCAGCGGCCTGTGAACGTGCTAACGCACGAATATAGGGCCATTTTGCACGATGTTAAGCGTGCTCCTAGATGGCAGGACAAGCTTCGATATATATTTTGGTCGCCAGGCTGGAGCCACGACGGACCAGATAAACGCGCTAAGGTCTTACGAGCTCAGGAGAGCTTGTAAATAGATTGGCGACGCGTGTAGATGCCGTCTATTGCGCTATACCAAGAAATTTCTAAGCCTCTGGTTTATTCGGGCTTTTGGTTTATTCTGGGCCTTGGTTAGGCTTTCGAGATCACTCTTAATAAAGTCTACTTCTGCCTAAATCGCATAGAAAAGTCATTGTCTTCATCTTGCTGTAACAATGACTCACTATTGTGCACCGAATACCATTTTGGTGCATTCGATGGCAGAATTTTAATTAGAAACCACCAGTTCTAAAGGTTTTTCACGCCACTAATCGACTGGCACGGATCTTGCTAAACACAAGATAAGGAAATGGATTTAGCTATTTAGCTATTAATCAACATTTTATATCTGTCCTTAGCCGAGACCTAGATTATGCGCAAGAATAATGAAACTTCAAAACTTATGTATGGTATTTCACGCATCGATGATGAGCGGCAAAACGCGCATTGCTGGAGGGTGAGTTTGATCCGGGTCGGTAAGCGTCATGTGAAGAATTTCACCGATAAAAAATGCGGTAGTAGAGATGCTGCCTTACATAAAGCGATTGTGTTTCGCGATCAAATACTAGTGAAACACCCGCCAATTAGTCGTAGGCAATTCTGCAATGCTCAACGTCGAAACAATAAAACCGGTATTACTGGAGTTTATACTTATAGTAAATCTTACCGATTGAAAGACGGCACTACAAAAGAAACATGGTATTGGGAAGCAAATTGGCCCAACGACGTCGGCGAGAGCCTGAGCAAATCTTTTTCTACTAAGAGATACGGCGAGGAACTTGCTAAGCAGATGGCAATTCGGGCCAGAAACCTTGGTTTGCAAACCGTCAAAGGTATTTTCTGGGCAGCTCAGAGAGGTGACGTGCCGTTGATTAGTTACACAATTGAAGAACCGGTCGCCTTGAGTCGTTAAACTATACGGCTGGGCAAAGATACCTCTATACTGCGGAGTCTAGCTTAAATATTATCTATGACTGCTATAGCAATGCCCCTGCAACAACTTACTAGTGGACAGAGTTTATTCCTCGTCGAAGCGCGCAATAATATTGAGCGAAAATATTTACTCGACCATTTAAACACAGAGCTGGGTCTCGGCGAATCACAGCAAGTCGTGAATTGGATTGATGTGCCCGCCTCAAACGACCCATCTGATCTGCGTTTAGTCAGGCTGGCGGATAGGCTGCAAGACGAGCCAGGTATTTTGGTGGTGCCGGTTCGCATGGCATGGAGGCTTCCAGATGCGCTAAACAGTAAGTCGTCTAAAAAAAGACACCTTATATTTGGTGACCCCCGATCTCCCGGCCGCGTGCGGGCCTGGGCAATTATTAAACGGGCTCCAAACCGAGTTCACTGTCTAATCGGTCAGTCGTCTTCTATTGCGAGTCTGAATCAACGTTTTGAACAACAGAAAGTTGTTGGTGATATGTCTCGGCGCATGGAGTTTGCCAGTTTTGTGGTACGTCAAGCCGGACTAACGCTCGATGTTTGTGAGCGGGGTTTGATGGGGCAGAGGTATAAGGTACCTCGCTTTGTTGCAGCCAGTTTGTCTGCAAGCCCCAAATTTCGAAAGTCAATGAATAACTTAGCCATCAAACTAGATCGACCGGAAAACGAGGTATATCGAGAAGCCCGCGACTATATGAATGAGTTGATTGCTAAGCCCAGCGCTTTATTTATTGACATAAAAGCGAAGATCGACCGTTTTATGTTGTCCCAAGGATACGAAAACGAAGTGGTTGTGGATAACAGCGAACTATTGCGCTTGCGTGAAACCATTCAGGAACATCCAACCATTCTTCTGTTCACACACAAGACTTATATAGACGGAGTGACGCCAACTGATCTTGCCTATCAGAATGATCTGCCAATGTTGCATGTGTTCGGTGGCATTAATCTGGATTTCTTTGGTTTGGGTTATGTACTTCGCCGCGCCGGAACTATTTTTATCCGGCGTAACTTTGAGAATAATCCGGTGTATAAGCTGGTTTTACGTAATTATGTGAGCTATTTGTTAGAAAAGCGGTTCCCAATGACTTGGGCGTTTGAAGGCACTCGCTCGCGCCTTGGTAAATTGATGCCGCCTCGCTATGGACTACTCAAGTACGTTCTGGATAGCGCTAATGTTAATAGTATTAAAAATGTTCACATCATACCGGTAGTAACCAGTTTCGACTTGATTCGCGATGTCGAAGAATATGCCCTGGAACAAACAGGTCGAGTGAAAAAGCCAGAATCGATCATTTGGTTTCTCGGTTATCTGAAGAGCTTAAGGCAGCCCATGGGTAAGGTGTATGTTGATTTTGGCGAGCCGGTGATAGTCGAAAACGCGCCGCAGCCAAATGACAGGATAGGTTTATCTAAGATTGCGTTTGAAGTAGCCGTGCATGCAAATAATGTTACGCCGCTGACTCTAACCTCTCTATTGTGTTTGAGCTTGCTTGGTACCTCCCCTCGGGGAATGACGCTTGCGGAATTGCGTTTCGTTTTGTCATTTATAATTAAATGGGCGCATGATCGAAATATCCGATTTAGTGAAGACCTGGCGCAAGAAAACCTATCCGCTGTTCAGAAAGTGATTGATGCGCTGGTTAATAGTCGTTTATTGGTGTGCTATGACCAAGGTTCAACAACAGTTTATGCCATTGAACCAAACAAGCATCCCATTGCAAGTTATTACCGAAATTCAATTATTCATCATTTTCTTGATAAGGCAATTATCGAGCTATCTATATTCAAGGCGCAAGAACGCAACAATGCCTCGGCGTCTGATGTTTTCTGGGCTGAAACAGAGCGCTTGCGAGATCTATTTAAATTTGAATTTTTCTATCCAAGCAAAGATCAGTACCGAGAGAATCTTGAAACTGAATTGTCGCGAGCTGACCCGCAATGGCAAACTAAATTGGCCGCTGGAGACACTGGGCTTCGAAGTCTCAGACATCGTTTTCAACCCTTAGTTGGTCACGCAGTATTCTTGCCTTTTGTTGAAGCCTATACGATAGTGCTGGATGTTCTAGCAGACTTAAAGCTCGGAGAATCAATTGACCGCAAGAGCTGCGCACAAGCGGCCCTTAAAGAAGGTCGGCAAGCCTATCTAATGCGGCGTATAAGCAGTGAGGCGTCAATTGGTAAGATACTGTTTGAAAATGGCTACAGGATGGCAAGCAGCCAAGGGTTGACCGGCAGCGGTACCGCCGAAATAATCGCTAAGCGCAGATCTCTGCTACGCGAATTTCGTGCGCTATCGCGTCGTATGGAGAAATCTCGACTTGAAGTATTGCGCTTAGCCGATAGAGTATTTGAGTAAAGTTTTATTGCCGTCCAGCGAAGGGGATTGATCCAGGACAAAGTAGTTATCGATTCCATCTATCTTATCTTCACTGTGATGGTTTACATAAATCACAGAGGTTCCTTGGCCAGCACAGATTTTTTCGATTAGAGCGATGACTAATTGTCGATTCATTTCATCCAAGCCTAAACAAGGCTCATCCAGAATGAGTAGCGGCGGTTGTTTTACCATCGCTCGTGCAATCAAGAGCAATCTCTGGTCACCATAAGATAATTCGTTAAACGGTTGCTGCGCATGGTCACTCATTGCCAGCAACGCGAGCCACTGATCTGCAATTAATTGCTGGCTCAGGGTGCTTTTGGCATACAGCCCAATGCTGTCGTAAAAACCTGAGATGATTACATTGCGAATGCTAATGTTGACTCGGTAATTCCAATGTAAAGCACTAGAGACAAAGCCGATGAACTGCTTTATCTGCCAAATGCTCTCGCCGCTGCCGCGTTGATATCCAAATACCAGAATATCGTTGTTGTAACACTGAGGATGGTCTCCAGTAATGAGCGACAATAAGCTCGTTTTTCCGCTTCCATTTTTTCCGCTAAGTTGCCAATGTTGGTTTGCCTCAATGGTCCAGTTTAGCTCAGAAAAGATCTCAATGTCGGTGTAGCGAATAGCAACATTACTCAGTTTTACTAGCGGTTGTTGTGGGTCTAGGGCCGGAACTGCATTGTGTGAATCAGCGGGAGGCACGTCTAAATCTGTCGTTTTAAGGTGCAATAGCTGATACAGATCAGCGCGCGCAACTTCATCGTCAGCACTTATGGTGAGGCGCAGTTGGCCACTCTGAACAAAGGCGATGTCGGTCACAAAGTTAGGGCATTGATCTAGGCGGTTTAGCACCAATACCATGCGGAGACTGTCGGCTAGCGATTCTAAGTGCTGCTGCACAATGGCTGTTGTGCCGGCATCAAGACCGCTAAATGGCTCATCTAATATCAGTAAGTTAGGCTCACTCGCGAGCGCTTTAATTAACATCAGCTTACGGGTTTCACCAGAGGATAGTTTACGCAAGGCACGGTTCATCAATGGCTCGAAACTGAACATTTTCACAAGCTGATTTTTTAATGCAGGGTTGGCGCAATCCTGAGTAAGAATTTCGCTTGACGCAGTGCCTTGGCTGAGCACATCCAGAATATCGGCGTTGTCCTTTTTCAGTTCTTGGGCAATCAGTTCAGCCTGAGTTTGGGATGACACAATAGCGACCCTAGGTGGTATTCCTTGAACGCTTCCGCGGGTGATATCGCCAAGTCCACACAGCACCGCAGCTAAGGCCGACTTGCCTGCCCCGTTGGCACCAACAATCATCCAGTGCTGCTTGGAATTGATTTGCCAATCGATATCTTTAAGTTGAAATCGGCCATCAAAATCGACGCTCAGCTTATTTAAATGAATGTCCATAAAGTTTATGACTACTAAGGCTAGAGGCGTCGATTTATCGGTTTTATTTGTACAAGCATGTGACAATACAATTTGATTAATATAATGATTTCTTGCAGTCTTTACAAAGATTAAGCAAACTCATATTTAACCGGAGTGTTCTGTGTCAGGATTCGATAAGGTAGTAAATAGTTACGAAGAAGCCCTCGAGGGCCTAGAAGATAACATGACGGTTATCGCTGGGGGGTTTGGACTGTGTGGAATCCCAGAAAACTTGATCAAAGAGATCAAACGCAAAGGCACCAAGGGCCTTACTGTAGCGTCCAATAATGCAGGTGTCGATGGCGCGGGTTTGGGTTTACTTCTAGAGGATAAACAAATCAAGAAAATGATCGCATCTTATGTTGGAGAGAATGCTCTATTCGAAGCGCAGATGATGAGCGGCGAATTGCAAGTAGAGCTCACACCGCAAGGGACATTGGCTGAGAAAATGCGCGCTGGCGGCGCTGGTATTCCTGCGTTTTATACCGCTACCGGTTACGGTACTCCAGTTGGAGAAGGCAAAGAGGTGCGCGAGTTTGGCGGCCGACACTATATTTTGGAAGAGGCGCTGCAGGGCGACTTCGCCATTGCCAAAGCTTGGAAAGCTGATCGTTACGGTAATTTGATATTCCGTAAAACCGCACGTAACTTCAACCCTATGGCGATTACCGCAGGCAAGATTTCAGTAGTTGAGGTAGAAGAAATTGTCGAAGTAGGAGAGCTCGATCCAGATCAAATTCATTTGCCAGGCATCTACGTGAATAGACTGATTAAGGGCACCTTTGAAAAAACAATTGAACAGCGCACTGTGCGCAGCGCATAAGGAGTATAAGACATGGCTTTGACCCGCGAACAACTCGCTCAACGCGTCTCTCAAGAATTTCATGACGGCGACTACATCAACCTAGGAATTGGTATTCCGACCCTAGCGGCAAATTATATTCCTGACGGCATGCAAGTAATGCTGCAATCAGAAAACGGCTTGCTGGGTATGGGGCCGTTTCCGCTAGATGAAGAAGTGGACGCTGATTTGATCAATGCCGGCAAGCAGACCGTTACTATGGTCAGCGGAGCATCTTTATTCTCTTCTGCTGACTCTTTCGCGATGATTCGTGGTGGGCACGTTGATTTGACGGTGTTGGGTGCGTTTGAGGTAGATTGCCAAGGCAATATCGCCTCTTACATGATTCCTGGTAAATTAATCAAAGGCATGGGTGGTGCAATGGACTTGGTTGCCGGAGCGGACAATATTATTGTAACCATGACTCATGCATCCAAGTCAGGACAATCCAAATTACTCTCTCAATGTACGCTGCCGCTGACCGGTAAGGGCTGTATTAAACGGGTGTTGACAGATTTGGCATTGTTGGACATAAATGACGGGAAGTTTATTCTACGAGAACGCGCTCCAGGTGTAAGCGTGGAGCAAATTAGGAATCTGACTGAAGGCGAGTTGGTGGTTCCTGACGATGTTCCCGAAATGGTCTTTTAAGACTGCTTTTATATCTGGCTTGTGCTGGTTTGTGCGATCCGATAGATGTCAAAATGTGACTAGGCTTGATTAGTGAGCAAGAGATTAATAAAAGACACAAGCTCGCCTAAGTACGGTGAAGCTAAGGCGCAGCTCATTGAAGCGACTCTGGATTGCCTGATGACGGAGGGCGCTGAGGGCTGTTCGATCCGCAAGATTTCTGAGCGGGCCAATGTTTCCATTGGTCTTATCAATTATCATTTTAATTCGATTCATGAATTAATTGCCGCGACTTATAGCCAACTAGCTTTTGCTGTCCTCAATAATGCTATAGACAAATGTGCGCTCTATGAGTCAGACCCTAGACGTCAATTGTCGGTGTATTTAGAAGCTATATTTAGCGTAGAGGTTATGCACACAAGAACCCTTAGGGCATGGATTGTTTTCTGGGGAATGATTGATTCTTCTGAGCTGGTACGCCGAGTTCATGATGAGACTAATCGTTCGTCTTGGACTTTCCTGGAAGGAATGTTTGTGCGCTTAGATCAACAGACATCAGTAAGATTGTCCCCACGCATGGCCGCAATTGGTTTAAGTTCTATGATCGATGGACTGTGGCTAGAGAAATGTCTGCAACCAGAAACATTTACCGCCAGTGAAGCTCTGCGTTTGTGTGAGTTTTGGATTGATTCGGTAACCCTGCAAACGACCAATTGAGGTTTACTGCCAGAGAATTAGTGTTTTTGCTTAGCGGTCTCGCTTACCCGCACTAGCTTGAAGTCGCGGATGACACGCAGTCGATAAACTTCGCGATGTCAGACTCTTTGCTTGCCCATGAGCAACAAAGCCGCATGCTACCGTCAGCATAGACATAGCCAGCCAAATCATGCTTTTGTAATCGTTGTACTTG
>JBLHMH010000171.1:0-7561 GCA_047621785.1 Polaribacter sp. | reverse complement strand
AGTTTCTTAACAAAAGAAATTGTTCGGCCCATTAATCTGGCTTTGATGATAGATTGCTCACCGGCAATAATTAATTGCGAACTATCGCAATGTTGGTGAGCAGTCCCGGCTTCTTTTAAAGAAGCCCCACCAAGCCCACAAAATTTTAAACCTTTTTATTTTATAGGTGAAGATATGGCAATCACTGCCGCATTAGTTAAAGAGCTGCGCGAACGTACTGGCGCAGGCATGATGGAATGTAAAAAAATGCTGGTCGAAACCGATGGTGACATCGAACTAGCAATTGAAGAATTACGCAAGCGTGGTGCTGCGCAAGCAGATAAAAAAGCCGGTCGTATCGCGGCCGAAGGCACGATTGTTACCTTAGTCGAAGGCAATATTGGTGTTGCGGTTGAAGTTAATTCCGAAACTGACTTTGCAGCAAAGAATGACGCGTTCATGGCATTTGCAAATCAAGTGGCTAAATCGGTATTGGCTAATAAGCCTGCGGACATGGAAGCGCTTTCGGGTAGCTTAATTGAAGCTGATAAAACAGTTGAATCAGCGCGCCAGACATTGATCCAAGAGATTGGAGAGAATATTTCTGTACGTCGTTTTGAGCTTGTTGAGGCAGGTGAGGGCGAAGTTGTTGGCGCTTACCAGCATGGCAACAAAATTTCTGTATTGGTTCAACTGGAAAATGGCAGTAACGATTTAGCCAAAGACGTTGCTATGCATGTTGCAGCTAGTAAGCCTGTTTGTATTTCAGAAGACCAAGTTCCAGCAGATCTGCTGGCTAAGGAACGAGAGATTTTCACTGCTCAAGCTGCTGACAGTGGTAAGGCACCAGAGATTATGGAGAAAATAGTCGATGGACGTGTTCGCAAATACTTGGCTGAAGTAACGTTAGTTGGTCAGCCTTTCGTTAAAGATCCTGATCAAACAATCGGTAAATTACTGAAATCTGCAGGCGCACAGGTAAAGCAATTTGTACGTTATGAAGTAGGCGAAGGCATCGAAAAGAAAGAAGATGACTTTGCTGCTGAAGTAAGGGCACAAGCTGGTCAGTAACTGCGATATATCGAATAACAATTTAACAGTGCCTAGCCCTTAAAGCTTTTAAGTCACGCTTATTTATAAGAGGAATATACGCTCATGCCAAATCAACCCAAATCTGGTTTTAGACGCATATTACTCAAGTTAAGTGGTGAAGCGCTGGCGGGTGCCAGTGGCGAGAAAGCTTTTGGCATTGACGCAACAATCTTAAATGACGTCTGCAAGGAAATAGCCAGCGTTGTTGAAGCCGGAGTGCAGGTTGCTATCGTCATCGGCGGTGGCAACTTTTTCCGTGGCATTAGTGCCTCTGAGTCTGGGATAGAACGCGCAACAGCAGATTATATAGGCATGTTAGCCACCGTCATGAACGCCCTAGCTGTCCAGCAAGGACTCAAGCAAATAGGGGTAGAAGCCAGAGTTCAATCGGCAATTCCTATTTCGCCAGTGTCCGAGCCCTATGTTCGTTTGCGTGCTCTGAAACATCTTAATATGGGGCGCGTAGTTATATTCGCAGCAGGAACCGGTAACCCTTACTTTACTACCGATACCGCGGCAAGCCTACGAGCTGCTGAAATGAACGCGGATATTTTGATTAAGGCGACTAAGGTAGATGGCGTTTATGACTCGGATCCAGAATTAAACCCCGATGCTGTAAAATATGAGCGGGTTAGCTACGACGAAGTTCTGCAAAAGCGCCTCGGCGTGATGGACGCAACTGCAATTGCTCTTTGTCGCGATAATAATATGGACCTGCGTGTACTTTCCATTACTGAACCGGGCTCATTAACTAAAATGGCTTTAGGTGAGGAGATTGGTACACTGATTAGTAGCTAATCGGTGCATAAGTGTACAACGCTAATGCTTGATGCCCTGTATGATTAAGTGATGCGCGTATATGGTGTTTTTTGCCATTAACGAGGCATTAGAATTACAAAAACAAATTTTGGCAATAACATCCGATGTTAGGTTTTGTGTTAAGCAATTATTTTAGAAAAAACGGTTACTAAATGCGAGTACTTCTGGCCAACACTGCAGCCCCCATGGCGCTGACTTTGATTAGCATTACACAAGAGATGAATAGCGAGGCGAAAAATGATTGAAGATATACTCAAAGACGCTGAACAGCGCATGCAAAAAAGCATTGAATCAATGCGTTCAGACATGGCAAAAATACGCACAGGACGTGCTAGCTCAGCCGTAATAGACCATATTATGGTTGACTATTATGGAACTCAAACACCACTCAATCAAGTTGCGAACATTACCGTTCAAGATGCCCGCACATTAGCATTGCAGCCATGGGAAAAACAGATGATTCCAGTTGTCGAAAAGGCGATTATGGAAGCAAATTTAGGCTTGAATCCGATGACCGCAGGAAATCTAATTAGAATTCCAATGCCAGCATTAACAGAGGAGCGACGTAAAGAAATGGTTAAAATCGCTGCGACTGAAGGCGAGAGCGGTAAAATAGCAGTGCGAAATATTCGACGCGATGCGAATAGTGATTTTAAGTCCCTGCTTAGTGATAAAGATATTACCGAAGACGACGATAGAAATGCGCAAGACCGAATTCAAAAAATGACAGATAGATATGTGACCGAAATCGATACGGTGGTTGCCGAGAAAGAAATTGAGATTTTAAAGGTCTAGTGAATACCTACTCTGTCTATCTCAATTTTTGCTCATGCATAGATTTGTAAAGAATAACCAAGTGCTTAAGTTTCTAAAACGTCTGCTACCAACCAAAAGGCTTTATAATTCATCGATTACTAAGCCAAACCCTAAGCATGTTGCTGTCATTATGGACGGCAATGGGCGATGGGCGAATGCCCAGGGCCTATCCAGAATAGCTGGGCACAAAAAAGGTGCAGATTCGGTTAAAGCAATAATAAAGGGTTGTCTGCAACACGAAATACCTTACCTTTCCATTTTTGCTTTTAGTAGTGAGAATTGGAATCGTTCTAGTAATGAAGTTAACGCGTTGATGGACTTGCTAAGCAACGCGTTAGAGACCCAAACTAAAAAACTAAATGAAAACGGCGTCCGGCTTCAATTTATTGGTGATCTTGATAAGTTTAGTGAGCGGATTCAATCGCTTGCGAAGGATGCTCAAGCGCAAACCATCAATAATGATAAATTGGTATTATCGGTAGCAATAAATTATGGTGGCCGCTGGGACATCACGCAGGCCTGTAAGCAATTGGCGACTAAAGTTGCCTCAGGTGAGATCAACCCACTCGACATTGATGAAAACTTGATAAGTCAACATTTATCAACAACTGGCATCCCTGATCCAGATTTATTTATTCGCACTAGTGGTGAATATCGTATTAGTAATTTTTTCTTATGGCAGGCGGCCTACGCTGAGTTCTATTTTGTTGATACTTTGTGGCCAGATTTCGACGCTCAGGCGTTTACTGAAGCTTTGCTTAAGTATTCTCGTCGAGATCGACGCTTTGGTAAAGCTACAGATAAATTAACCGTAGATGCAGGCGATGTGACAATGATTTCGCCACAGCAAGCCAATCAGCAGAGTGAGCCTGAGCATATTTCTGATCTTTCCACAGGTCCACAATACAAAAAACTCGAATAAAGTCTCTTAACTAGCAACGATATCAGGCTGCGATAAGATGGCCGGAACATTTTCAACATTATAATAATTATGCTAAAACAAAGAATAATAACCGCATCAATTTTAGTTATCGCGTTACTAGCGACCTTGTTTGCAGAACAATCGATTTATTGGCGCTTCTTCATCAATATTGCAGTCCTTATCGGTTTTTGGGAGTGGTTAAAATTTTGTAAAATCACCCAGATTAGTGGGCGAATTGGCTCGTTTGTGGTTTTTATAATCGTTTCAGCGCTGCTCCAAAGTAAATTTGTGCCTCTTTTTGTTTTGGTACCAAGCCTTTGCGTTCTGTGGGGAGTGTTATTCCTATTTACCTTAAGTGAAGCAATCGAGTTTTTACACCAAAAAATCATTAAATTATTGATTGGAATCATTATCCTGTCTAGCGCCTGTTTGTTTGTTATCGAACTAAAAGAGCTGAGCAACGGACCACTATGGATACTATTATTTATGGTGTGTGTTTGGGCGGCTGATGTGGGAGCCTATTTTGTAGGAAAGCGATTTGGCAAGACAAAATTAGCCCCTAAAGTTAGCCCCGGGAAAACGGTAGAGGGTTTGCTTGGCGGAGTCGCCTTAGCGATGTTACTTTGTGTGCCAGTGATATTTTATTATTTCAGCTCCGAACAGGCGTTGTTGTTGCTTTTGACGGTGGGCATCACAGTTTTGGTTTCGGTTCTCGGTGATCTATTTGAAAGTAAGATGAAGCGTTTCGCTGAACTCAAAGACAGTAGCCAAATTTTGCCAGGGCATGGTGGGGTGTTGGATCGCATTGATAGTTTGCTCTCAGGCGCACCGTTTTTCATGTTTGGGTTGTTGTATCTAGGCTACGTGGTCTAAGTAGTGCAAAACCTCGCAATTTTCGGTTCCACTGGATCGGTTGGAACTAGTACTCTGGATGTGGTAGCGAGGCACCCAGATCAATTTAACGTTTTTGCTCTGAGTGCGTCGACCAGTGTTGATACTTTGCTTGAACAATGCATATCGCATCAACCTAAAATAGCGATCATGGCAAGCAGTCGAGCGGCTCAAGAATTGAACGACAAACTTGCCAAGCTTGGCGAAGGTCATATTCAAGTGCAGGCAGGTGACAGAGCATTATTAGATTTGGCGAGCAATCCAGAAGTGGACTCGGTTATGTCTGCTATCGTTGGTGCGGCAGGCTTATTGCCAACTCTCGAGGCCGTCAGGGCCGCTAAGCGAGTACTGATTGCGAATAAAGAACCATTGGTTATGACCGGTGATTTATTTATGCGTGAAGCGCTTAGGTCGGGAGCAACAATTCTTCCTATCGATAGCGAACACAATGCAATTTTTCAGTGCCTGCCGGATGGTCAATTTAGCCGCGCTGTACGGCGAGTTCATCTCACTGCCTCTGGAGGGCCATTTAGAGGCCAGATTTGGAGCGAGTTGTCGAACATAACCCCTGAACAAGCTTGTGCTCACCCAAACTGGACTATGGGGCGAAAGATTTCGGTTGATTCAGCGACCATGATGAATAAGGGTTTGGAGTTGATTGAAGCGACTGCCTTGTTTAGTATCCCGGCTTCTGAGGTTGATATTATAATTCACCCTCAAAGCATTATTCACTCACTGGTTGAGTATCAAGATGGTTCGTTTCTAGCCCAATTGGGTGCACCAGACATGCGTATACCGATTGCTCACGCCCTCAGCTGGCCAGACCGTATTAGTTCTGGAGCAGCAACCTTAAGTTTGACCGATATTGCTAGGCTGGATTTTCAAAAGCCTAACATGGCTAATCTGCCATGCCTTCGCCTCGCTCGTCAAGCTGCAGAAGAGGGTGGCACAGCACCTGCAGTACTCAACGCAGCAAATGAAATTGCCGTGGAAAGTTTTTTATCAAACAGAATTTCCTTTACCTCAATACCGGCTGTTATCGAAGAAGTGATGAATTCAATGCCGGTTATCAGTTTAGTTAGCGTTGAAGCTGTATTACAGATTGATAATGAAGCTCGAGAGCGAGCACTCGCGGCTATAGAATCTCTCGCATCATAAAACGTCAATTAAACCATGTGCAAACTGCGGTAAAGTCAAAAAGTCATTTAGATGTTTAACCGCACTAGGTTTTTTTATGAGCATAGAACTTAGTCTTCCCTACAACCTTTTTTAGATTCAAAGAATATAGCAACGATGGATTTTCTATACAGTTTAGTCGGTTTTTTTATCGCCATCGGAGTGTTGGTCGCGGTTCATGAATTCGGTCATTTTTGGGTGGCTCGCAAGTTAGGAGTCAAGGTATTACGCTACTCAATCGGGTTTGGGAAACCGTTGTGGAAAAAAGTACATGGCGAGGACCAAATTGAATACGTAATTGCTGCAATACCATTGGGTGGTTATGTGAAAATGCTTGGCGAAGGTGATATTGATGCGCCAGTAGCCGAACATGAACGACATCGTGCTTTTGACTATCAACCGATCTGGAAGCGAACGTTGATTGTTGCAGCAGGACCTGCCATCAATTTTTTATTCGCAATTATTTTGTTTATGTTGCTGGGTATGATGAGCCAAGAATCTCGTCTGCCATTGCTTGGAAATGTGCCAAGCGAATCAATTGTTGCAAAAGCAGGTGGTCAGCCGGGTGACCGAATACTTGAAGTTGACAATAAAATAGTTGAATTTTTTGGTCAACACGATCTGTATGTGTTTAACCAAGTTTTAAAGGGCCAAAATATAGCGGTAAGACTTGAGCAGCCATTAGGCACCATTAAAGATATCTCGTTGTCGGTTGCTGATATTCCGATTTATAACATAAGCCCTTCCTTTTTAACGAGAACACTCGGCCTAGTTCCAGTTTTTCCAGAGGCGACCACTCAGCTCGATCGTGTGCTGGATAATTCTGCAGCTGCCAAAGCAGGGCTTCAGCCGGATGATATTATTCGAGCTGTTGATGGGGTGCCGATAAGCACTTGGCAAGAGCTGGTAGAGGTTATTAGTGGCGCACCTGACAAGCAACTGTCGTTGGATATCGGGCGCGGCGATTCTAACATTAGAGTTTCTGCGACGCCTAAAAGTACTGATTTCAATGGTGAAACAGTTGGCAGGTTAGGTATTGGCCCGAAGATAGAAGATTTGAGCCCTGAGCTGATCGTAAACGTAGAACGTTCTCCATGGCAGGCGCTGGGTTTTGGTGTCGAGCAAACCTGGTTAATGTCGTCAGTAACCGTGCGAATGCTCTGGAAAATGTTGACCTTACAAGTTTCGCACCAGAATATCAGTGGGCCGATCACTATAGCCAGTGTTGCCGGTCAAGCGATACAAGTTGGGCTAGATTACTATTTACATATTTTGGCGGTGATAAGCATCAGTCTCGGGGTGATGAATTTATTGCCAATTCCGATGTTAGATGGTGGTCATTTAATGATGTATGCGGTTGAATCAGTTGCTGGTAAAAATGTGTCACAAAAAGTGTTCGCAGTTGGACAAAGAGTCGGCATCGTATTCTTGATTTGTTTGATGAGTCTCGCTTTTTATAATGATATTTTTAGATTATTGAATTAAAATAATGAGACAAGTCCAACGAGTTTTGTTCGAGCTGTTGTTTTGATCGAAAATATAGAAATCATTGATACTTAGTCTGTTAAGGCTTTTCGTGTCGCTAACGGCTTTTATGTCACTTCGTGTTGCTAACCGCTTTCAATTGGTTTTGGCTTAGCCTAAATCACAACCAGATAACCCCTAGATATTATCGAATCCTAAAACTGCGAATGCAGATGCATGAGAAAATAATGATAAGAAAAATTTGCCTTTCCCTAATATTGCTAGTAACCACGTCTGTGGTATTTGCGCAACAACCCTTCGTAGTCTCTGATGTTCGAGTGAAAGGCTTGCAGCGGATCTCAGCAGGAGCGATTTTCAATTTTTTATCGGTTAAGGTTGGAG
>JBLHMH010000170.1:0-7632 GCA_047621785.1 Polaribacter sp. | reverse complement strand
CTATGCTTTGTGGCTTAAGGCTAAATAGTCATGCGATTGCATTTCTTGTAATCGGCTGATCGTGCGTTTAAATTCAAACTCTACACGAGTGCCTACATATAACTCACTAGCTGGCACTTCAGCAGAAACGATTAACTTAACATTGTGATCGTAAAACACGTCCACCAAATTAATGAAACGACGCGCCTGATCTTCTTTTAGGCGATCCATCACTGGCACGTTCTCCAACAGGATGGAGTGGAAACAACGCGCTAACTCAATATAATCATTTTGCGACCGTGGCCCGTCGCAAAGCTCTGAAAAATCGAACCAGATCACCCCATCTGCACGGCGAATCGAACTTAACTGCCTGCCTTCCACTTCAATACAAGCCTTTGCAATCCCAGCATCGGGCGCCAAATGTTCGAAGTTGAACTGCATGCCTGCGTGCGCGCTCTCACCTAAAGGTTGAAAATAGGTTTCAGCTTTATCTAAGAAACGCAGGCGATAATCAATTCCAGAATCAAGATTCACAACATCAGTAAACTCATAAAGCATATCAATCGCGGGTAGAAATAAATCGCGTTGCAGGCCTCCTTTATACAAGTTTAGCGGCTCCACATTAGAGGTGGCGACTAGGGTCACACCTTCATCAAATAGAACCCGCATTAGCTTCACCAAAATTACCGCATCAGCGACATCATTGACTACGAACTCATCAAAACAAAGGACCCTAGCTTCACTGGCAAATTGTTTGCCAATAATCTTTAGCGGATCCTGTTTGTCTCTTAGCTGATTGCGCTCAAGATGAACACGGTGCATGAACCGATGAAAATGCATGCGCATTTTTTTTTTAAACGGCAGGCACTCGAAAAATGTATCTACTAGATAAGTCTTCCCTCGTCCGACCCCACCCCAAAAATACAAACCCTGCACCGGCCTTATGGCTTCGGCCTTTTTTAAACCTAGCTTTGTGAGCAAAGGAATTGACGGCGCTTGGTAGGCCAACAACTCATCGTACAAACGCTGTAACTTTTCTACTGCCAATTTTTGAGCAGGATCCGCCTCAAAATCTGGCTTGTTAAGATCATCCTGGTACCGAGAAAGAGGAGTGTGTGGCATACGTACTTTATAGCGATTGGTTAAATTTGAGTGTAACGCAAATTATCCTGTAGAACGTTAATACGAAAAAGATATCTTCAAGGCCTGTGACTTACCCACGCTCAGAAACTTACTCGAATCATTGGGTCTTGATCATTAGCCTCTCGTTCCAACCTCCAATGAATCACCCGGGTTTAACTTTTTACTGACCACAAATGTGGTTAAATAGTATGCCGACACTATCTGCTACACAAGCTTAATGAACAATTCTAGATACCCCAACCAACTACCATTTAATGGCGTCTTGCCAACCGTACATCCTAGCGCTTTTATTGCCCAAACCGCTGCTGTTATCGGTGATACACACATCGGTGCAGAGTCCGGCATATGGTATGGCTGTGTGATACGTGGCGATGTAAATAAAATACGCATAGGTAGGCGCACAAATATTCAGGACCTGACTATGATTCACTGTGCAGAGTTAGGCCAGGGTTGTTATTTAGGTGACGGTATAACAGTGGGACATTCTGCAGTCCTGCATGCCTGCAAAGTCGAAGACAATGCATTGATAGGCATTCAAGCGTGCATAATGGACGACGCTATCGTCGAGCGTGGGGCGATGGTGGCCGCTGGCGCCTTGGTAACGCCAGGAAAAATTGTTAAAGCCGGTGAGGTATGGGCAGGTAGCCCAGCAAAAAAAATACGCGACATTAGCGAAAAGGATTTGGCATTTTTAGAGATAAACCGAGTTCGTTATGCTCGGCTTGCGGCTCAATACAACTTAGAACAGTACGACATTAAATAGTCCGAAGTAAACTTAAAATGCTAAACGGGAATAATCCATGAACGAGAGTAAGAACTGGAAAACATTGCCAATATTTTTAGGCATCAGCTTTTTAGCAATGGGCTTTGGAGGTTTGTTTAGACCTGGCGATTGGTACACAAGCCTCAATCTAGCACCATGGACCCCGCCAAATATCGCCTTTCCTATTGTTTGGGGCTTTCTTTATCTGCTCATCGCCTTGGCCGGATGGAAAATATTTAACCATAACAACTCGAGACTCAAACAATTGTGGATTGCACAATTACCAATAAACGCAGCTTGGTCATGGTTGTTTTTTGCTCAGCACTGGGTTGGGGTTGCGCTAATTGATATTCTTGTCTTAGATCTCTTAGTCGGTCTGTTAGTCGCTTCGTGCTTTAAAGCACGCCTAATCTCGGCAGCCTGGATGTTGTTGCCTTACTTAGCTTGGATTTTATTAGCCAGTACCTTAAACATCTATGTGCTGTTAATGAACTAGGTTTTAAATTAATTACGTGATAGCGCACTCAGGCAAAACCAAAAAGCTAAAGCAGATAAGCAGCCAAATCCGCCGAAGAGCATGACAACTTGACTGTAGTATACCCATCCGGCGAGAGTCGCGGCCCCATCAATCATCGTATCTACGCCGTTCATTGAAGAAAAATTACCAGGCCCTTGGTTGTGCGGAAATAGGACTATGCCTAAAGGTAGCGCCCCGACGCTAAAACCGAGCAAAAGGCTGGTCCAAATATTTACTCTTTTAAATTGATTCAGAAGATAGAAAATAGGCCACGCAAGAGCCGCGTGAAACACGGCCACAACAAACACGATATATGCAACTCGATAGTCGAAGGTTACCAGGGCGTAAAGCACAGGTAATGTCAACACTGCGACCAAGAAACCGCCAAGGGCATTAAATTGACTATGTTTGGTTTGTGTAGCCACATGTCACCTATTACTTAATAGTTAGAATGAATTAATTTGGCTTATACGTGCTCGACTTGTCGCAGAAGGTCGACTCGATTTCTTTCTATTTGACCTTGTCTAAATTTATGAATCACCCACATATTGAGGAAATGGGCAATGCCTAAAGCAAAAAGAACGAAACCAATTCCAGAGCTTAGATAAACTATTAATCCTTCAATAGAATCTATCAAGACGTTGGTTTTCATTCGCAGTAGCACAAACCCCAAATTGAGTAGGTAAAAACCTACAACCAACATACGATTAACCGATTTGGCGAGAATTTCATTGCCGTTAAAACCGTCAATCAAATACGTTTGCCCATTCTTAGACAGGGTCCGAGAGACAAGAACAGTAACGATTGCACTGATAGCGATATAGATGAGATATGCGGCACTGGTAAACATGATGTGTCCTCTTTTTTAGTTGTGAGCATGAGTGGTTTCTCAGTTCAGGACACAGATTGAGGCTCGCTAGCTTTTTGCGCTTCCTGATATATAGAAAACGAATAAATATTTTTATTATCCTTTAAAAACAAGTATATAAAACTTTAGCGGATTATATATTAAGAACTAGTTTTCTAATTATTGCTTAGTCTAGTTCGGTATCCACCCGGCGACTCACCGGTTGATTGTTTAAATGCAGTATAGAAATTTGATTGCGACTTAAATCCCGTCATCATGCTTACGGCTAGAATTGAGACTGATGTATCGTCTAGCAATAAACGCCTAGCCTCATCTATTCGATACTCTCGAATATAGCGTAGAAAACCATATCCAAATTCGGTATTAATTAATTCAGACAACTGATGGCTGCTTATTCCGACCACCTCTGCCATTGTTAAAAGTGTCAGCTCTTCATTTTCAAAGAGCTTTTCTACTTTCATTAAACCCTCTAATTCAGAAAGTTTTTGACCCACGTCGATGCCATCAAGCTTGGACTTGGAGTACGATAATTCTGCGATGGCTACGATGTCACTCAGTAATTCTGGAAAAATCAATAGAGCGGTCACCACCGAAATCATCGCAAGAGAAATGGCATTGGAATACGCAGAGTAATAGATATCATGGTCGATATAGGGCAAGGACATCCCTAACAGCAAGGCAGAAAACGCCATTGCCGCAAATAGACCAAAAAAGAACATCTCTATCTTGAACCGAGCACTCTGGACTTTGAGTTTCAGGACTAGTCGTGCAAACCAAAAGGTATAGGTTGTCCCAATCAGAAATGCGATGGCAGGCAAAACTTCAAGAGGAATGAAAACCGACAAAAGCGTCGGTGCAACATGCAATAAATCCGTTTTAGAATATTGGACCTTTGGTGCTAAAACTTCGCGGCTAAAAAAGAAGAAAGATAATGGAATAATCACCAATATTGTCACATAGAACCTAAGTGACAATAAATCTAGGCCTCTAGTAAAATACAGATAATGTAGAGTTTGCAGTATCGTAAGGCAAGCCAACAGAATAATGCATGAAAATTTAGAAGCAGTTGTTTTTTGCATTCCCTGCAAGAAAAACAAGTAAACAAACAATAAAATTAAACAGCTAAATATACTAAAGCCAGAGAATAAAATGGAGATATCGTTATGCATGGCTTTGAAGTATACATTGCCAAACTCAGGGCTAAACTAAAATGAGAAAGGAAAAACTTACTACTTCTTCTCTATCGAAAATATAAAAGGATGTACGCCCAATCGCTGCAACTGATTTTTAGCGGTTTTTGCTTTTCGTTTGTCTCGATAAGGCCCTATACGAACTCGATGATAGATTCCCTTGCCGGTTACGTCGCGTGCCTGAGCAATGGCTTTATAATTTTTTAGGATTAGCCTAGCACGGAGTTTTTCCGCATCTGCTCGGTCTCGAAAAGACGCCGCTTGCAGATAGTAATCTAAATTGTCTGGTGCACGAGTCGGTTCTGAGTCGGGTAGGTCATCCGGCATGACTTTTTCGATTTCAGGTAGTAGGGTATAAAAATCAAACTCCTTTTTTGAGCTTTTACGTTCGATTAGTTCTGCGATTTCAGCGTTTTCATCTGGTTCGCGTTGCAAGGTCTTTAATATCTCATTGAGCCCAGCGCCAAATTTAGGATTACCTGTTCTAGCACCATTAATCAACAATGCAATAACGATACAACATCCCACCACAACGAGAATTAGGCCCCATGGTAGATCCAGCTTTCTAGGCTCTGGCTCTGGCTCTGGCTCTGGCTTCGCCTTAACCGCGGGTTTACTTTTAATTCTACGGGCTTGAGACATTACATCTTCTCGCGAACGCTGACACCTAGTATATTCAAACCATTGGCTAAAACTTGTTTGGTCGCCTCACACAGAGCTAGTATTGCATCACGCTGAGCTGCTGGCGCATCCAAAAATTTACTGCTGTTGTAGTAAGAATGAAAGGCGGTGGCCAAATCACGTAAATAGTAAGTCAGTTGATGTGGCTCATAATTATTGGCCGCGCTTTCTACTACCTCAGGAAATCGTTGCAATAGCGTTAAAAGCCCTAACTCGTGCTCTGCATTTAATAATGAAAAATCGCTGTGCTGGATCTCACTGACATCTATTGCACGCTCAGTCGCTTGGCGAAAGATCGCACAGATACGTGCGTAAGCATATTGGACGTAGTAAACCGGATTATCGTTGTTTTGCGACTTAGCTAGATCCAAATCGAAATCCATGTGCTGTTCAGATTTGCGCTGTGCATAGAAAAAACGAGCAGCATCAACCCCTACTTCATCACGCAGCTCTCTAAGTGTCACAAAGCTACCACTGCGGGTAGACATTTTGATTTTTTCGCCGCCACGATAAAGCACTGCAAATTGAACTAATAGTACGGTCAATTTATTCGGGTCTAAATCTAAGGCCTGCATTGAGGCCTTCACCCGCGGTATATAACCATGGTGGTCAGAACCCCAGATGTTAATGCATTCATCGAAGCCACGATCTATCTTGTCTTTATGATACGCAATGTCTGAGGCGAAATAGGTCGGCTGACCGTTATCCCTTACCACCACCCGATCTTTCTCATCACCAAACTCAGTGGTTTTAAACCACCAAGCTCCTGCTTTTTGATAAAGGTGGCCAGATGCTTTTAATTGCTCAATTACTGCGTCAATTTTGCCACTATCGAACAATGACCGTTCTGAAAACCAAGTGTCGTAATCAACACCAAAACCAGATAAATCATTTTTAATATCGGCCAATATCGAATTGATAGCGCGCTCAAAGAACACTGCGAAGCCATCACCGCCCAAATTATCTTTTGCCAGAGTAATAATAGCATCTATTGCTGCGTCATCTTCCAGACCGGTTTGTGCATCGACTACACTTTGCGCTGCTAACACATAGCTGTCGCCATGCTTGGCACACAGATCTTGTGCCATATCGGCGATGTAATCACCTTGATACGCATTGCTCGGAAAAGCAATATCGACTTTATTTGCTTGAAGATAACGAATCCAAACACTCACCGCCAAGATATCCATCTGGCGACCAGCATCGTTCACATAGTACTCTCGCTCAACCTGATTACCTGCGGCAGCCAAAACTCTAGCCAGCGCATCGCCATAGGCCGCACCGCGTCCATGCCCCACATGCAAGGGGCCCGTTGGATTGGCGGAAACGAATTCCACCATGATCTTACGCTTTGAATTGGCGGGCGCTAAGCCATAGCGCTCGCCTTCAGTAAAAATAGTATTGAGTACGGTGTAATGCACGTCTTGTGCTAAAAACACGTTAATAAATCCCGGTCCAGCGATATCTACCTGAGTAATCAAATCATCTTTGGGTAGCGCTTGGACAATTAGATTAGCAAGCTCGCGAGGGTTTCGCCCGGCCACCTTGGCCAATGTCATCGCCACATTGGTTGCAAAATCACCATGTTCTTTCGACCGAGTACGTTCAAACAGCAGACGCACTTCATGCTCAGCTGGAATCACAGAATCGGCTTTTAACTGGTTAATTGCCTGGGTAAATAAGTCGTTTAGTTGTTGCTGCATGGCTAGGGCCGCCGCCCCGAAAAGAGATGGTCACAAAGCGCAGATTTTAACTCTTTATAATCCGTGGGCATAGCGGCTGTAGCAGCAAAAGCGCACTGAACGTCAATGAATCGAAGGTTTTTATGCCTCAGTTAGATCAATAGTGGTCAAAAGGGTCTACATCCAGACTCCAACGAACCGCTGACGCTAATCTACGGCCCTGCGCATCTTGGCTCAATTGTTCAAGCCACGCAGATAAAACTCTATTTAATGATGATCTTTGATCTGAACAGAGCAATAGTTGAGCCCGGTATTTACCGGCCCTAAATTCCATCGGCGCAGGAATTGCGTCCATAATTCTCACACCATTTTGACGATTCGGTGAGCCTATCTTCATTTTTGCGCGTCGTAAGAACTGTAATGCTTTGCCCTGATATGCGGATTCAGCTCTCAGTAAGGCAAAGTACCCAAACGGGGGATAGGCAGCTAATTTACGCTCTGCCATTAAGCTTGCCGCGAAATCGTCAAAATCATGATCACGAACCCAATCAAAAAATGGGTGTTGTGGAAACGCCGTTTGAATGAACACCCGCCCCTGCGTATCTCTTCTGCCAGCGCGACCCGACACCTGTAATATCTGTTGAAACAAAACTTCGCTGGATCGAAAATCAGTACTATATAGACCTTGGTCGGCACCCAAGATACCTACCATAGCGACCTTTGGAAAGTCATGACCCTTGGTTAGTAGTTGCGTGCCCAACAAGATATCCGCTTCACCACTGCGCGCAAACTCAAGCAATTGGGCTAGC
>JBLHMH010000169.1:0-7744 GCA_047621785.1 Polaribacter sp. | reverse complement strand
TACTGTGATGAGCAAAGTGCGCGCCTTTGTGCGCGGTATACGACGCGATAATCAAAATACCAGCACAACGGCCAAATAGATCATCCGCCCAGGTCAGGTGTTTCTGGTTGCCGGAGATATTGTTGTGTACTGATTCATGCACTGTCGTATAAAGTGCGTAGGTCAAAACCGAAAGCCCAAAGACGGCAAGGCCAGCTGAAACAGCACCCACAACACTCAAGTAAAGCAAAGTAACGTGGCTCAGAATTAGCACCACCGAAAAAATCATTGTCGTCCAACTGAATTTGCCGGAGTGCTGGCGAGCTATTTCCATTGCTTGTCGATCTGGATTAGCTGGTTTTGCACTGTTGTCACTACTGCTTTGTCGTTGCTGTTTATGAATTGCTGCTGTCATTGTGCTTTCCTGTTGGCCTTAGTTTATTTAGCCCAAAAATTGGTCGTTGTGGGCAAACTGCTTTTCAGATGAGAAAATCATAGAGGGCTCGAACCAATAATTCTTGAATATTCGGGACAGAAAATAGACATTTCGTGACATTTTGACGTATTCTGACTAGATTCCGACCCTACCGAAATCAAATTAAGGTCTATTCTCACAATATGAACCAGGTTCGACTTGCTGCAATTGATGGTTTTGAGGACTTACTCAAAAGCCTGGATGTGAGCGTTGAAGATGTGTTGCATAAATCAAATCTACCGGCTGATTACTTTGAGCAGCATTCGGTTGATGATTGGATTGACTACGATAAGGTCGAGACATTGCTAACTAACGCCGCCGAGATAAGTGGGCGGGTGTGCTTTGCAGCCAACATGGGGATGCGGCAACACATAAACATGTTAGGCCTGGTAGGCTATTTAATGCGCCAATCGCGCACCATGGGCGAAGCTCTGGAGGAATTTTGTACGCATTTCTCATTGCACGTTAAACACGCAGCGCGAATCGATGTGCTGGTCGAAAATGAGACTGCCATGGTGAGTTTTATGGCGTTTGACGAAGGCGGCACTTACCGCCAGTGCAATGAGGGAGCCATCGCACAGGGCCTGGTCATTATACGCGCACTAAGCGATGCTCATTGGGTGCCGCGTTGTTTGCATTTCCACCATCCTTGTCCCGATGCAAAGATCGATTATAAGGCCATCTTTGGCGCTCCGGTATTGTTCAGTCAGGCACGCAACCAAGTTGTTTTCAATGCGGCAGATCTGCTACGAAAAATTCCCGAGGCCGACCCGCAGTTAAAAAAAATACTCGCGCAACAAGTTGCGCTGGCGAGTAAGCCCGCAGAAGACGATCTTGTTACCCGGGTAGAACATCTAATTCATCAAACATTGCCGGCAGGTAAATGTTGTGTTGAAAGCATTGCTAGCCTGCTGTTCGTCCACAGGCGAACCCTGCATCGAATGCTGAGGAAGAACGACACGTCGTTTACTCAGCTGTTAGAGAATGTACGCAGACGGGTATCGATGGAACGACTAGAAAGCTCAAACATGCCGATAGCACAACTGGCTGACTACCTCGGTTACACAGATAGCAGCGCCTTTAACCGGGCTTTTAAACGCTGGACGCAGCACACACCGAAACAATGGCGGCGGCTTCACAAAGTGAAAAGAGCCTTAGGGGTATAGGAAACTTAGGGGTTAGGGGTCTTTATAATACCTGTTAATTGTTTTCGCAGCTGTTTCCCATATCTCATCCTTATGGTCATATCAGAAATAGCGCTCGATAAATCGCCACAACGCTGAGGGGCAAAATACTGAGCTATATCACGCAATCGATAGTCGCCTACCTGCTGTGCGACTTATATAGCAACGTTTCTCGGCGTGTTACTAGCGCCTCTACCTTTGGCAGACCTTATCAAAAATCCAATCTTCGTGTCAAAGTAGACTGCAATCACTAGGGTCAGATTGACTTAGTTGCTCAAATTACTTTCGGTCGGCCTTCCTAAGCGTGCCGGCCTAGCACGCCTTAGAGTGAGTGCTTCGATCTCTTGCGTGAATCGCTGGTTGCCTATTACTAATCCTTTGCGTGTTGATTGTCGAATCTGCTTCAATATTCCAGGGCGAACTTGGGCATCAAAGAACGGACGGTAGTTCTGCGCGCGCTCTTGCGTAGTCGCGCCCAGGCTCAGATACTCCCAGTGAGGCGTCACCAGTTTATTAGGCCTCCCAAGTCCATTCGCTTGAATTCAGGAGTTTGTTTAACCCAACGTTCGGGTGACTTCTTATTAGGTGCTATAACTCCGGAATTATTGCATGGCTTTGTTTCGCCAAGCATACTGGGTTTGTTCGCTGGCTCCTTCCATCGCGGAGATCTCAGCGACTGAGTAACGATCAGGATTTAATAGCTTTGATAACGTAGATTCTTTACGCTCTATTGAATATTCTGGCATGAGAAAAAACCTCTGCCGCCCCTATAAATTGAATGATGCAACTATCCTGATGTCTGGGGTAACGAAGAGTCTCTCATTGAGCCTTGCTTTCAATTACTAAAAACCCCTGCTTGGTACTTGCCTTACCCTGTTTAGAAACGAGTACCGGTAAATCATCAAATGTATCGTAATCAAAACTTGTTTCTACGATGCACTCATACTTCCCGTTTTCGTTTATGTCGTCATCATCAAAAAAGAAACTGTCTTCCCTCATATAGTTTTCAATTCGACCGTTGGCAAACGGCATCGGTGCATATAAGCCAGGAGTATGAATTGAAAAAAACTCAACATTCTTATCCGTAAATTCATTCCCCCTGTACTGAAGGGTCACTTTAGCAACGCAACCTACATGTTCGTCACCACTAAGAAAAACTATGTTGGAAATTTCATTGCTGAGAATGTACGCCAACAGCCTAGCCAAAGAGCTTGGGTAACCATTCCAGCCATCTAGTCTAATCGTACTCTCTGGCGAGCTAATACTTCCATGGTTTGGCATCGTGCGTGGTAAAAGCATCGAGCTTGATATTGCATAACGAAGGCCACCATCAGATGAGCTCGAATCAAACCACTTTTTAAACCCGTCGAACTGCTCTTCATAAAAAATCTGAGGTTTTTGATCAATTTCAACAATCTTAGAAAAATCTTCGGCGTTACGAGATTGCCTTTCAGTTCGCGCGTCAAACATAAAAAAATGAGAGCTTAAATATTCGAATGAGTACCAAATTTTTTCAGCATCAGCTGTCACCTCTGAATCAAGCCAACGGCCTCGTTGAAATTTTAAGAAGCTACGTTTACCCAACTCTTTAGTGTCATCAACCTCACTCATAAAGTCGATAATAGCCGGCCTCTCGCCTGGTATAGAGCGCCTTTTTTTAGAATCCTTAGATCGATCATAAATCTCCTGACTTTCGACTATGCGCTCTTTATCCAAAGGCTGCCAATTATCAATCAACTCGTGGTCATCCAGCATCGTGTAAATGGGTGAATTTCTAAATACCGATCGTACGTGTCTTTGTGAAAATAGATTTAAATACGGCGTTGTAAATCGATCAAACCTATCTTTGGGGTCCATTAGCCCAGCCGTCGCATCGATATAAACCTGATCTCCAACTAATAGCGTCATGTCCACACTCATAACAGAAGAAGACTTAAAAGAATCACCCAAGACTTTATACGACTCATACGCAATCTCTTTATCAAGCAAACCAGATGGATACTGACAACTTCCGATAGCAAATCTAAACGGCCTATCGTCTATAGCAAGCCCAGACTTCTCAAGCTGATCTTTGTTAGAAAATAGCTTAGTAGTAAGTAAGCCAAACTCCAATGATTCAGATTTATTAAATCTTGATGCTAGGAAGTCTGCAAATTGGTTTGCCAACTTCTCAACATCAATTGCGCGTTTCTTTTGTTGTTTGGACTTGTTTGCGTTATCAGAACTATTCCAACTTCCTTCACGAACTAAATTCAATAACTGAATTATTAATTTATTATCGTCACCCTCATGACCTCCATTGTAATCCATCAATTCGTGATCTAAATAGGCCAAAATAAGTAGCCATCCTTCGGCACCAGCTCGATTTCCGTTGGTGAAGAACGATGGCGTAATATCCATCACTATCCAATCATGATCTAACTCTGTTACGGTTACATTATTTATATCAAGACCAATCGATTTCTTTATGTATTCGTTCATCAAACTGGTGCGATCTTCTCCCGCAAGTCGATACCCTCCCATATGCTGAACCACTGGCAGAAAAACCGGCACAGGAATTACAGAAATAGCATCACTTTTCTCGAACATCACTCTGACTTTATTATTCTTGTGAGTAAAAGCTGGGCCATACTTGGGCGCTTCAAAATACCAACGATCATTTCCTAAGCCCTTGTTGAATCTATTATCTTTGGGCACAAAAATTGGAAAAGAGCCACTTTCCATGATGGTTTCATCATCAGTTCGAGTATTCAAAAATTCGACCATATGAGGAAAAATATGCTTGTACGGGTCTTTACCTATTAGACTGTCTTGGTGACCAAAATTTTGATCCTCAATCATTACAGTTTCATAGTGAACGCCCGCGGCCATAAATATTTTTTGCGTTCTGTATGCTGTAGAATAGTCAATCAATCCATTGTTTTTTGAATGAATACTTAGAGTTTTGCATGGCCAATAAGACCTCAACTGTGCGACGCTCACATAGATATTTTTGCCATCTCTATTTGTTGCCGTTCTATGCTCTGCAAATTGAGTTACTTGAGTAAGAGTCTCGACGTTGATTGGACCAAAGAAGTCATCAATATGACGTAGCGTGTCAGCGCAAACGTTAGCCAACTCAAAGGTCCGCCCATACAGCGCATCCATTCTGTGGCGAGTACGAACCCAACTCACATCCTCGGCTAAGGAAACAGGATTAGTAAGGTCAAACTCATCCTCTGGATACAGGAGTGTATACAGAATTCTATCGAGCATGTCTTCAGCTGCTGTCAGCTCACCAATAGACCTAAACCTATAATCATCCGGAAGGAGAGGTTTTAAAGCCCTTGTTAAAAATGCTCTAAAGTTGTTTTCTGGTGTGAAAACTACCGTTGGCGTCGCTTGAGAAAACACTATTCGATTAACATGTTTTTTGAAGAAATCTGTACCTTCTTGCTTTTTACTAAGTATGCTCATACCCAGCATCACGGCTCCCATACAGTGGGCGATAATATCTACCTTAGTCGCTTCTGTTTTCTTAACAACATAAGCAATAGCCTTTTCTATATCTCCGTCAGCCACTTCTTCAAACGACCATGGGTAAAGTGACGTAGGCAAGGCACAACTTGTTCTCAGATCTAACAACCAAACGCTGCGCCCATCTTCATAAAAAGAACGTGCTGCGCTATTATCGAGCGTATGGTGAGCAAAAGTAGTACTGCTTGCACTATAACCATGGATCATAATGACTGGTTTTTTTTTGCTACTCGGGTGGTGATACTCAGTCAAGAGGATATTAACGTCAGAGCCCTTAGGTAACTCTGGGCAGCGGTGATCGAGTATTTCATTTACTTTTATTTTATGAATTGTCGGATTAGGCAAACCCGGTGCCGATCCAGCGCTTCGCTTAATATAATGATCTGAACAAGGTTCCGGCTTTCGAAAACTGAACAAATGTATCGGCAAAACCACTCTTGAAACATAGGCCATCAGCGAACCAATATCGGCAATGGCGCTAACTTGGTTCTCATGCTTGGTAACTTGAATTAACGCCACTTCATTTTGTGCAAGAAAATTGGTATCTAAGCAGAGTTTGATCGGCTTTTTGATATCTTTCTTTCGATTTGGGAAATCTGAAATCGTAATTTCTGACAGTTGGCGCCAGAGGTTTGCTCGCCTCGTATACTTTATTGTTTTCTGGCCTCGCAACAAACGTTTCGTAGGCTCTGAAGGCGACGATTTTTTCGCGTTTAAATAAGTAAAATCCTTAGTAATAAAATGAGTCGAATCTTTATAGCTGTGCTCTGCCAAAAATATCTGGTAATCAATAATGCGTACGACCCCAGTATTAGTAAACGCCTTAACGTAAGTAAATATATCTGCCAGTGATAGTATGTTTTCTGGGAGTTTGCGATCCCTAAGCCCTCGATTAAGCATATAGCTGCTGAATGTTTGCCATAAACGAGTAAAGACATTTGACCTGCCTAGGTTTAAGATACTTATTTGGGAGGCTTCATCTTTGTGATTAGACAGTGGTGCAGAAAATACTGCGCTATCCTGAAGAGCTTCCTCTAAGTAATTGTCTTTCAAACCCTGTTTACGGATTGCATCCCAATCTTTTTTGTAGAGTATTCGGAACTTAGATTTCTTCGGGCAAAATTTTATTGCCGCGTTACGCGACTGAGATCTTTCATCGTTGTCATCACCTACCTCCTTATAACCAATTAGATCTTTAACGGAAATCGAGTCTGAGTGCAGTGTTAGCTGAATAACACACTCTTTAATTTCCCCTGTATCACTTTCTAAACTAGTAATACCAAATAATCTTTCGGTAATAGTTATATTAGTATCAAGTTCAGCGACACCATCATGACCTGCGGAGCCGTCGAGCTGCCGAATAGTTATGGGCTCTGGAGTTGCACGGGTATCTCTTGTCTTCGTATTTGAAGTAGAACGCTGAATCCATTCTGGCTTGACTTTACCGATCGCGCGATAAGCGATAGCCGATATTGTTAATGCCGGATTGATACCAACCGCGGTCGGTAATATTGAACCGTCGAGCACCAAAATTCCTTGGTGATGCCTATTATCTCCGACGGTTTCAGATACTTTGAACAACCTACCGATATCGTCGACCACACCACTAGCAGCGTTATCCCCCATTGCCACCCCACCCAGAGGGTGAACCGTCATCGGCGGTCCTTTTTTAACGTTAACTAGTTTGGCAATTCTTTCAGGTAATAGCTTCCAAACTGGGTTGGGGATTACCACAGCCTCTTGGCCCTCAGCAGCATGCATTGTTTTGATAGCTGCTAGTTGACTGTCGAATAAAGAGTTTCCCCTCAAGCCTTTCCAGTCAACCGTCACTAATCCTTCGTATACATCATCTATATTCGTCGCTGAGGTGTATTGAAATCTTTCAGGTAACTCCAAGCGCCCTTCAGCGCCATCTCGGCCCATAACAGCGTATACGGCCGTGCTCTCAAATACATTTTCGTCTAATGAAGCGTGGTCCAAAAAACTACTGCTTGAACAATGCCAATCAGTGTTTGCGCTGGTCATATCACTAAATACTTTGGCAGTGGAAATCATCTCCTTGAACAATCTGGTTGTTGGGCTAGGGCCGCTCATATCCTGAATTACAATACCCGACCCATCACTTGTACGCCTTATAATTAGCCCAGTAATACTGGGGCCAATATTTCTAGAATCATACTGTTCTGAAGGGCTGGGTAACGACTTAACCTTTATGTTTTTATTTTTATAAAAGGCGGAAAAAATCATGTCTCCATTACTCGAAAACCGATTCCCTAACATTGACGATATTTGAAAGTCATTACTACGCGATTTCATCAATAGCTCCGTCGAACCCAGAGAGCCAGCGGCTATAACTATATTGCGTGCACGTATCTTGTAACTGGGTTTTTTCTGCCGATGGCGCATCAAGGTAAACAAACAGGGACAGGCACAACAAGTCTTGCAAATAACAGCATAAAGTGCGAATCTAAGCGTTCAAGGAAAATTTACAGGAGTTAAGGATGACTCGAGCAAGAAGCACTATTGTATCGACGGCTGATACACCCTATTACCACTGCGTTTCTCGATGCGTCCGGCGCGCGTATTTATG
>JBLHMH010000168.1:0-7748 GCA_047621785.1 Polaribacter sp. | reverse complement strand
CTACGCCGTTTACGCAAATTCGCGCGTAGCGGCGCAGAAGAAGAATTAGATTTGGACGACACCATCCATTCGACCGCCCATAACGGTGGCTTACTCGATATTAAAATGGTGCCTGAACGACACAATTCGGTAAAGGTATTATTGTTATTCGACGTAGGCGGTTCGATGGACCCTTACGTCAGAACTTGCGAAGAATTGTTCAGCGCAGCTCGTGTTGAGTTTAAGCATATGGAGTATTACTATTTCCATAACTTCATCTATGACGGACTTTGGCAGAATCATGATCTGCGTTATGACCAAGTAATTCCCACCCATGACATATTACGCAAGTACGGTAAAGATTATAAAGTGATCATCGTAGGCGATGCGGCTATGGCAACCTATGAGATCACCCATTCTGGCGGAAGCATCGATTTCATTAACCGTGAGCCAGGGGCCAACTGGTTGAACCGATTTACTGAGGCTTATGACAAAGTGGTATGGCTGAACCCCACTCCAGAAGATTACTGGAAGCACACCCACTCTACAAAGATAATTCAAGAACTTATGCAAGAGAAGATGTACCCCTTAACGCTCAAGGGCATGGAAGAAGCGATGGCCTACCTAAGTAAATAGACGCAAGTTGCTTAGGAAATATCTTGAATTCTGAGCTGGCCTTGCGTGTATCTGCTAAACCAACTGCGGCTAACAAGATGAATGACAGGTCATGGTGATTACTTGAGGTTACAGCGCTTAGTCGTTGATCGAAATTAGCGCCTGACACCAATCTTGGTTTGGTATTTTTTCACCGATGAGCTTGGCCCCAGCTGGGATTAAATGGGCTCCATCGAAGATAATCAGATCGCCATTTTCGGTGATACGCTTACAGCCCTTTTCGTCACACAATAATTGCAAGAAGTCGACGTATTGAAAATCACCCTCTACCCTCTTCAATTGATGATTTTGGGCAACACCCAATGGGTTCATCTTCACTCTGATCTGGTGATTATTATTTTGGAACGCTTGCTTCGCAAAGAATGCAATCCAATCAACTAAATGCACTTTTAACCCCTGCACTAACACTTTAGGAACGCCCTTCTACTTAAGTTGCTCAATAGTGCCTTTTATCGGCTCTAGCAAATTTGGGGCCAGCCAATATGAGGCTAAAATTACCGTATCTGCCTGACCTACTAGCTGGCTATCGAGTATCTTTTGATGCTCAGCGCGACAGGTTTCCGGCTTGTTGCTAGGGATGGTTCGCCGATACTGTGCATCGCTCATGGGCATCAGGCCCTTGCAGTTAGATTCGATTAATATAGTCGCAATATCCAATTCGTCATCTGCGCCAGTCGCAATTAAAGAGTTAATTAAGTCGCCGGTCATACTGTCACCGATAATCAAAATATTAGGTTTTGTGCTAGCGTTGAATTCACCCTGACGACTACGCATGTTTATCCAGAAGTTCTTACAAAAATCGTCATGACTCATACTCAACTGAGCCACCATATCAGCGGGATATGGCCAAACCCGACCGTTGGACACCAACATGCTAGCGCCGATAAGTATCATCACGCCAGCTAGAACAATCGAGCTGAGTACGAATAGACGATTTGAGTAAGGCCGCTCAGTAACGCTGGTTACTGATTGCTTGGGCGACGAAATGGCTGTTCCATAAAGCGTACATCAGGCAGGCAAGGGCTATCGAAGCAAGCGCGATTATCCAATAGTCCAAAGTGGACAAAGGCTCTAGGATCGAAAGAACACAATAATCGGCCAGTGGATCAAATACAGAGAGTAAGAAATTAACCAAAAAAAGACCATTATTCGGTTACTCAGCAGCGCATATAAATAACTTCGCTGACCCACATATATCAGCAATGCTGCGCCGATGCAGGGTATCAATGCCCAAGCATGAGGAAGCGGCGTAAGCTGATTAAATGCCAGCATTGCATAGGCGATTAACAACAGGCCTAGGACACACAGGGCGGTGCTGCTGATGGTTCGCCGAGAATCGGTACTGGGCAATCACACCAAAGCGCCACCAATTACAAACTCAATGACTCTAAATGGAAGCAGATAGAAAACGGTGGAATTCATATCTAGCTTGTCTTCACCAAGGGCAAGACTGGCTGCAAGCTGTTCATGGTTTTTAAGAAAATAGATGTTAGCCCAGAGGCTTAATACACCAAGCAACAGCACCGCCAATAGCACTCCCATTTTCGGCAGTACACGGTGCAACAGCAGTATTAGTGCGGGCCATAGCTTATAGAACTGTTCTTCTATGCTCAGTGACCAAGTATGCAACAGCGGTTTCAATTGGCTTTGAGTGTCAAAGTAGCTTGCCGAACTCCAGACAAAGAAGTTGCTCAGGCTCGCTATTGCATAAATCAGAGACTCTCCAAATTCCGCCAAAAGCAGGGCGAAAGACTGTAATAGGCACCGATCGCACTAAAGCTAAAACAGAAGAACATAGCGGCAAACAATCGCCGCACGCGTCTCCGATAGAAACCCTTAAATGAAACTCCGCCAGTGGTCTGAATTTCGCCTACTAGCAACTTAGTAATCAAAAAACCACTAATCAAGAAAAAAATATCAACGCCTACAACCTCCTCGACAAAAAGGACTCATCGAGGTGGAAAACCAACAGGCTAAGAATCGCAAATGCGCGTAATCCGTCTATGTCTCTTCTGTATTTCATTTAAGCATAGTTATTTAAAGCAGTATCTATATCGCTATTTAAGCAGCAATTTGTCGCTGACACCAAAAAATGGCGACTTTACACTAATCCTAAACGCTATTCGGCTTTAACGACTATGCCTGCGCTATTCAAGGCCAATCGACGCTGCCTACGATTATTAAGTTGGTCAATTGTATATAAGAGAATGCCAAACCAAATAAACCCAAACGCAATCTGGCGCTCAGAACCAAAAGGTTCATTGAATACAAATACGCCGATTATCAATTGCAGAGACGGGCCCAAATACTGAGTCATGCCAAGTGCTGTCATACTGATTCTACGTGCCGCAGCGGCAAACAATAAAAGCGGTATCAGAGTAAACGCACCACCAAGAATTAAAACAAAATCGTCCATAGAAACCTGCCCAAAGGACAGGTTCTCGACTGATTCTAAATACAATAAATACGCTAGTGCAGGCAAAGCTACAAGACCGGTTTCAATTGCTAATCCATGCGTAGCCGGCACCAATATAGATTTTTTCATTGCACCATATAAAGCAAAAGAAAAGGCCAATGACAAAGCAACATAGGGAACATCGCCGTGTACAAATATAAGATAAGCCACGCCAACGGCTGCAAATGCAATTGCCATCAATTGGTTTATTCTCAGTTTCTCATGAAAAAATATCACACCTAATAAAATATTAAATAGCGGGTTTATGAAGTACCCCATAGAAGCTTCAACGATATGCCCGTTGTTTATTGCCCAAATATAGATCCCCCAGTTCAGAGAAATTAAAATTGAGGCAAAGAACAACCAAAACATTGTTTTTCTTTGCTTTAAAAGCAATGAAAACTGACGCCATTGGCGCATGCAAACGATAAAAACCAGCACTAATACTGCTGACCATAACATTCGATGAGCAACTATTTCTGAGCTAGGAACGTTATCTACCAGGCGCCAAAATAGTGGCGCGAGCCCCCAAATCAAATAGGCTAGTAATGCATAGACGATTCCAATATTTTTCATTGGTGGAGGTTACCATGTGCTAACCTCATCAGCATATCAATCAAATCTGAATCAGTGAAATTATGCTTAAAGAGTCTTTTCTACGTCTTACTTTAATCGCCGTATTGGCCATGGGCACTTTGCCAACTCAAGCGGCAGATAAAACTTTAAGCTGCGGTAATGTTCTCGATGTTGAATCGAGGAAACTACTGGGCCCACGGCTAATTGCCATTACAGACAATAAAATATCGTCAATCACAAAAATCAGCGACAGCGTGCAAGGGGCAATCGATCTGAGTGATCAAACCTGCTTGCCGGGCCTGATTGATATGCACGTACATTTGACTTCTCAAAGCAGCCCGCGCGCTTATATAGAAGGTTTTACCCTAAACACCGCAGACTACGCATTTCGCGCGGCAGACTATGCGCAGATAACCTTAAATGCTGGCTTTACTACGGTTCGCAATTTAGGCGACGACGGCACCGTGACAAGGTCTCTGCGTGGTGCGATTGCCCAAGGTATAGCCGTAGGCCCGCGTATATTCACTGCCGGCAAGTCTCTTGCGACAACCGGTGGACACGCCGACCCCAGCAATGGCTATCGAGCAGACTTGATGGGAGATCCGCATGCGAAAAGCGGTGTTGTTAACGGCCGTGCCGAAGCAATCAAAGCAGTCCGCCAGCGTTACAAAGAAGGTGCCGACCTAATTAAAATTACTGCCACTGGGGGCGTGCTAAGTACCGCCAAGAATGGTCAAAACCCGCAATTCAATGCTGAAGAACTAAGGGCCATTATTGACACAGCCAAGGACTATGGCTTTAAAGTAGCGGCACATGCGCATGGTGCAGAAGGTATGAAACGTGCCATTAAGGCAGGCATATCCAGTATTGAACATGGCACCTTAATGGACGATGAAACGCGTCAGCTGATGAAGAAGTACGGCACCTATTTGGTGCCGACTATCTTGGCTGGCGAGTTTGTTGCCAAGAAAGCCGAGATTGATGGCTATTTCCCTGAAATCGTCCGCCCTAAAGCAAGGTCTATTGGCCCGCAACTAAAGGCCAATTTCAAAAAGGCACATGAAGCCGGTGTTAAAATAGCCTTTGGTACTGATACCGGCGTTTCCGCGCATGGCGATAACGCCCAAGAATTCAGATTAATGGTAGATACGGGCATGTCCAACATGGATGCAATAATCAGCGCCACAGTATCCGCTGCCGACCTACTTGGCGAATCAGACAATCTTGGTTCCATCACTGTCGGTAAATATGCGGACATCATTGCCGTAAAAGGCAATCCTCTGGAAGATATCACTCTACTCGAAAAGGTAAGCTTTGTGATGAAAGACGGTTTTGTCTATGTCGGAAATCCGGATTTGGAATAGAATTTTATAAAGGGGTAAAGCTCATTGTGTAGCATCCATTTACCAATTTATCCATCGCGCTTTACGTTAACGTCAACGTTAGGTATGATGATTGCCCATCTAACCCGCTATCGCTCGCCTACAAATTAAATGACTACGGCCTTTTCGATCCGAGATTTAGCCCAAGAGTTTAGTGTCACGACTAGAACACTGCGCTTTTATGAGGAAAAGGGTCTACTCAAACCGAGTCGGAATAAGCAGACTCGCAGCTATAGCAACGCTGATCGCACGCGCCTACGTTTAATTCTGCGCGGTAAGCGATTAGGGCTTAGCCTTGAAGAGAGTAGCGACATCATCTTGATGTACAACTCAACGTCAGGCAATCAACAGCAAGTCGAGCACTTGTTAGTTAAAATTCGTGAAAAGCGCCAGCAACTACTTCAACAGCAAGAAGATTTGAAACTAATGCTTGCTGACTTACAGGACTCAGAAGCTCGCTGCCTTGCAGCACTAAATCTGACAGAGACGTGAAGTCAAACAGGATTAGACCCTGACTTAAACAAACCCGCACACAAACCACTACTACCACCAGACGACATTATGAGCACAAGCTACCCAAGCCTCCAGTACAATCTCGGCGAAGAAATCGACATGCTGCGCGATATGACGTATCAATTCGCTCAATCTGAAATTGCCCCAAGGGCGGCCGCAATAGATAAAGATAATCAATTTCCTGCGGACCTATGGCGCAAATTTGGTGACCTAGGGCTGCTTGGCGTTACCGTAGCCGAAGAATACGGTGGTAGCGACATGGGCTATGTAGCACACTGCGTCGCGATGGAAGAAATCAGCCGAGCCTCGGCATCAGTTGGTTTGTCTTATGGTGCACACTCCAATCTTTGCGTAAATCAAATACATAAAAATGGCAGTGAAGAGCAGAAACTAAAATACCTTCCTAAGCTCTGCTCCGGCGAGCATGTTGGTGCCTTAGCCATGTCTGAGCCCAATGCCGGCTCGGATGTCGTTAGTATGAAATTACGCGCTGACCAGAAAGGCGATGTTTACATTCTTAACGGCAACAAGATGTGGATTACCAATGGCCCCGACGCCGATACTTATGTGGTTTATGCTAAAACCGATACCAGCGGCGGCTCTAAGGGAATTACCGCATTTATAGTTGAACGTAGCTTCAGCGGTTTTAGCCAGTCACCAAAACTCGATAAGTTGGGTATGCGAGGCTCCAATACCTGCGAACTGGTTTTCCAAGATTGTGAAGTGCCTGCAGAGAACATTCTAGGCTTTGTTGGCGGCGGAGTACGCGTATTAATGTCTGGTTTAGATTACGAGCGTACCGTGTTATCGGGTGGCCCGGTCGGTATTATGCAAGCCTGCTTAGATCTAGTGATCCCATATATTCACGAACGAAAGCAGTTCAATAAAGCGATTGGCGAATTCCAATTGATGCAAGGCAAGATTGCAGATATGTACACCAGCTTAAGCGCGAGCCGAGCTTATTTATACGCTGTAGCCGCCGCTTGTGACCGACAACAAGAAAGTCGTAAAGATTCAGCTGCAGTGATTTTATATACTGCTGAGCAAGCCACCCAAATGGCCTTACAAGCGATTCAAATACTCGGCGGCAATGGCTACATTAATGACTACCCAGCGGGACGTCTTTTGCGCGATGCCAAGCTGTACGAAATTGGTGCCGGCACATCTGAAGTACGCCGCATGCTGATCGGCCGAGAGCTGTTTAGTGAAACCGCTTAACGAACGCTAAAATTACTCTCTGCATTCAACGTTTTTTTGCGCCAAGCCATCTCGTTAATTAGCGACACACCAATATGAATACGATTAAATCCAAGCTAAATGTCCGATCTGAAGATTTCATAAAGAACAGTCAACATATGCAGCTGCAAGTTGATGATCTTTATAAACTCATACAAAGTATCAAGTTAGGCGGCGGTGAAGCCCGCCAAACGCGCCATCAATCGCGGGGCAAGTTACTAGCCCGCGACCGGATCGATGCTCTTATCGATCCGGGTTCGCCATTCTTAGAACTGTCACAACTGGCCGCGCATGATGTCTACGAGGGTGAGGATGTTGCTGCCGCTGGAGTGATTACCGGTGTCGCTAGGGTGTCCGGGCAAGAATGTATGATTGTAGCTAATGACGCCACGGTCAAAGGCGGTACCTACTACCCACTGACGGTTAAAAAACACCTGCGCGCGCAAGCCATCGCTGAAAAAAATAACTTACCTTGTATCTACTTAGTTGACTCAGGTGGTGCCAACTTACCGCGCCAAGATGAAGTATTTCCTGATCGAGAGCACTTTGGTCGTATCTTTTTCAATCAGGCTAATATGTCCGCGCAAAACATTCCTCAAATTGCTGCAGTCATGGGCTCCTGCACTGCCGGTGGCGCTTATGTGCCGGCGATGGCTGACGAATCAATAATCGTCAAAGGCCATGCGACCATTTTTCTAGCAGGCCCACCGTTGGTTAAGGCCGCAACAGGCGAGGTGGTCACTGCTCAGGAATTGGGCGGCGCAGAAGTGCATTGTAGAGAGTCTGGTGTGGCAGATCATTACGCCCAAAATGACCACCACGCACTAGAGCTTGTTAGACGTGCGATTAGCCGGCTGAACCGAATCAAACCGCGCCAACTCGATACTATACAAAGCGCAGAACCACTCTACGATCCGAAAGAAATATATGGC
>JBLHMH010000167.1:0-7793 GCA_047621785.1 Polaribacter sp. | reverse complement strand
TGTTGCGTGATCATTTAGTTAATAGCGCACGAAATGAAATGATTTATTTAAATTGTACTGAGACTCAGGCTGACGAAGCGGTCTATTTTATGGCAGCGGACATGCTTTCAATTGAAATCGATAATATTGAAGCACATTAAGGGCCCCCTAATGGATCAAATTTTTGTACAAATCGCGTCCTATCGCGATGTCGAATTACCTCGCACAATAAACAGCGCTTTGGCCGCAGCCAAATATCCGGGCAGAATAACGTTTGGTATATGCTGGCAGTATGATGAGGCTAGCTACCTTGATTTAGATCCGTTTGTTGATGATTGTCGTTTCCGTATTAGTCAATTTTATTACGAGGAGAGTGAAGGTTGCTGTTGGGCACGCAACCAGTCCAATTTGTTATACAGTGGCGAAAAATACACATTGCAGATTGATGCACACACAAGGTTTGCTTGTGACTGGGATGAACGGTTTATTAACATGCTGGAAGGCCTGGACCTTGACAAACCATTGCTTAGTACATACCCCGCACCGTTTGACTATTTAGATGGCATAGAGCGTCGCTATTCGGATCGAGGTATGCAGCGTTTGGTGATGAACCGAATGCACAAAAATTTAACAACAGTGTTCAGTGGCGAACCAGTTGATGATCGCTCACGACCGGCGCCCAGTCCATTTTTAGCGGCGGGTCAAATTTTCACCATAGGGCGTTTTTGTGAAGAAGTTGAGTATGATCCCCAACTGTATTTTTCTGGCGAAGAAATCAGCTTATCAGCGCGCGCTTATACTCACGGTTACGATGTTTATTGTCCGAATGAAGATTTACTTTGGCACCTATATCAACATTCAATGCCGTTGCACAGCGCGGATCATCGTGATAATCAAAACGAAGTGGCGATTAAGCGCTTAAACACATTGTTTCTTGACGACCATACAAAGCTTGGGAAATATGGTTTTGGTTCGCAAAGGTCATTGGCTGAGTATGAGCAATTTGCAAATCTTGATTTTGCTGGGCGCCTGAATCGCAAGACGCAGGCAACACATCTTAAAATGACGCTTCCTTTGAACCTTACTAAGATTGCAGAGCGCGATGACTACGACTTCTGGGTTTTTACTTTGCGTAATATTGATGATGAGGAAATCTACCGTCGCGATTTAAAAGTGTCTGAATTGCCGTCCCGTGGATCTGCGTCGATAGACTTAGATGTAGAATTAGAGGATCGACCAGTCAGTTATGGGCTGTGGCCACACACTCTAAAAGATGGTTTTCTTGATCGTTATTTCCAAGACTACGGATTTTAGAAATACTAATATCTAAGCACCTATATGCTATTTTCTAATGCGACGATATTATCGTAAAGCGCCTTGTCATGTGAATAAAGTTGATATGCTTTTTCAATATTTTGGGGCGTGCGCAGGTGTTCATAGCTTGTGATAGAGCGATTCTTTCTAAGTAATGTTATATCGCCTATTTTATCCTTAATTCGGTTTATGCCTTGGCTGATTTTTTCTAATAATAGAATGTCATCGACTAGTAATTCGCCTTCGTGCACGCAGTACATGATCATTGGTCTAAAATGGTCGTAATGTATCTTTTCAAAGTAGAGGCCATTGTTCATAACCCGTTCTGCAAATTGTAAATATTCGTCGAAACTCATATCCGAAAACTTGTTATGAATATCATGATTTTTTTGCCAGATATAGTCTGAGGCCATACGATTAAATGGGTCTCTAATGATTGTGAATTTAAAATACGATTCTAGAGTTTCATCATCAATCAATCCGGCCTGTTTAAGGCCAGTTGCGGTTAGGTGATGCAGAGTCACCACTTGATCACCATTATTCCTCGCGCCATAGAAATCGTGCGGTTTGTGGAAGTTGAAATGTCGCTGTAGTGAGGTGCCTCCACATCGAGGTATATGAAAATAGATAAACTTTTTTTTATGATTAATCGGCACTAGTTTGGAGTTTTTTCTTAAACAGTTTTTATTATTTTAATATAGTATTTTAATCAACAGTGATCTTTCGCAATTATGAATTCATATAGTGGCCCTGTATTAGCATCAGCCAACGTACTGGCTAATGAGTTAGTTATTTCATTAGGAATACAGCAATCCGAGATCCAACCGGAGCACATAGAGTCGATTTACAGGGATATGCCACGAATCGGAGATGTCGCTGATTTTTCGATGGTCGATGATGTCTTGGGTTCAAGCCTCAATGGCGCCGTGCAAAAAGACAGTGTGTGCGGTGTTATTGTCGAGACGCGCAAACATCATGCGCTTGAAAAAGTTGTTTTGAATGTTGTGGAAACGTGCAATATTCCGGTGCAGTTATTTCATGGCACAGGCAATCTGGACTATATATTGTCAAGTGCGATTGTCCGGTTGGTCGAAACGGGCCAAGTTAGGTTAACGAGACTAAACACAGACAAGTTAGACTCAAAAGCTTATAACGCGTTGTTGCTCTCCCCGGCTTTTTGGCAAAGAGTCGTCGGACGTGAGAAAATCCTAATCTTTCAGACTGACTCATTGTGCTGCATTGAATCTACCTATAGCCTAGCCGATTTCATCGATTTTGATTATATTGGTGGAAGCTGGAATCGAAACAGACCTGTCGGCCTAATCATCGATGGTGGTAATGGTGGCTTTAGTCTGCGCGATTGGGCTATGTCTCTGCAGTGTCTGTCCCAATTTCCTCCGCGATTATGGGGCGGTGGTGAAGATGGTTATTATGCGTTTCATATGGCTTTGATAGGAGCCGCAGTTGCATCATCTGAAGAATCTGCTAAATTTGCAACACAAGACACCTTTAGTTACCAAAGTTTTGGCGCGCATAAAATTATGAGTCTTTCACAAGACAACCAACGCAAGTTTTTTGCATACTGTTCGCAAGCTAAAGCGGTTTTTCCTAATGCCTACGCACAGATCACTTAACTATTAGTCTATTAACAAGAATAAAATGTTTGTCTCAGAAAAATTTAAGCTAGTGTTTTTTGAAGTGCCCCGTACTGGATCAAATTCCATTACTGCCGCGTTGAGTGAATTTGACCCTGAGTCGCCGACGGTTATTACGCGCTCACAAGTTAATGTTATGGCCGATTATCACAGCTTTGGTATTCCGGAAAATTTAAGCAAGCCCTATACTCTGTTCGCAACGCATCGCAATCCATATGAAAGGCTGTGGTCGTTCTGGAAACACCGGCATCATAACGGCAACCCGTCTATCTTTCGAGAGACTTCATGGCTAAAATATGTGGAGTGGGCTTGCGATCCCAACTCGGTACCTGAAATCAAAAGTGCGATGTTAGACGTGCCTATTAGTGAGATGTTTGACTGTGATGATGTAGACAGATGGCTTCGGTTTGAATCGTTAGTTGATACTTGGCAAGAGTTTGGGGAACACTACAAATTGGCACTACCACCGCTTGGGGTTAAGCAATCTTCACGCGACATGGGTGAAATGCAAGACGCCTACGATCAAAAAACAGCAGAGATGGTGGCAGAGCGATTTGCGCAAGACTTTACTCGATTCAACTACAGTATTGATTCATGGAAGACTAGCGATCTAAGTTAATTACCCAGGGTCTTTACGATGATCGACAACTTATTGAAAGGTTTGATTAGCTGCGAATTCAAGTCACGCGTTCAATTTCTAGACCAGTGGCATGTATGAAGGACCAAAAGGGATTTCTCGTTTAACCGCAGTCTCGCTTACTGATAGCGACTTAGATTTTGGACTTATCGTTGAAGCACTATGTCGCTAGTAACTCCAATCCTTAATTTATTAGCCTAGGTTCTTCTTCTTGTCTCAGAAGCTATGGCCAAGTAACTCCGTTTAAATTCTGGCTTTAGCGGTTGCTAAAAATAATCTAGCCATTAATTCGGTTTTACAATGGCTTGACTAAGTAATTGGAAGCCCTATAAGGCTTCAAAAAGAGATCAAAACCTGTTGTAATCAAGTCATCCTATCTCCAATACTAAATTTGTGATTACGCATCGTTTTGTTATTTAAAATAAACACTCATTTACGTAGAAATTTCGGATTTCGATGCTTGATTAATCGCTATAGCCTGGTGTTTGTATTGTGTTGCTCGCAAGTTGCTTGGTCTGAAGTTCCTGCCTCACGCATCAACGCCGATAATCAACCTCAGGAAGTAGAGAATGTTCGCCTTTGGCATTCGCCAGAGCGGACTAGGGTGGTATTTGAAGTTTCAGAGAATGTGACCTACAGCATGTTTAGGTTAGATACGCCGCGACGCTTAGTGCTAGACATCGAAAATGCAAATTTATCTATTAATTTGCCCTCTCTAGACGAGACTAATCAACACGTGTCAGCGATTCGTTTTGGCACACCCAAAGAAAATGTACTTCGCTTTGTCTTCGAGTTAAAGAAGCCCTTGCGAGCTATCGACTTTGTGTTGTCGCCCAACGAATTGTATGGTCATCGTTTAGTAATTGACATTGACGAGCTTAATGCTGCTGATTCGCTCAATGATTTTTCTCAGTTAGGAAGCTCTACCGGGCAACCCTACGCGGGAGATGTTGGCGCTACTACCAATTCGGTTACTTCGTCGGCAAGTTCAGCAATTCAGTCCAAGGTGGCCGCAGCGCCGCTAGAAGAAGCCTCTACGGTAGTCCCACAAGCTCAGCAAGAAGCAGGTCCGATCATTATCGCAATTGATGCTGGGCATGGCGGCGAAGACCCTGGAGCATTGGGTTATCGAGGCACTAGGGAGAAGAACATCACCTTGGCAATTGCAAATAGACTTCAGAAAATAGTTGACCTAGACCCGCGTATGAAGAGCTTTATGGTACGCACAGGGGATTACTACATAGAGCTACATAAACGCCGAGAAATGGCTCGCGCTCGCAAAGCCGATATATTTATTTCAATTCATGCTGATGCGTTTACTAAAAAAGGGGCTAACGGCTTGTCCGTATTTGCCTTATCGCAAAGTGGTGCTACCAGTGCGATGGCAAGCGCCTTAGCCACCAAAGAAAATGGGTCGGATTTAATCGGGGGTGTTAGCCTAGCTGGTAAAAATGCGGTTTTGGCGCAAGTCTTAGTTGATCTGTCAATGAACAACACCATTAGCGAGAGCGTTAATTTTGGAGGGCGGGTATTAAAAAAGCTAGACGGCCTTGGTAAGCTGCGTAGTCGGCGGGTTGAACAAGCTGGTTTCGCAGTACTCAAATCGGCTGATATTCCCTCTATTTTGATCGAGACGGGATTCATTACTAACCCTGAAGAAGAACGCAAACTAAAGTCAGCAGGCTACCAGCAAAAGCTTGCTAACGCCATTTACGCTGCCATTGATGATTACTTTTCCCAGACGCCGTTCCGCAGCAATGCAAGTTTTGCAAGCACATCCTATACCGGACCAGATTACAAATCGCTGGTCACGCCAAAATCAAACCCAAGATCTAATCCAGAGTCCAAGCGTACCAATAATCGTGTGCAATCACATAAAGTTGTGCGCGGTGATAGCCTTTCTAAGATAGGCCAACGATATGGGGTCAGCATAGCTAAACTGAAAAAGCTAAATGGTTTGCGAGGCAGTACCGTGGTTTTAGGTCAAAGACTTAAGCTTCCTAGTTCTGGGGGCTCATCTGCGTTAAGGAATGGCAGTAGCCCTGCGGTTCATGTGGTTAAACAAGGTGATTCTTTGTCGAAAATTTCAAGTCGCTACAATGTCACGATTAGCGCTTTAAAATCGGCTAACAATCTACGCAAGGACACGGTTTATCTGGGGCAAAAGCTACGAATTCCTGGCGGACAGGCTGGGTCTGAAGCCAATCCGCCCGCCAACCCTAGCACGCATAAGGTTAAGCGCGGCGATACCCTGTCTGAAATTGCCTCGATGTACGGAATGACGATGAGTAAAATAGTGCGCGCGAATCAGCTATCCTCACGTTCAGTGCTACTTGGACAGGTTCTGAAAATACCCAATTAATGTAGCAATTGGTCGTTAAAAGCCTTTCGTGTTGTTACACAACTGCTAGTCAATTAAAATTCTATGAGTACTAAATTAAATCATCGTATCCATGCTCTAGACGCACGCTTAGTTAATCAGATTGCGGCTGGCGAAATAATAGAGCGTCCGGCCTCAATGGCAAAAGAGCTGATAGAGAATGCGCTTGATGCGGGTGCCAGTAGTATCGACATTGAAGTTGAAAAAGCGGGCGTTAAAAGGCTTAAAATAAGCGATAACGGGCATGGGATTCTTAAACAGGATTTGGCGATGGCTCTATCGCGTCACGCTACTAGCAAAATCGAAAGTCTGACTGATCTTGAACAAATAGCCACTCTTGGCTTTCGTGGGGAGGCGCTTCCAAGTATCGCCTCAGTGACTCGAATGACCATCCAGTCGCGGGAATTGCAGAGCGAGCAAGCTTGGATGGTGTCCAGTGATGGTAATAATCTCGTGAGCGAGCCAACCCCCGTGGCGCATCCGGTAGGTACGACCATAGAGACCCGTGATCTCTTTTACAATACGCCGGCGCGACGCAAATTCCTTCGAACCGACAATACTGAATTCAAGCATCTTGACCAAGTTGTTCGCCGCATGGCTCTGTCACGCTTTGATGTAGCATTTAAATTGTCGCATAACGGCCGAGTGATCCTACATCTTCCCGCCGTGCCTGCTGATGACCCGCGTCGAGTCAAAACGGTTTGCGGTGATAACGTCCCTGACAATAGTGTGTATTTTGATGAGCAACGAGAAGATATGCGTTTGTCTGGTTGGGCCGGATTGCCTGGGTTTTCACGCAGCCAAGCGGATATGCAGTACTTTTTTCTGAATGGTCGACTAATCCGAGACAAAACTGTTATTCATGCAATTCGCCTTGGTTACCAAGATGTATTGTTTCATGGACGTCATCCTGTTTATGTTTTGTATTTAGAGATGGATCCTGCGGGGGTCGATGTGAACGTTCATCCAACCAAGCACGAAGTACGGTTTCGAGAAAGCGGTCGCGTACACAGTTTTATTTTTAGGGGCTTGCAGCGCGTGCTAAGCGCGAGTGCGGGTGAGGCTAGTAGTGTGCAAGTAGACGTAGAACACGGCATGGCGAGTCCGCAACCAATTAACCCTAATCAAACAGGAATAAGCCAGTCAGCACAGATAACTGAGCAGAACGCTCTTGCCTATAGAGACACGACGGCATTGAGCCAACATCAAATTAGAGAGCAGTTGCAGGGTTATCAACGAATAGCTGAATCTGCATTTCGGGCAGAGCCGGGCGTTCAAAGCACAGAAAAAACCAGTTTGAGATCAAGCAATAATAGCAATCTAAGTGATCAGTCACGCGAGCAAATCCCGCCTTTAGGTTATGCCCTTGCGCAATTGAAGGGTATTTATATTTTAGCCGAAAATGAACAGGGTTTGATTTTAGTTGATATGCATGCTGCACATGAACGAATAACCTATGAGCGACTAAAGTTGCAATTGGACGCTGCCAATATTGCCCAACAGTCATTGTTGGTGCCGGTGACCATTCAGGTAAGTGAAACGGAAATACTCGCGTGGCAACAACAACAGGACCTATTTGCCAAATTAGGCCTTGAGGTCGAGCAATTAGACTCACAAGTGTTGGTGGTGCGTACCGTTCCAGAGATTTTATTGGGTGGCGATGTCTCGCAATTGGTACGAGATGTATTATCAGATTTGGTCGCCCATGACCACAGTAGTCGCATAGAAGAAACCATTCAAGAGCTACTTTCATCAATGGCATGTCATGGATCAGTGCGTGCAAATCGTTTGCTTTCAGTAGCGGAAATGAACCAATTATTACGTGATA
>JBLHMH010000166.1:0-7832 GCA_047621785.1 Polaribacter sp. | reverse complement strand
AACGGGCAGGGTGAAGTGGCCGGTGGTGTGGTTATTATGCGTTTTGGTGAAAACGCACTTGCCACCATTCAAGCGGTAAGAACAAAACTTGATGAACTCAAAGCCGGGTTGCCAGAAGGCGTTGAGATTGTGCCAGTCTATGACCGTGGCGATTTAATTGAACGTGCCGTCAAAAGTTTGAATACGTCATTAGCACAAGAACTTGTGATCGTTAGCTTGGTTGTAATCTTGTTTTTACTACATGTGCGTTCAGCGCTTGTGGTCATTGTCACACTTCCGCTGGGTATTCTTATCGCATTTATCGTGATGCGATTTCAAGGTTTGAATGCCAATATTATGTCTCTAGCGGGCATTGCAATCACCATCGGAACCATGGTCGATGGCGCGATCGTAATGGTCGAAAATGCGCATAGTCGCCTAGCCTCCGCCCGCGATAAACTCGACCGCGACCTCAGCAATGACGAACGTTGGAATACCATCGGAGAGTCCTGCCGGGAGGTTGGTCCGGCGCTGTTCTTCTCGTTAATGGTGATTACCGTATCGTTCCTTCCGATATTCACAATGCAAGCCCAAGAAGGGCGTCTGTTTAGCCCGCTAGCGTTTACCGCAACGTATGCGATGGCCGCGTCCGCCATTTTGGCCATTACCTTAGTGCCGGTGTTGATGGGGTATTTTTTGCGTGGAAAAATCATTGCTGAACATAAAAACCCATTCAATCGAGTGCTGCACAAGTTACACAGCCCAGCACTACAAGCGGCCATGAACTGGCGTGGTGTGACGGTCGGCTTGGCGCTGGTGTTGCTTGGCGTCACAATCTATCCCTATTCAAAACTAGGTAGCGAATTTATGCCGCCTTTGGATGAGGGTGACATATTGTATATGCCCACCACCTTCCCAGGCATTTCCATCACTAAAGCTAAGGAACTGCTGCAGCAAACTGACAAGATTCTTTATACATTCCCTGAGGTTCATCATGTCTTCGGCAAAGTCGGGCGCGCTGAAACCGCGACCGATGCGGCACCGTTATCGATGATCGAAACAACGGTCCGTTTGCGACCTAAAGATGAATGGCCTGATCCTGCAAAGACCACCAAAGCGCTGATGGCTGAGATGGATAAGGCGATTCAGTTCCCAGGGGTCGCGAATGCCTGGACTATGCCAATCAAAACCCGCATCGATATGTTGTCGACCGGTATTAAAACGCCGATTGGCATCAAGGTTTCGGGCCCAGACTTGAACGTACTGCAAAAAGTTTCGATGGACATCGAACAAGCCATGAAAACATTGCCAGAAACCACCTCGGCGTTTGGCGACCGGGCCGTTGGCGGATACTACCTGGATTTTGATATCAACCGCGAAAGCGCCGCGCGCTATGGACTCACGGTTGGCGCCGTACAAGATGTGATTCAAAGTGCCATTGGTGGCATGAACATCACAGAAACGGTTGAAGGCCTAGAGCGGTACCCCGTTAACCTGCGCTACCCACGTGAACTGCGGGATGATATAGAAACGCTAAAACGTGTTTTAATCGCGACGCCCACTGGTGTACAGATTCCCTTGGCACTGCTTACCGAAATTTCCTACAACCGCGGGCCACCGGTAATCAAAAGTGAGAATGGTCGACCCAACGCTTGGATATATGTCGATATCTCAACGTCTGACATTGGCGGCTTTGTGACGAAAGCAAAACAGGTAATGGCGTCGCAAGTGACAATCCCGGTGGGCTACACCCTAACCTGGTCAGGCCAGTTTGAGTACATGGAGCGTGCAGCTGCACGTTTGCAAATTGTTGCGCCGGCCACCTTGTTCATTATTTTCCTACTGCTTTACTTAAATTTTCGCAACATCATTGAACCCGTCATCGTAATGATATCGATTCCCTTTGGTCTTGTCGGCGGCATCTGGTTGGTCTGGGCGAATGGCTACAATATGTCAGTGGCAGTCGCCGTCGGCTTTATCGCACTGGCCGGCATGGCTGCCGAAATCGGTGTACTAGTACTGAGCTTTATTGATAGCGAAATCGCCAAACGTCGGGCCGAATCCGGTTCGGCATTGAGCTTGGATGATATCCGCGAGGCTATTTTCACCGCGACCTCACAACGAGTCAGGCCGGTTGCAATGACAGCAATCTCCACTATGGCGGGTTTGTTGCCAGTGATGCTCAGTAGCGGTACCGGCAGCCAAGTCACACACCGCATCGCTGCGCCGATGTTGGGTGGCATGTTGACCGTCATGATACTCAACTTGCTGGTACTGCCAGTTATCTATAGTTTTGTAATTCAGTTCCAGGAAGCACGGCGCAGGCGGCTGGACGAGACAGCAGTGACGGGCAGTGTCAGCCCGGCTGAGGGATAGCATGGACTTAGCCATTGTTTTAGCTGTTTTAGTGGTCGGTGCCCGCTCACGCTTTTTGCGACAGGATGTTTATGACACTGGGCATCCGGGTTCTAAAACATCGAGTACCCGATGCTGATGGTACTCATTTTATTCATTTAACTTGGAGACAAAAACATGTTTGTTAATACAAAACATATGGTTATTGCTTGGTCAATCGCGGCCGCTCTTTTGTGGGTCATCTGCAGTTTGCTGGTTGCGCTGTCACCAGGCGGCATGCCCGCCATGACAGGCCATATGATTCATATGGATCTTGGGCACGCCTACCTTGCGATGAGCCTCACCGGCTTTATCATCGGTCTTATTGGCTGGATTACCCTAGCCGCGGGCTTTGCTTGGTTGTTGGGGGCTATTTATAACTATGTCGGTAACAGTGGTAGTGATCAGGCAAGCAAATAGCAGGCACTCCTGGCTAACGGGACCGCGCCGCTACCTTATCGCTATAGTTGTTCTAAATCTCATTTGGGAGTTTGCGCAAATGCTCATTGTATGAGCTCTGGCGCACGGGTTCGTCGTCAGAGATCGCCTTTGCCGCGGTTCATCGCACTGGCGGCGACGTCTTAATTGCGCTGAGCAGCTTGGTGTTGGTGTTGGTATTGCCCTTAGTGGGCCATTCAACGTGGCCGGCCAATGGCGCGGCTAGAGTATTGGTCGTCACCTTACTGATCGGCTTTTCGTATACGACGTTTGGTGAGCGGCTAAATATTGAAATACGTCAAGCATGGGCGTATAGCGATCTCATGCCGGTAATTCCACTGTTGAACATGGGGTTAACCCCGCACTGCAGTGGATAATAGTTCCGTAGACCGCGTATTGGTGGGCCAATAAGGATCTGCCAGTATCTAAGTAGACCCAGGGTTAGCCTACGCTTCTTGCCAGGCCGCTAATCAGCTCTTATCAATCTTGGTGCTGCCTGCTTTATTCAGCCGGCCAGGGCGCTGCTGCTTTGATACCTTGCTTATCAAGGCGTCGCGGTCACTGACTTCAAATCCATGTTGCGTGATGCGTTTTATGCGGCTTCCGATCAAGCGCTCAATTGATTGCAGAGAGCGTTCTTCCTCGCGGCTAACAAAAGAAATGGCATAGCCCTTATTGCCTGCACGGCCGGTGCGGCCAATGCGGTGCACATAGTCTTCAGCAAGGTATGGCAAGTTATAGTTGAGTACAAAGTCCATATCAGGAATGTCTAGGCCTCGGGCCGCGACTTCCGTGGCGATCAGAACTTGAATTTTCGAAGAGCGAAAATCGGCTAGTGCACGCTTACGTGCATTTTGACGCTTATCACCATGACAAACAGCGCACAGAACTTTTGCTTCGCGTAGTGCCTTATGTAACTTGTCTGCTTGATGAGTGGTGCTGGTGAATACCAACACTCGATACCAATCGTGTTTCGCCAAAAGGTCTTTAAATAGGTCTATTTTGCGTCGCTCTTCTACTGGATACACCACATGCTCTATGGTGTCAGCAGCGCTGTTGGCCTTGGTCGTGCGAATCTCTATATGGTTGTGGAGTATTTTGTGCGCCAGCTCGTTTACTGCACCGGATAAGGTGGCAGAGAACAAGGCCGTTTGGCGCTTCTTACGAGTGCGCTGCAAAATAGTTTGCACGTCGCTAACGAAGCCCATATCAAGCATTCGATCTGACTCGTCCAACACTACGTATTCAACGCCAGCCAATGTCACATTAGATTCTGCAATGTGTTCTAACAAACGACCCGGTGTGGCGATTAGCACATCGACTCCGGCTGCTAATTTTTTAGCTTCGCTGGTCAGTTTAGTGCCACCGAATACGGCGCTCACGTTTAGTGGCAAAAATTGCGCATAAGCGCCTATCGTCTGAGCCAACTGTTCGGCTAACTCGCGGGTTGGCGTTAGAATTAATGCACGCGGTTTTGTCTCAAGCGATTGATCCGCTGAGTTCATCATTCGCTGTAGTATCGGAATAGCAAACGCCGCGGTTTTGCCCGTGCCGGTCTGCGCGATTGCCAGAATATCTTTACCCTGTCGGGCAGGTACGATTGCTTGTTCCTGAATCAGGGTCATCTTTTTATACCCACAGGCATCGATACCTTTCTGTAGGTCTGGGGCTAGGTCGAGTGAGGCAAAGTTCATACTGATTCCTTTAATAAGGCTAAAAATTCTGTGTAAGCAGTTTAGGACGCGATAATAGGGTATTTTGAGCGTTAAGGCGGACTAATTCACGTTTTTATTGTACATAACGGTAGTAGGGGTTGGAGTAGGTGTCCGCTAGTTTAGCGAGCGGGTCATCCAGACTAGAGAGGCTAGGAGGTTCTCGGAGTACGCTCCTAATACCCCGATAAAAAGGCCACGAAAATGTGGCCCTGTGTATGGTGTTCCGGTGTGGATTACTTAGCGCATCCTGTCGGGGCCGTCCTTTGCGCTATGGGCAGGCTGCGGCTGTTCAAACATATTTTTCACACTTATGTCGATCCGCCGACTTGCCTCTTAGGAGAGTCATTAATACCTATTTAATCCTATAGAGATAGAGTAAATAGTTTATTGTTGTCAATTACTTACTGCGGTTTTCTAATGCTTTAGTGCATCGCAATACACGAACTCGCTGTGGCTGTATTGTGGCAAGATTTACGTAATATGAAGCCAATTCTATGGACATGTTTTTGGAGCAAGCAGGGGGGCAAAGCCTACGCAGATACCACACGTATTTTGGATATTATGCCAGACGACCTACATCAGCGTGTACCAGTGCAAATGGGCTCCGCGAATGAAGTGGAAGCCTGTCTTAGTTATTACAAATAGAATTTATTGCTGCGTATTAGTGGGTAATTTGGTGAAGAATCTTAAATCATTCAAGCGGATTTTTCTGATGTATTATTAAATTAGAGGATTTCAAAACCTGACTTCGTCATTAAGATGACAGCACTATTGCTTAGGTCGCATTTTCTCTTATAGTATTCAGAGTAGGTGGTTCAAGCAGTTACGCTAACCTTAGCCAGGCAACGAAAAGTTGTTTATAATTTTCGGAAATTTACAGCAATAGTGATACTTACAGATGCCAAACCCAACTTCACTGCCTGAATGGGCAGAACTACAAGCCCTTGCTCAATCTTCTCATGAGAGCACGATCATGGATCTGTTTGCTGCTGATCCCAAAAGAGTCGAAAACTATTCGCTAACCCAGGGTGGTCTTCATCTTGATTATTCTAAAAACCTTGTTTCTGACGATGACAAGCTAGCGCTGCTTCGTCTTGCCAGTGCGGCTAAGCTTAAACAGCGCATTGGAGCAATGTTCAATGGAGATAAGATCAACACCACAGAAGACAGGGCGGTGCTCCACACGGCTTTGCGCAATGTTGAGCCATCTGAAATTGAGCACAACGGAGTAGCAATCGGTAAAGGCATAAAATACGAGCAAGGTCGTCTCGAGGTCTTTTGTGAGCGAGTTAGGTCTGGAAACTGGAAGGGAAGCACGGGCAAACCTATTCGAAGCATCGTAAATATTGGGATAGGTGGGTCGGACCTAGGACCAAAGTTTGTCTGTTCAGGCCTCGAGGAATTCGCGCATCCTGAGATGGATTTTCATTTTATTTCAAACGTAGATGGTGCCTGTATCCGCAGTTTACTCAAACGACTAGATCCACAAACGACCCTTTTCATAGTTCAGAGTAAAACATTTACCACGCAGGAAACACTGCTCAATACGCAGGCTGCAATAAGCTGGTGCAAGAAAGAGTTAGACCTTACCAACCCCACGGCAAGCACTCACATTGTTGCGGTAACTGCAAATAGAGCAAAGGCAGAAGCATTCGGCATTCACGAGCAACAAATATTTGAGTTTTGGGATTGGGTAGGGGGGCGCTACTCTTTGTGGTCAAGTATTGGTTTACCGATTGCTTTGATGGTTGGATTTCCTCGGTTCAAGGAGTTACTGGAGGGTGCCGCCGCCATGGATGACCATTTTCGACAAGCGCCGTTCGATCAAAATATGCCAGTACTTATGGCTCTATTGGGTATTTGGAACAGTAATTTTATGGGTGCTGAGAGCATCGCAGTAATTCCCTATTGTGAGCGATTAGGCCTACTGCCTTCATATCTACAGCAATTAGATATGGAAAGTAACGGCAAATCCACCACCCTTAACGGCGAGCGGGTTTCTTATGCAACCGGCCCAATAGTCTGGGGACAGACCGGTACCAACGGACAACATGCTTTTTTTCAGTTGCTACACCAAGGTACGCGGTTGGTTCCAATTGATTTTATCGCCATGGTGAAAGATGACATGAGCTATCCGGATCAACACCGGGTATTACTCGGCAATATGCTAGCGCAGTCCGCTGCCCTCATGCAGGGGCAATCTGCCGACGGCGACTCGCCTCATAAGATCTATCCTGGCAACCACCCTAGCAATACAATTTTATTAGAAAGCCTAACACCGACTAATTTGGGAGCGTTGATTGCTCTTTACGAGCACAAAGTATTCGTGCAGGGCGTGATTTGGAATATCAATTCTTTTGATCAATGGGGCGTAGAGCTTGGTAAGAAAATGGCAACGCAACTACTTGATGAGCGAAATGAAACGGATACCAAATTTGACGCATCGACCGAAAACTTATTTAAATTAATCGAGTCGGGCTGGCGGTGAATAGTTGAAGGCCTAAAAATTTCATCTCACATTATCAGTAGACCATGCGGAGATGGAGGTGTGCATTCCCTCGCTCGATCTAAATAGTCAGCCAAAACACGGATATCAGTCTGTATGGTGTCTCGGAGTGGATTACTCTGCGCATCCTGTCGGCGGCGCCCTTTCGTCTTCGCCCTTTGGCCGTTCAAGAATGTTCCAGACATTTATGTGGAACCACTGATCTGCCACTTAGGAGGGCGATAAACACCATTTTAAAAAATGGAGTTAGACTAATTATATTTTAAATCAATCGCTTACTGAAACCTTTTGATACTTTAGTCCATCGCAATCCACTATCTCACCTTGGCTGTATTGTGGCGCGAGGTAGCAATACTCTCTTCGCGACGCAGGCCTTGTGAAACTATCCAGATCTCTTCTCCTGATGAATAAATACGGCGGGGTGCTCTGCGAATATCTCGAAACGTTTACCGGCACTGCGTTTGTTTGATTTAGAACAAGTCATACCGTTTCATCTTAGATTATCGATGAACGAAAAGTCTGCGTATTTTTGCAAACGTGAACACCGAATTTCGGCGTTTTTCAAGGTAGTTGTCGTAATTTTTACGCTGCTATTTGACTGGCTTTTTCTGGATTTAGGTGCACAGCAGCAATAGGCTGACAGTTTCGCGTAGGCCCGGACCATCTAGAGGGATTTTTTCGTTTCTTCGCCTCGTACAACACGTTCCGCTTGCGTAAGATTTCTCCATCCAGATTATTATGTCTTTGATTGGGCGTAACAAATTTTATTTTGCTGTGCCGGTGTTCGTCGTTATACCAGC
>JBLHMH010000165.1:0-7903 GCA_047621785.1 Polaribacter sp. | reverse complement strand
AAATGGACGATGCCAATAAGAAACTGGAAACCCGCCCTCAATCGATTTATGATTGAGTTTGAGGATCGATTAACCGATTATCTCTAAACCTAAATCATGGCAGATACACAGTTAGGTTTACATTCTCGCTTTAACACAAAACATTGCAACTCCTATCGCGCTCACCATCCTAGTGCTTCTTTGTGAAACACATAGTAACCAAACATCACCAAAACAGCCTGATCGGGTAATATTGAGGAAAATAACGGCTACCTGTGCTTAATGGATCGCTTACGTCCCTTCGCTTTCTTATTCACCTTCAAACAAAATATCGGGAAACGTCTCTATTATCGTTTCTTTTAACCCATCTGGAGAGAGGCTCCCTTTGATTATAAAATCTCGAACAAATGTGTAAGCGTTTGCCTTCTCAACATCCTCCTTTCTTTGAGATGAAGTAAACATAGTAAAAACGACAGCGTTAAGCTTCTCTCTTTTACTTTTAAACTCATTGAATTTTTTTAAAAATTCAAAACCACCCATGACTGGCATATTAATGTCTAAAAAAATAATATTGGGAGGGTAAGAATCTGGGTGTTTTTTTAAGTTTACTTCCTCGTTCGTAAAAAAATCTAAGGCTATTTTTCCATTCTCTGCTTCGAAAACTTCGCCCTTAATTTTTGTCTTTTTAATTAAGCGTTTTAACAAATACCTATCCGTTTCACTATCATCAATAATCATTATTGAATAGTTTTTCATATCATTACCCCTTATTTCTTTTTAATTTTATTTCAAATCTAGTTCCCTTATTCGAACTGGTAAAGTCAACTTCAGCTTCCATCTTATCAAGGTGCTTCTTCGCAATATACATCCCCAACCCACTGCCAAATGAAATGTTTTGATGAAAACGCTCGAACATATTAAAAACACGGCTTTGATATTCTACTGGGATTCCAAGACCATTGTCTTCAATCTGAATAAAGAAAAAGTTCTCTTCGCTGCTAGTAGAAATTTTCACGAAACGCTCTTCTTTATCTATATCACTGTACTTTATCGCATTTGAAATAAAATTCTCAAGAGCTTGAGTAATTCTTGTCTTTGATACATACAAATCATGATTATGGTTAAAGATAGTCTCAATTTTAACATCATTATCGAGATAGATTCCTTTTAGCCTTTCTTTGATTTCTAAAACTACTTCTTTTATTTCGATTTTCTTTGAATTTTCAACTTCTAGATCTGCTTTTGCTAAACTCAATATGTCTATCACCAAATTTTCTAATTTTCTAACGTGTGTCTCAATTATGGACGCATTTTTTTTAACTTCATCATATTCTCCATCCTCAATATCTTCTTTGATTACAGCCGCAAGACCCCTTACTGTTATAAGAGGTGCCTTTAGATCATGAGAAGTTCTGTAGGCGAATTGAGATAGCTCTTCATAGGCAAGTTCAAGCTCTCTTTTCTGATTACTCGCTTCTGTAATATCCCAGTTAATACCAACTATTTTTAATGGCTTTTTATTCTTATCTTTAACTAAACCTGCAATTGCCTTAATTTCTCTTACTTCGCCAGATGGCCAAAGAACTCTGAATTGTGTAGCGAACTTCTTATTTTCTTGTATAGTTTCCTGAAGGTCAGCCAATACTCTTTCTTTATCTTCAGGATGAAGTCCTCTTTCCCAGGTAGAGTAAACGCCTCCAAACTCTTCGGCTTTGGTTCCATAAATGTTATACATCTGTTCATCCCAAATTAATTCATTAGAAACCAAATCCCATTCAAAAACGCCTATGTTGGATCCTTTAATCGCGAGTTTTACCCTCATCAGAGAGGATTTTAACTCGCCTTCTTGCTTATCAACAATGGATTGAAGCATAATACGGTGATTTTCACTTTTCCTTAATACTGAAATATCTCGAGCTATTACTAAGTATCCTGTTTTTTCACCACTTTCATCAAACAAAGCCGTTATAGAAAGGAGTACAGGAAGCCTACTGCCGTTTTTATGAATATAAGTCCATTCAAGTTCGTTAGGGAGTGAATCCTCAGTCATACAAACCAATGTTTCAAAACCTGGAATAATCTCTCTTTCGAATAATTCAGTAAACTCCTTACTCCGCTGGACCACTTCCTCGAGATCATGAAATATTGCTGGGGTTTGTTTACCAACTAATTCTTTAGAGCTGTACCCCAACATACTTTCGGCAGCTTTATTAAATGAGGTCAAGGTGCCATCTATTCTTGTGGAAATAAGCACATAACTAGCATTCGCTTCTATTGCTTCCAGTAGTTTGAGTCTTTTTTCTTTTTCAAAATTATCGATAAGCATCTTTTTAAATTACCATAAAAACAGTCTTTTTAGCGATTGATTTTATTGCAAATGGTCAACAGATAACACAACCAATTTCGCCGATCGATACCCTGCCGGGTCTTAGGGACGTTACCCTTTAATTAGGCTCACATATGACATCTGAGAGCAGCGGAGTAAAAACATGAATGCTATGAGAATCCTGTTGGTCATCTCAACAGTTGGTATCTACACGCTTACTTTCATCGCGTTGATGTCAGAAGGGGTGAACTGGCCTGCTGTAGCGATAACAGATTTAATGTCGCTTGGCTGGCGCAGCCAGTTTGATTTCGACTTTATCGTTCACCTTCTACTACTAGCCTCATGGATTGTTTGGCGCGAAGGCGCCGACACGAAGGCTTATGTATTTGGCTTCCTTAGCATCGTTATGGGCGGTATGTTTAGCTTCCCCTATATCATTTACGCCAGATTCAAGGCCCGAGCTCAACTACAGGCATTATTATTTGGTATTAACGCTCAGAAGCAAAGAGCTAAACTTATTTAACCCTCAGAGCAATTGCCAATATATACGTGCGACAGGGTAGGTCACTCGCTGCGCGCTCTTTACAAACGTTAAATAGGAGAGTATTAAATGAAAATGTTTTTGGGGATTTGTGTTTTATTAGCCTCGGTAATAGCCAGTGCGGAATATTATCCGGCACTCAAATATCATGTTAGTGGCCACCCCGCTGTTGAGGCGGACAAAGACGCCATTGATAAACTTATGAATGGTTTTTGGTCTGCGTGGTCGGCGCAAGACGCGCAAGCGGTAGGCGATACACACTCACACGATGCGGAATGGACAAATGCATTTGGCCGTTCTTTTCGCGGTGCTAAAGAAATAGAGGTGTTTTTAAACGACAAACTTTTTCCTATGTTCGATAAAAGCGTTTCTATAAAAGAAGCTGCCGCATTTAAGCCAGTTTCTAGAAGGTACATCGGGTCTTCTAGCGCAGTAATTTATGGCCGAATTGAGAGTGATAGGGGATCTTCAGTTGGTTCTACGAATAGGAAGATTGGCTTTACATTCGTGTTGGAAAAACTGCATGGAGACTGGAGAATCGCTAACCAGGTTATCACTGACTTGAGAGAACGGCGCGGTACTTAACAAAACTGGCCTTACTAAAACCAAAGCTAAACCGGATATCCAAATGACAAATTGGGCGTACAACCGAACAAACTTTAAGAAGGAATACTCGAATGACTGAGCACAATGCACAATTACCCTTTAAAAGCCTAGCCAATGCTGAGGTCTATCCAAAACCCGCATACTGGATAGGCGTGGTAGGACTGGTTTTGATTCTGGCGGGCGCTGCGTTGGCCTATATGGTACGAACGTCCGATGGAATATCAGTTAGCGACATTCGGTTTAAGGGACAAGGTGGCACGGCTATGAGCGCTTTGCTCTACGTGCCACAAGGCGCTAGTCCCGAGTCTCTCGCCCCTGGCATATTGGCTGTGCATGGCTATATAAACTCGCGAGAAATGCAAGACGGGTTTGCTATCGAATTTGCACGCCGCGGTTACGTCGTTTTATCGATTGATCAAACCGGGCATGGATATAGCGGCGGCCTGGCATTTTCTAATGGCTTTGGCGGTCCAGATGGACTGCGCCATTTGCGCTCATTACCGATGGTCGACAAAAACCAGATTGGTCTTGAAGGCCACAGCATGGGCGGGTGGGCAGTCCTCGCGGCAGCAGCAGCAATGCCCGACGCTTATCAATCTATGGTGCTTGAAGGCTCGTCTACTGGCGCGCCGTTCGCGCAGGAAGGCAGTGAAACATGGCCGCGCAATCTTGCTATGGTGTTCAGCCGATACGATGAATTCTCTGAGCTTATGTGGGGCGTGGATCGTGCCCTCGACACCCCCAACAGCCCAAAATTACAAAGCTTATTTGGGACCAGTTCGAGGGTGATTGAAGGCAAAATCTATGGTTCCATTGAACAGGGAACAGCAAGGGTACTTCATCAACCCAATACCACGCATCCTGGCGATCATCTGTCGCGTGATGCGATAGGTCGGGCCACCGACTGGTTTGCCGACACGTTAAAAGGGGGCACGGCTCGGGCTTCCAGCGATCAAATATGGTATTGGAAAGAATTTGGAACTGGGATTGGTTTAATTGGATTTATAATGCTAATACTAAGCACCTTCGACGCCTTAGTCCGTTTGCCATTATTTCAATCGTTGCGCAAGTCGCCTTCTTTGCAGGGCAATACAAGGGATCGTAAATGGTGGAGAATATTTCTTGTGAATAGCATTTTACCGGCTTTGGTTTTCTTCCCAGCGTTTATCGCGGCCTCGTTACTGGTGCCGGCGTCCAGGTGGTTACCCCAATCGATAACAACACAGGTCGCGGCTTGGGCCCTTTTATCCGCTGCTTTGACCCTGTTGATAGGTCGCTGGTCAAAACCAACAGCGATAGTAGATGCGCCGAAATGGCTTCTTTGCCTACTGATTGCCGCCGCCACAGTGAGCATTGGCTATTTGTCGCTTGTCTTTGTTGACCTTGTTTTTAGCACAGACTTTCGCTTCTGGGTTGTTGCGGTCAAATTACCAAGCTTACGTCATTTAGGGATCGCAGCGATCTACATCGTGCCGATCACTGCGGCATTCCTGATCAGTCTTAAACCGCTATGCACGCAAATGATCGTGGATGCAGATAGTAATAGTCGGCGCTATACAATGGCAATCATCACAATGACTTTGGGGTTCGTGATTTTACTGGGAATAATCTACGGGAACTTCTTCGCAACCGGCAGTCTGATCACCAGCTTTGATCCGCTGAGCACTGTTATTGCACTGCAATTTGTGCCGCTTTTAACGGCCATAGCGATCATTACTATTTTCTGCTGGCGACGTACCGGCAGTCACACAACGGGTGCACTAATAGTTGCCCCACTGGTAACTCTCTATGTAGTAGCGGGAACGGCAACACAGGTTTAGAGATTAATAACGGTTCGATATTATTTGTATTGTTTATGAGTGTGTGCCGATGTCATTCAGAGCCACTATCACTAATTCAATCACATAAGCGGCATCAAATTAAATTGCGGAGGCAGCTTTGAAAATCGTCTTTTATATAGCGTTGGCAGCACCGGTATTGCTAGCGATATCATCAGGACTAACAAAGATTCTGTTAATGCCACAAGACGTAGAGTTTTTTGGTCGGTATGGCTTTAGTAATCCTATTTTAATAGCGTATGGGCTGGTTCAGTTTATTGGCGGCGCGTTATTAGCTGTTCCAAAATCAAGAGTAATTTGAGGCTGCTGGTTGCCATTACTTTTCTAATTTCGGCCACTGTCCTGCTGCTATCTGGGAACATTCCTGTTGCGCTGCTTACTCTGGTGTTTACTGCTCTTCTCGGTTTTATTATTAAGTTCAATTCTCACATAGACTCACCGAGTTAATAATGTTGAGGCTTTGTGTGGGCTGGTTTAACCAAGTTTAGTTATTCTATAGCTTATACAACGAGCGATCGATTAAGGCTACGGAACGACACATTGGCGCCAAAAATCGTCTCGCCCATTGCTTGTAGTAAGACTCCCGCATCGAGCGACTGAGGCTTCTCAAATCGCTCGTATAAAACCATATCATGCCCGCCCTGCTGAGCAAGTTACCGACAGCCAACCCGCGAATACCGGCGTCGACAATTGCTATTCTCGAATCTTCAAGCCACTGCAGACCTTTATCTATTCGCCAATACCATGCGCTAAAAACATAAACACATATTCCTCGGCATAATCTTTTAAACGACCATAACGACCGGTATTAGCGAAATGCCCTGCACCCATATTAATGCGCTGTACCAGCAAATTATCATCTGTCTTGGTATGGCGCATTTTAGCTGTCCATTTGGCTGGTTCCCAATAGGTTACACGCGGATCGTTGAGCCCTCCACTAACAAACATTGGCGGGTAGTCGCGAGCTTCAATATTATCGTAGGGCGAGTAACTCTGAAGTAAATCAAACGCCGCGGGGTCAGCAATTGGATTACCCCATTCCGACCACTCAGGCGGGGTTAACGGCAAGGTTGCATCTAGCATGGTATTTAACACATCTACAAAAGGCACTCCTAAGTTTACCGAACGCCACATTTGCGGTGCTTGAATAGTAACCGCACCCATTAACTCACCGCCTGCGCTGCGCCCCGATGCTGAAATGTTACCGGCGGCGACGTACTTTTGTTTAACTAAGTAATTCGCAACATCCACAAAGTCGTTAAAGGTGTTTGTGCGTTTCTTTAACTTGCCGTCTAAATACCATTGATAACCCAGCATCGAACCACCGCGCACGTGTGCGATTGCGTAGGAAAAACCTCGATCTAAAGCACTTAACACTAATGTGTCAAATCTAGGGGTGATGGTCGCCGAGTAGGCGCCATAACCGTATAGCCACATCGGTTGACTCGCGTCTTTCTTAAAGCTTTTTTTGTAAACCAAGGTCACCGGTACCAGCACACCGTCTCGGGCTGGCGCCATCACTCGTTCGGTTACATAATCCGAATGGTCATAACCGGATGGGATTTTCTTAACTTTACGCGGGCGTAGCTTTTTATCTACCAATGCGTAATCAAAAATAGTATCTGGAGTAATCATTGACTCATAGTTCAGGCGAACAAAGTCTTGGTCAAACTCCGAGTTATGGCCAATCGATGCAGTAAAGACGGTTTCAGGAAAATCGATTGAGTAGCTCTCACCCTCGTATGAACGAATATGAATTTTGTCCAAGCCAACATCGCGCGATTTAAGCCCGATGAACTTATCAAACGTTTGTATACCCAATAGATAGACATCGTCTGAACCAGCCTGAACCGTTTGCCAATTCTCATAAGTCGGATTTTGATCACTGACCTTAACTAAACGACCATTCTTGTGCGTGTCGTTGGCAATAATATAAAAATCACCATGCGCATGGTCTACATTCTGCTGAAAGGCCCGATCTCGGGAAACAAGCTGTACTGGTTTAGTGGATAAGTCCGTTGGTACTGCATAGGTCTCTTGAATTTCGCCTTGGCCAGATGCAATCACAAAATACTCTCGACTGCTGGTTCTATCAAAACCAATAAAAAAACCATCGTCGTCTTCGCGGTACAATACCGTATCAGAGCTTTGCGGTTGACCGATGGTATGTACCTTAATATGTTTTGAGTGCCAACGATCTTTTTCTAACAAGGCATAGATTAGTGCCTTGCCATCGGCGGTAAACGCAACTTGGCCTTGTACATCATTTAATTCGTCGTCCAAAAACTCCCCGGTTTCGAGATCTTGAATTTTAACTTGGTAACGCTCATCGCCGGCAGTATTGAAAGAATAGGCAAGATAACGGTTGTTTGGGCCAATCTCCCAATCACCAAGATCATAATAGTCATGGCCTTCAGCCAAGGCAGACTCGTCTAAGAAAACTTGTTCGGCGCCGGATTCAAGATTTTTACGACTACGGGTTCGATACTCTTGGCCTTCACGGTAGAACCACTGATATTGGTAACCGTTTTCGGTATAGGGTACAGACTCTTCTGTTTCATCGGTACGACCCTTAAATTCTTGAAAGACCTTTTCTACTAAGTCTGCATGTGG
>JBLHMH010000164.1:0-7908 GCA_047621785.1 Polaribacter sp. | reverse complement strand
TAACTTAGTGCCATTCGGGACGTTACCCTTTAATTCTTTGACTCAGTACACAAGAGGGTGCCGAGGTCCTTCAGCCCGCCCCTGGATACCCAATTAAAGGGTAACGTCCCCTTTAATTCTTAATCAAGATTGTGTTATCAAGTTTCTGGCAGGCGTGCCCGGTACAAAGGTAGATCTTTCGACTTCGTTCAAGATGACGGGGCTTCTCAGTACTCGAGTCGATAACCAGTCGACGCGACGTTGTTCATCTAAGCGATTGTCATGATCACTTTTCCGCGGGCTTTCCGCTCGGTTAATTGATTAAACGCTTTTTCATAGTCTTGCATGCTAAACACGTCAGTGACGATTGGTGAAAGTTTTTTCTCAGCAAACATGGTCCACAATTCCTTTATATTTTGCAGATGCTCAGAGGTTTCTTTTTGTGTGAATGCGCCCCAAAATACGCCGATGATGGATGCGCCTTTCAGCAAAGCTAGATTTAATGGGATTTTGGGGATATCACCTGCGGCAAAACCCACTACTAGAAAGCGACCGTTCCAGGCTATGGAGCGAAGCGCGGTTTCAGATAGTTCGCCACCCACTGGATCGTAGATTACGTCAACGCCTTTGCCGTTGGTGATTTCTTTAACGCGATCTTTTAAAGACTCATTCGAATAGTTAATGACGTGATCGGCGCCCATTTTTTTTGTTAGTTCAAGCTTTTCATCGGTACTAGCGGCGGCTATCACCGTCGCCCCCATTTGCTTGGCTAATTCAACGGCAGTAATTCCAACGCCACCCGCAGCCCCAAGTACTAGCACCGTTTCACCGGGTTGTAGTTTTGCGCGTTGCTTTAAGGCGTAGTAAGACGTGAAATAGGTCATGCCGATACCAGCCGCTTGTTCGAAGCTGGTATGCGGTGGCTTGGGTACTACCATCATTGCAGGAACTAGCGCTTTCTCGCAAAAGCCGCCATGCGAGCCGATGAAAATAACTTCGTCGCCAACTTTCACATTGCTGACCTGCGCGCCAACGTCACTAACCACGCCAGCTGCTTCTGCACCCGGAATAAATGGCAGCGGAGGTTGGACTTGATACTTGCCTGCAATGATTAGGGTGTCAGGGAAATTTAATCCAGCTGCTTTCACATCGACAACTACATCGTGTGCTCCGCACTCTGGTTCGGGCCATTGGTTTTCAAGACTTAAGTTTTCGGCGGTGCCGTGTTGGCTGCAGACGATTGCTTTCATACGATTTATGCTCCAGAGCGTTTTGTGTTTTACTTAAGCCGCCGACAATTCACTAGCAACGGCTCTAATAAGTCAGAGTCTAACATTATCGCTTATTCACATGACCAGGAAAAGCTCACGCTGTAGGCTATTGCGTGCGTAATAGCCTATGCATTATTGCTATGCATTATTGCTATGCGAATATGCCGCACTTAATTTCTTTGCGGTGCTTTGAAATTTACTTTCGGCTAACTGTTCAGCTATTTTAACCGTAGAAGTGTTTTGTGATTCACTTAGCTTGAAAATTTCTAACAAGGTATTTCCGATTTTGGCAATGTGCTCTTTGCTTTGCTGCGCTGATCCGGCTCGTTGATGGTGGATTTCTATAATGCCGCCTGCGTTAATAACAAAATCAGGTGCATACAGTATGCCTGCTTCACGCAGAACTTCACCATGGCCTTGTTGAGCTAGTTGGTTATTTGCACCACCCGCTACAATCGTTGCCTTAAGTTGTGGTATTGATTGGTCATTCAGTATTGCGCCCATGGCGCAGGGAGCAAACACATCAACATCCATGCCCAGTATGGATTCGACATCAACCGCCGTCGCGCCAAGTTGGGTGGTTCGATCGAGATTCTCTTTGTTTATATCCGCGACGAAAACGTCAGCCCCATCTTTGATTAACAACTCTGTGAGGTAACGCCCGACAGCGCCAGCACCCTGAACGGCAACTCTGACACCGCGCAGATTGTCTTTGTGTAGCTTGTATTGAATAGCTGCTTGCATACCACAGTAAATTCCATAAGCGGTGTATGGTGATGGGTCACCACCATGGCTATGATTGACGTCTACCCCAGATACGTAGGAGGTGCGCTCGCTTATCACCTTCATATCTTCCACACAGGTACCGGAGTCCTCAGCCGTGATGTATTTTCCGCCCTGTGACTCAATAAAGTCGCCCATGGACTTCAACAGCGCAGGTGTTTTCTGAGTGCGATGATCGCCGATGATAACTGCTTTTCCACCGCCCATTGGCAAGCCTGCCAAGGCTGATTTGTAGGTCATTCCGCGACTCAGACGCAACACATCTTCAAGTGCGTCAGCGTCACTGGCATAGGGATACATTCTGCACCCACCGACTGCTGGGCCTAGATTGGTATTGTGAACAGCGATGATAGCCTTCAACCCCGTAGTTGGGTCTTGGGTGAAGCTAACGAGCTCATGGTTGTCAAAAGAAGGTGATGAAAAAACACACATAGGTGTCTCCTAATTATTTTGGTTTAGTTCATTGAGGTGCTATCAGTCTGTTGGACCTAAGCGACGTTAGCTACTTCCACGGCGATTCCAACATGTCCTTGATAGCGCTTTAATTGTTGCGCTAGGCGTAGTTGGTATTTGGCATAGTTAGCCTCTTTCACGTGGCCATAGCCTCTAACATCCAGCACTAATTCGATGATTTCGATAGCGTGCTGTTGTTTTTCGGCATTTAAACCTGAAATTAGGGTGTCAATTGTGGCGTTCAACTCGTTTATTAGGCGGCGTTCCATCTTTCGTTCTTCGCTATACGAAAAAATATCTAATTTGCTGCCGCGAATGGCTTTTAATGGTGCCATTATTTTAAACATTGTAAGCATATAGCCACCAAACTTACGCTTGCGAAGGTGTCCAGTATCAGGGTCGCGTTTTGATAGTAACGGCGGCGCCATATGGAAGTTTAGTTTCACTTTGCCTTCAAACTTATCTGCCAATTGTTTTTCAAAACGGCCGTCAGTATATAGGCGCGCTACTTCATACTCATCTTTGTACGCCATCACTCGGTGTAGCGCTTTGGCGATTACTATTGATAGCTTGCCGGGTTGACCTAAAATTTCGGTCTCTTTAGCAGCAACTTCTAATAGCCTGTTTTTATAGATATCGGCATAGCCGACATTTTGATAGGCGGTTAGATCCTTGTAACGGTAATCGACAATACCCTCTAAGGTTTCAATTGCGGTAAAGCGTTTCGCACGTACGCCGGCGATTTCCTCAACAGCAGCAAAGTCGACAACCGCTCTGCGGCCCCATGTAAATGCCTGTTGATTGAATTCGACTGCTACGCCATTCAGTTCTAATGCCTTAAAAATGGCCTCTTCGCTAAGTGGTATTAAGCCTTTTTGATAGGCGTAGCCAACCATGAATAAATTGGTCGCAATGGTGTCACCTAATAGTGCCGCTGCAATTTCGGTGGCGGGTAAAAAACTGACTCGATCAACGCTTAATTCATCGCCGATGCTTGCCTTCATTGGTTTGTCGTGGAATATTGCATCCGGGTTATGCACGAATTCCGCGGTGGGAGTCATGCTGTCGTTAATGACTGCATTACTGCGTTCTTTATTCATTTTAGCCAAAGCGTCGTCAGTCGCGCTTACCGCTAAGTCGCAGCCGATAATTAGATCTGCATCGCCGGCGGGAATGCGCACAGCATGAATTTGGTTCTGATCTCGCGCAATACGTAAATGACTAACAACCGGCCCAAATTTCTGCGCTAAACCTGTTTGGTTCATGGTTGCCACACCTTTATCTTCAATATGTGCTGCCATGGATAACACTGCAGCAACGGTCAAAACGCCAGTGCCACCGACCCCAGTGACCAATACGTTCCATGGTTGTTCGATTGATGGCTGCTCGGGCTCTGGTAACTCAGCAAATTCCGTAGCACTGCTAGCTGACTTATTCTTTCGAATCTCTACGCCTTCTACGGTGACAAAGCTCGGGCAAAAACCCTTGGTGCAAGAATAATCTTTATTGCATGCGGCTTGATCGATTTCACGTTTTCGACCGAGTTCAGTTTCCTTTGGTATAACTGACAAACAGTTAGACTTTAGGCTACAGTCGCCACAGCCCTCACAGACTGCATCATTGATGAATACTCGAGTCTTTGGGTCGACCAATGTGCCGCGTTTACGGCGTCGGCGTTTCTCGGTGGCGCAGGTTTGCTCGTAAATCAAAATAGTCGTTCCAGTAATCTCTCGCAATTGCTTTTGGACCAAATTTAAGTCGTCACGATGGCTTACCGTGACAAACTTATCTGCCAATCCTGAGTGAAGCTGCGGAGTGTCCGAAACCAACTCAATGCGATTAATTCCTTCGCCTTTGAGTTGCATTATTAAATCTGACAAGCTCAGGTTGCCATCGATTGGCTGCCCACCGGTCATGGCAACGGCATCGTTATAAAGAATCTTGTAGGTGATATTTACCTTAGACGAAACCGATTGGCGAATGGCCAATATTCCAGAGTGAAAATAAGTGCCATCACCCAAGTTTTGAAAGATATGTTTGGTTGAGGTAAAGGGTGCAATGCCAGTCCACGTAACGCCTTCGCCACCCATGTGGGTGAAGTTATGAGCAGGCCGGGTTTTGCTCCAAGTGCTCATGTAATGGCAACCAATGCCACCACCCGCGATTGACCCCTCTGGAACAGCAGTAGAGGTATTGTGCGGGCAACCAGAACAGAACGTCGCTTCACGCACTGATACCTGTCTGGGTTTGGACAGGGTGGTCTCTTTTTGATTAATAAACTCGACTCGTTTCTGAATCGTCTCGCTAGTATAGAAGCGATCGATTCGTGCGGCGATGGCGCGCGCAATCATTGCCGGAGTCAGTTCGCTTAGGTTAGTAAGCAGGTCATCGCCTTGCTCATCATATTCTCCAACAACACGCGGTCGCTGCTCAACTGGCCAGTTGTAGAGTTGTCCTGTGAGCTGGTCTTCCATTACCGAGCGCTTTTCTTCTACCACCATGATCTCGTCAAGGCCTTCTGCAAACTCATGGGTTTTGACGGGCTCTAAGGGCCAAGGCATACCGACTTTATACAGTCGGATACCAATTTTTGACGCGAGTTCTTCATCGATACCTAAATCGTCAAAGGCTTGTAATACGTCAAGATAACTCTTGCCAGAAGTGATGATGCCAAGGCGCGGTTTATCACTTTTGATTACGATTTTGTTTAGTTCATTCTCACGTGCGAACGCCAGTGCGGCGTAAATTTTGTATTTATTGAGTCGTTCTTCTTGGGCCAGAGGGGAATCGGGCCAGCGCACATTTAATCCGTCTTCTGGTAATTCGAAGTCTTGCGGGATTTTAATTTCAATTCGTGCTGGATCAATCTCTGCCGAAATTGCAGAATCCATATTCTCGGTGATTGCTTTGAGACCCACCCAACATCCACAATAACGCGACAGCTCCCAGCCATAGATGCCTAGGTCGAGCACTTCTTGAACATTAGCAGGTGCCAGAACGGGCATCGACAGACTCATGAATAAATGCTCGGATTGATAAGGGTAGGTTGAAGATTTACACCCATGATCATCGCCCACAACTGCTAATACACCACCAAATTTGGCGGTGCCGGCTGCATTGGCATGGCGAAAAGCATCTATGCTCCGATCTAGTCCAGGGCCCTTGCCATACCACATGCCAAATACGCCATCGAATTGGCTGCCAGGCATCAATCCAACTTCTTGTGAACCGCGTACTGCAGTAGCGGCTAAGTCTTCGTTGATGCCAGGAACGAATTTAATATTGTGTTTATCTAGATATTTTTGAGCTCCCCACATAGCTTGGTCGACACCACCAAGCGGCGAGCCTCTATAGCCTGAAACAAACCCAGCCGTATTAAGGCCGCGCTCCATATCACGCTGGTGCTGTAGCATTGGCAGACGCACTAGAGCCTCAATGCCATTTAAATAGGCTTTAGTTTTATCTAGCTTATACTTATCATTGAGTGATACTTGGCGCAGTGCAGACGTATTCGACTTCATATTCGGAGTTCCTTTGGTATTCTTTTATGACCTAGTTTTTTGGGCTCATGTTGCCTAATCGCATTTCTTGGTAGTTATTAACAATATAAGAAATCTAGCATCATTTTTTTGTTTTTGCGATTATAGCCAGTTACGAATGGAAAAATTATGCTTTAATATTTAAGAGAATGCATATATTGGTCTTAAGTAGACCGCTATAGGCCTAAAAACGAATAATGAATGCATAAATCATGAATCAACTTAACGCTCAAGACATTAAAATACTAGAACTGTTGCAAGTCAACTCAGATCGTAGCTCTACTGAAATCGCAGACCTTTTGAACATGAGTCAGTCACCTTGTTGGAGGCGTATAAATAGATTAGAGCAAGCAGGATATATAGATCGCAAGGTCGCGATACTAAATCGCGAGGCACTAGGAATGGATTTGGTGGCCTTCACTACCATTAATTTGAGTGCAGCAGGGCGTAAAAATATGGAGTTATTCGAAGAGGGCGTTTTGCTCTTGGATGAGGTGGTCGAGTGTTACACGATGACCGGTGCGTGGGACTATATGTTGAAGGTGGTGGTAAGAGATATCCGTCATTATGAACAATTCGTGCGCAAGCAATTGTTAGAGCTACCGATGATCGGTGAAGTCCATTCTCATATGGCCGTAACTGAAATTAAAAATACCACTGAGTTACCATTGGCAGGGCAAATATAGGACTGCTTTAAGTCTTTTTGCCGCATGTCAAAAGACGTGAGTGCTAAAGAGCGCAATAGTTTACAATTGTTCACCTTAAGATACGATATTCGAACCCAATAAAATTTATCATCTGTCAGTTAACACCTTTTGAATAAATTTTGAATAAGGATGCAATATAATGATCAACAAAATCAACGGAATGGGGCTCATCTTGGCCCTGGTTTATACCGTAGGTCCGGTCTCATCCAATGCTGCTAACAATACCAATCCGGGGGCTGGTGAGATCAGTTTTGTTTCTGTCGACTATAGTGTGCGTGAGAATGAAGGCCCAGTCACCATAAGCGTTCAACGAAGCGGTGGATCAGACGGGGCCGTATCCGTTAAAGCAAATACTTCCGGTGATAGTGCCTCTGAGGGACAGGATTATACCAGTGCCACAAGTACTTTAAACTGGGCAGATGGCGAGCTTGGCATAAAAGCCTACGATATTAGGATTAAGGATGATCAAATTGACGAATCAGCTGAAACTGTAAGACTTACCCTGACTGATGCGATTAATGGAGCAGTGATTGCTTCGCCAGGTGCCGCGACATTAACTATTGGTGATCCAATTAGAGCAAAAGTAGATGCAGGCAATGGCTTTTTGCCTGTGTTGATAACTTTTCTGATGGCCGGTAAACGCCCTAGGTGGAGTGTTGTGAACAGGGTGTGCTGTGACGAGCCCGATGCCCCACAAACTACTTTTGAATTAAATCTAGGGCCTGATAGCCGCTCTTCTATTGCACAATCATGTAGCGTAGACGGTCCACAGAGTTCTGAAGTTGAAACAACAGCTGGTAACAAGAATTTCACCTATTCATTCGGCTCAGAGGCTTGTGGCAGTTTTGATGCTAATGATTCTGTTGTATTTCAAGAAAATACTCGTTACGAATTTAGATATGAAGAAAGCGAGGAGGACGGCAGTTTGGGTATAGGAATTTATGCGGGGCCGATTAATAGCACGGATACTGCTGATAACAGCGGCGATGAGTCGGCTCCAAAGATGAAAGTTGGTGACTCGGCTCCAAAGATGAAAGTTGGTGACCCGGCTCCAAAACTGAAATATGTAACTACGATTCGGCTAGCAAATGTAATAGAGGGTGAATCTTCTTTTAAATCTATAACGGGGAATTTTCAAGCGATAGAAAAATAATGACGTAGACCTATGAAATAATG
>JBLHMH010000163.1:0-7922 GCA_047621785.1 Polaribacter sp. | reverse complement strand
CCGGATCTGGAACTGCAGCCAGTCGTCGTGCGCGACGCAATGGTCAAGTCCCAATGGTGGTCTATGGCGGTGGAGAAGATGAGCAATATTTACTGGTCGATCACAACAAGATCTATCGCCAGTTAAACGTTGAAGCTTTCCATTCCGCATTGGTGCAATTGCACGTTGGAGACGACTTGCAACGCGCTATTTTACGTGATGTACAAATGCATCCGTATAAACAACAAGTAATGCATCTTGATTTCCAACGTGTAAGTCGTAAAGACACTATTACCATGACTGTGCCCCTACACTTTATTGGCGAAGAAGACGCGCCAGGCGTTGATGTAGAGAACGGTATTATGACGCACGGCATGCTTTCTATCGACGTCAGCTGTCTTGGTTCAGACTTGCCAGAATACATCGAGGTTGATGTGTCTGGATTGGGCATGGGTGAGTCAGTGCATCTTGGTGATATTAAGTTGCCTGAAGGAGTTGAGTTTGCCAGTAGTATTCAAGAGGCAGATCTTGAATTGTCAGTGGCGTCAGTTCTTGCACCTAAGAAACCTCAAACTGTTGATGATGAAGGAGTCGACGGTGAGGCGGTTGAAGGCGAAGCCACAGAAGGCGGCAATTCAGAATAGTAGTATCGATGAATCAATCGCCTATCAAATTGATTGTCGGTCTCGGCAATCCTGGCGAGAAGTATATGAAAACCCGGCACAACGCCGGGTTTTTGTTTATTGACCGTCTAGCTGACAGTGTTGGCGCCATACTTAAGGCCGATAAGCATTGTTTTGGCCGTAGTGTCAAAACGGTCATTAACGGTTGTGAGGTTCGCCTAATGCAGCCCGATACCTTTATGAATTTAAGTGGTAAAGCGGTGATTGCTGCGAGTTCTTATTACAAGATTGAGCTTTCTGAAATTTTAGTGGCGCACGACGAGCTTGATTTGGATACTGGTATTGCGCGATTAAAACTATCGGGTGGGCACGGCGGTAATAATGGCTTGCGCGACATTATTCAACAGTTTGCTAGCAAAGATTTTGCCAGATTGCGCATAGGCATCGGTCATCCAGGCGTTGGTCGTGATGTATCTGGCTACGTGTTAAAGCAAGCAAATAAAGACGACCAAGCAAAGATTGATCTAGCAATAGATGAAACGCTTCGGGTCATAGACCTCATCGTCGCTGGGGATTTTCCCCGTGCGATGAATGAATTACATACAAATTTAAGTTAGGAAGCATCTCATGGGTTTTAAATGTGGCATCGTTGGCCTACCAAACGTGGGTAAATCAACCCTTTTTAATGCGTTGACTAACTCAGGTATTCAAGCAGAAAACTATCCTTTTTGTACCATTGAACCGAATGTTGGTATGGTCGAAGTGCCAGACCCCCGTTTGCAAAGGTTGACTGAACTGGCGGAGCCAAACAAGACAATTCCTGCCACGATGGAATTTGTTGATATCGCAGGTTTAGTAGAAGGTGCTTCAAAGGGCGAGGGATTGGGTAATCAGTTTTTGGCGACTATCCGTGAAGTTGATGCAATCGCTCATGTGGTTCGCTGTTTCAATGACGACAATGTTATTCATGTGGCCGGCAAGGTTGATCCAGCCTCCGATATCGAGATCATTCATACCGAACTTGGTTTGGCCGACATGGAAACCGTAGAGAAAGCCATTGACCGTGCAGCCAAGCGTGCAAAGTCAGGCGACAAAGATGAAATAAAACTGAAAGAAATTCTTGAGCGCGTCTATGCCCACCTTGATACGGGCGGATCAGTACGCTCCTTGGGCCTAGAAAAAGACGATGCAGCCAGAATTAAACATTTATGTTTAATGACTGCAAAACCAACCATGTACATTGCCAACGTTGACGAGGAGGGTTTTGAAGACAATCCATTGCTCGACGTTGTGGTTAAGCTGGCCGAGAGTGAGGGCGCAGGTGTGGTGGCTATTTGTGCTGCGATTGAATCAGAAATCGCCGAATTAGACGACGATGAGAAAGCCGAATTCTTAACTGAAATCGGTCAACAAGAACCCGGTCTGGCGCGGGTGATTCGCGCAGGTTACGAATTGCTTGGCTTACAAACCTATTTTACCGCAGGTAAAACTGAAGTTCGGGCGTGGACAATTCGTGTTGGTGATACCGCACCCAAGGCTGCGGGCGTAATTCACACTGATTTTGAGAAAGGATTTATTCGAGCAGAAACCACCGCTTTCATTGATTATGATCAATATGGCGGTGAGCAAGGCGCAAAAGAAGCCGGTAAATTCCGTCTCGAAGGCAAGGAATACGTGATGCAAGATGGGGATGTTGTGCATTTTAGGTTTAACGTATAGGTCAATCATAGGGACAGCAATACATTATCTTTTTCGGAGCACCCTTAAGCGTACTCTGATTGAGTGATTATAGGCGCCAGATTTATATTGATTCCCACTTGCTAAAGTAAATGATAATGATTATCATTTGCCTTTAGAGTTTAAAATTTAATTTTTACCAAGCAAATGCAGACACAAATGACACAAATCAATGAAGCGATATTAAGCACAACAGGGGCAAACGCTGCCTTAGTGAATAGCACCTCTTCAATGTGGGAATTAGACCAAGGTTGTACAGCCAAGGTTATTGGCTTTGTTGGTATATCGGCGGCTTATTTAAAACGTATGCGCGAAATTGGCTTGGATATCGGCGCAGAAATTAGTTGTCTGAACCGACCACCATTTTCAGCACCCCGCCAGTTTCAAATTTGTGATGGCGTTTTTTCACTCGATAAGGATATCGCGGCTTCAATTCAGGTTTCGTCGATTTAGTTATTTAAATCGCTACGCACTACCGTTTTTCGTTCAGTTATTTCGATCATAGGGCATAAGCCATGTCCAATATTCTTGTAGTTGGTAAGCCAAACTCTGGCAAGAGCCTACTGTTCAATCGCTTAACTGGGGTTAGTCAAAAGGTTTCTAATTTTCCCGGTGTGACGGTTGAAATTAAAAGTGCGAGCTTTCGAAAACATAATCTGATTGACTTTCCGGGCACTTACTCGCTCGACCCATTAACCAAAGACGAAAAAGTTGCGGTTGATAAATTCAACGGCTATATTTCCACTAAAACCGTTAAGGGCGTGCTATGCATGCTTGATTCGACACGTCTTGAGCGCAGTCTGGTGTTCGCTTTGCAAGCTCAGAAGCTCGCTTTAGAGTCAGACGTGCCGGTTATGTTCGCTCTTAATATGATGGACGATGTTGAACGTATCGGTGAGTCGATCGATGTTGAAGGTTTAGAGCGAGATTTAGCGTCTAAAGTGTTCCCAATTTCAACCCGCCAGGGAAAGGGTCTAGAGGCATTATCTAATGCCTTAGATGATATGGCCCGCAATCCCGCACAATTTCTACCAAAGCAAATGCCAGATTTTAGCTTTGACCTAATTGTTCGGGCACATGAGTTGCATCAAATTTATGGGCCCAGCGTCGAAAAATTACTGAGTAATCAGAACCGCTTAGATAAATTTTTCCTTTCAGGTGTTGGTGGTGGTATCGCATTTGTAGCAGTCATGTTACTGCTTTTTCAATCAATATTTACTTGGGCCGTACCGCTGATGGATGGCGTTGAAGCAGCAATTGCTTGGTTGAGCCAGGTGGTCACTGGGAATATGCAAAACGGCATGGTCAAAGACTTTTTGGTTGATGCCATTTTTGGCGGAGTGGGTTCCTTTTTAGTGTTTGTTCCGCAAATTATGGTGCTGACGTTTATCATTGGGCTACTCGAAGACTCTGGTTATCTTGCCAGAGCGTCGGTCATCTGCCATCGTGGTTTATCCATGGTTGGCTTAAGTGGTATGAGCTTTGTACCTTATTTGTCAGGGTTCGCATGTGCAATTCCGGCTATCTTTGCGGCTCGGACTATAGCGTCACCTAAGCGCCGCCTATTAACCATAATAACGATTCCCCTGATGTCCTGCTCTGCACGACTACCCGTTTACAGCTTATTAATACTGGTTCTGATTCCTCCAACTAAGGTCTTGGGTGGCATCTTAGATGTGCGCGGCCTAGTGTTTTTCGGTTTGTATATGCTGGGAATCATCGCTGCATTGGTAGTGTCTGCACTCTTATCAAAATATGCCGTCAAGAATGAAGATGACGTTCCCTTTATTCTAGAGTTGCCACCGTATCGCTTGCCCTCGTTGAAACCGCTATTGCAACGAGCTCTAAACAGTGCCAAAGCATTTGTCAAAAAAGCTGGACATATTATTTTCATGGTGACTGTGTTGGTCTGGGTGCTAGGCTATTTCCCCAATGGCGCCGGCAATCTGGATAATTCGTATCTGGGCTGGATGGGTCAAGCGATTGAGCCTATCTTCGCACCGCTCGATTTGGACTGGCGCTATGGCGTGGCAATATTGGCCAGTTTTGTTGCACGCGAGGTCTTCGTCGGCACCTTGGGCACTATGTTTGGTATTGATGGCGCTGACGAAAATATCGCTGGTTTAGCCGCAAATGTACAAGCTGACGGCCTAAGTTTAGCATCAGGGATGGCGCTGTTAGTATTTTACGTAATAGCCTTACAGTGCGCTTCGACACTGGCGGTGATGCGCAAGGAATTAGGCAGTAATATTATTCCGCTCTACACGTTTGTCGGGTACTCATTAATGGCTTACTTAGCCGCTTGGCTCACTTATTTGATTGTCATCTAAATAATCTTGTTGGTGTTTGCACTTTTCTCGCAAGCCCATCACCACGTCGGCTAAACTAGCCTAGTAATGAAATTAATGATAGCGTGTTTATTGGTCGAGCCAGTCCCTCCAGTCATTGTTAAAAATAAATTAGAGTAATTGATTATGAGCAAAATTGTAATTTCAGATAAGTTTGATGCTGGCAATATCGACCTGATCGATGCTAGTGATCCGCAAAATATTCAACTAGCAATAGCCAAAGATAATGCATCGGACTTCTTGCAGTGGTTTTATTTTCGACTCGAAGGCGAAGTCGGGCAGGTATGCACTATTAACATCGTCAACGCTGCTAAGTCCTCATACCCTGATGGCTGGCCCGATTACAATGTCTGTACATCTTGGGATCGCCAAGATTGGTTTCGTACTCCAAGCGACTATCAGGACGGCGTCCTAAGCTTTGAGATAGAACTTCAGCAAAATGCGGTTTACTTCTCATACTTTGCACCCTATAGCCATGAACGCCATTTGGATCTGCTCGCTTGGTCGCAAGAAGATGCTCGCGTAAAACATGAGACTTTAGGCCAAACAATTGATGGTCGGGCAATGAGTTTGTTGCGTATTTGCGGTGTAGATGAGCCTAAGCAAAAAATGTGGATTATCGGCCGACAGCATCCAGGTGAGACTATGGCTGAATGGTTCGTTGAAGGTTTCTTACATGCCTTGCTGGATGACGACAACCCACTAGCCAGAAAATTGTTGCAAACCACCGCCTTTTACGTAGTTCCTAATATGAATCCCGATGGTGCTGCACGCGGCAATTTGCGAACTAATGCCGCTGGTGCAAATTTGAATCGTGAGTGGCAGACCCCATCAATGGAAACCAGCCCTGAAGTGTACCTAGTTCGCGAGCGTATGATGCTCGAAGGCGGTGATATGTTTCTTGATATACATGGAGACGAGGCACTACCGTATAATTTTGTCGCGGGTTGTGAAGGCAATGATAGCTATGACGACGCGCATGCACTATTAGAAGAGACATTCAAAGACGCCTATATGGCGATATCACCAGACTTTCAGGATACGCATGGTTATCCTAAAAACCAGAAAGGCACAGCCAATATGACGGTTGCGGCTAATTGGTTAGGTGATCACTTTCGTACGCTGTCGTATACCATTGAAATGCCATTCAAAGATAATGCAGACCTGCCGGATCCAGAAGTCGGATGGTCGCCTGCAAGGGCTGCGCAATTGGGTGGCGACGTGCTTTATCCGATATCGAAGGTATTAGCGCTTAAACTAAAATGAAAGTGATATCGGCCTCGGGTGCTTGTAATGGTCCTCAATCTACATAATAATTATTGATTAAGTTGAACAGAAATTTGGCAATATTTGAATAAACTATCGTTGGAGAGCTTTTAGGGAGACAGAACGATCGCTAGATAAAGGATTTTCTCTCGGGGGAGCGCACGTCTACCCGCTTGACTTCAAGATAGTAAGCACGACTGGCGAGCAGCAATTATCACCGATTGGTATGGAAGTACTCTGCGAGCTTGCGGAGGCTAATGGTGAGGCTGTCACCGATGAAACACCTTATCACTCAAATTTGGGGCAATACATCTCCATATGACGGCACCCTAGAGCATTATATTGCCGAATTGGTGTATAAGTTCGACACCCGGTCTGACCAAGACAGCGTAGTTATTGTAGATTTAGATGGTTTGTATCGACTAAGATTGCTGCCCATGCCAATAGACGGCTCTTTAACTAAAACGGTCGACAATTCGCAACACGCTCCTCTGCAGAAAAATAGATTCTTAGACGAGCTAAGAAAACGTAAAGTCAGCCAAACCGGTGTTCTCTACTTAGTTGCTGCGTGGTTGATTTTACAATTTGCAGACGTCAACTTTGAAGCGCTCGGCTTGGGCGATGAGATAATTCGATTGATCCTGATCACCACCGTTGTTGGTTTTCCGATCACTTTGGTGTTGTTATGGTTTTACGATGTGAAGCGCAGTGATTACTCAGAAACTTCGGGGCCGACCTCTCAGGACATGGGGTATGCGTTGATTGGTGCCTTAATAGCGATTCCTATTGCGATCACTTATCAATGGTTCTACTTGGGTGACCTAGGTGCCACTGATTCTAATACGCAAGCTTTGGCTGAATATGAATCGAAGCTAAACTCCATAGCTGTACTGGCATTCGAAAATTTTGGGAGCGATGACAGTTATGACTATTTCGGTCATGGCATCGCCGAGGAAATTCTCAATGCGCTGAGCTCCACTGGTGAAATGTTGGTAGCGCCGCGAACGTCCTCTTTTGTTTATAGGAACAACCCAATTGGAGCGAAAAATATTGGCAAGCAATTGGGCGTTCGTTATATCTTTTACGGCAGCGTGCGTCGCATCGGTCAGAAGGTTAGAGTAATTGCGACACTGATCAATATATCCAGTGGCTATCAAATTTGGTCTAAGTCCTATAGCCAAGAGATTTCCAATATCTTTGATGTTCAGCTAGATATTTCGAAAAAAGTCGTACAATCCCTAAATATCGTTCTTTCGGCTGAAAAAAGCCAAGCATAGGGCACTGCCCGTACGACTAGTGTTGAAGCCTATGACTACTATTTGCAGGGGCGAGACTATTTGAATCGGCCTAAAACCGAATCTTCGCTTAATAGCGCTATTCAATTATTTAGTAATGCTATGAAACTAGATCCAACATACTCCGATGCCTATGCCGGCTTATGTGAAAGCTATCTAAAGCACTATATACATACAGATACTAGTGATTGGTTTACAAAGGCAGATAACGCCTGCTAGGGAACCATGAAATTTGATTTGGTTACTGTTGACGTTCGGATCGCCTTAGGCAATCTTTATCGACAGTCTGGGCAATATGATCGTTCGCCACTGCAGTTTGGTTTTGTACTAGAAAAAGACTCCGACAATATTGATGCTTTATCTGCCTTAGCAAAAACCAATGCTAGAAGCGGTAATGAAGAAGAGGCCGAAATATTATTCCGCAAGACAATTAGAGTACAACCTCGGTTCTGGAGAACTCAGGAAGATTTAGGTTATTTTTTGTTTGAGAGGGGTAGGCCTAGTATTATCAACATGCCATTGAGCTGACGCCCGACAATGCAGCAGCATATAATAATCTTGGTGAAACGGAAAAGGACAATTGAAATTTCCTTTCAAGTACACCATCAATGCTAAAGATTGTGATCCAGTAGACCCGATGATAATCATAGAGTACTAGGAATATCGCTTAGGCG
>JBLHMH010000162.1:0-7980 GCA_047621785.1 Polaribacter sp. | reverse complement strand
AGGCATGTATCAGCTTAGCGGTTGATCCCCAACACTTTCATGTAATGGGTTCATTGCACGGTTCTGTTTACTTCAAGCTTCTTGACGACAGCGCGGTTTTTGCAGTCGCATCAATGAATCAGGATCACGCAATTTTTACCGCAACATTTAATTGCTCAATCAAAGCTCCGGTGAGCACTGGCCGCATAACAGCCACCGGCACAATCACTGAAGTACGCGGCAGAAAAGTCTACGCCGAATCAACTATGACAGACGACCAAGGTCGCATTGTAGCGACAGGCAATGGTTTATTTATGCCTGCCCCGTTTAACTATCAAGCAATCAGCGAGTACCAGAATGCGGTAAAGTAGTGCTCAGCTTGGCTGCGTTTATCTATCCGCTATTTTCTATGAGCTATGTATTGCAAAATTATATTTTAAGTATAAAATAATTGCTTTAACCTTAAAGCATTATTAGCTTTAAAAACTATAGCCTAGAGTCCTACTTATGTGGCGCCCGAAACAGAGAATCAAGTATGCAGCAGACCCTGGAGTTTGGCCCAGCGCTGAACAGGCCTCAGATTCTTTATTGTTCACCCCATTGCACATCGGTCGATTGACCTTATCGCAAAGAACTTGGGTTCCAGCAATGGTGCCTTGGCGCTCCAACGAACAAGGAGAGGTGACTCAAGATGTGCTTGACTGGTACCAACGATTCGCGGAAGGCAAGCCTGGCGCAATTGTCGTGGAAGCAACCGGAATAAGAGACATATCCAGTGGACCCCTATTAAGAATTAGCAATGACAGTTACATCGAAGGACTCAGGAAATTGGTGGCTATTATCCGCCAAGCGAGCGACGACGAAACCAAAGTATTCATTCAAATAATCGACTTTCTATCTATTCGTCGGCGCCCAGAGAGAGAGAAATATCTAGGCAAATTCCTTCAAATAACACCGAGTCATCAGCAACGATTACAGGCAGTAGACGAGCAAAAGATTCGCGACTTATTGCTGGGAAAAACCGACGACGAGTTGTTTGAGATTCTTGAGCCTAAAGAAATGGAAGCCCTAACGCATGGCTACCGTCAACGAGTGACAGACACAGAGTTAGACGAGATTGCCGATCTACCACGACACCTTCCCACACTTTTTGCAGAAGCCGCACAACGGGCTGAACAGGCCGGCTTCGATGGGGTGGAACTGCATTACGCACATGCCTACACGATGGCATCATTTCTATCGCGCACCAATACGCGCGCTGATGCCTATGGCGGTAGTAAAGAAAATCGTGCTCGTTTACCGCTAGAGGTTTTTCACAAGGTAAGAGAGTCGGTTGGCGACAAATTCATTGTCGGCTGTCGGTTCCTAAGCGATGAAATTGTAGAGCATGGCTCAAATGTAGATGACGCGGTATTTTTCGCGAATCAATTTGCAGCTGCTGGTATGGATTTTATTTCAGCATCACGCGGTGGTAAGTTTGACGATGCAAAACAACCCAAAGTTGGTGCCGCAGCCTACCCCTATACCGGCCAAAGTGGCTATGAGTGTATGCCGCAATATGTCTCCGACGAGCAAGGGCCCTTTGGGAGAAACTTATTGCCGAGTGAGCGGATCAAAAAATCATTGTTGGAAAATGGTTTTGATACACCCCTAGTGACCGCCGGCGGTATTCATAATTTCGAAAAAGCTGAACAGGTCTTGCAAGCAGGCCAGGCTGACATAGTAGGCTTCGCCAGACAGGCGCTGGCTGATCCCGACTTTTTTGAAAAAATCAAAATGGGGGATGGTCAAAAAGTTACACTTTGTCGATACAGTAACTATTGCGAAGCTCTTGATCAAAAACACAAACAAGTTACCTGCGAATTGTGGGATCGAACTGATCTGGACGAACCCAATATTTCAAAAAGTTTTGATGGAAAACGACGGCTTATCGCGCCACGTAGCTAACCATGAAAGTTTCGCTCATCTCAAACAAAAGGCCCTAAATTATGCATAAAATTCTACAACCAGAAGGCTGGGCTAGACCGAAAGGTTATAGCAACGGTATGAGCGCCAACGGAGAATCCATCTTTGTTGCCGGTCAAATTGGCTGGAACCAAGACTGTGAGTTTGAGTCTGACGACTTTGTTGATCAATGCCGCTTAGCTTTACAGAATATTGTAACTGTATTAAAAGTAGCCGATGCTGGACCAGAACATATTACCCGTATGACTTGGTATGTTATCGACAAACAAGAATATCTGAGCCGTGGAGCCGATCTTGGTCAAGTTTATAGAGAGGTAATCGGCAAAAACTTTCCGGTAATGAGCGCTGTTCAAGTAGTCGCTTTAATGGAAGACCGTGCCCAAGTCGAAATTGAAGTAACCGCCGTGAAGCCCACTCAATAGTACGTCAGTAATTGTTGCATGCACCTAAATTTAAACGCTTAGTTTTTAACACCTAGACTTTCCACTACAAGATTCGCACCTATGGCTGAAAGATCATTCAAAGAAGAAGTTCTGAAATTACGGGCTGGCGCAGGTGATGTGTTTCGCGGCGAGGGTATCCTTGCGGTAACCAAAGCCCTGCTGCAATCGGGCGTTTCCTATGTGGGCGGCTATCAAGGCTCGCCTATTTCACACCTCATGGATGTGCTAAACGACGCGCAAGATATTCTTTCAGAACTAGGCACTAGCTTTGAAGCATCGGGCAGTGAAGCCACAGCCGCAGCGATGCTGAGTGCCTCGATTAACTACCCGCTAAGAGGCGCAGTCACCTGGAAGTCTACGGTCGGCACCAATGTCGCCTCAGATGCCTTGGCTAATCTGGCCAGCAGTGGTGTTACCGGTGGCGCGATGGTCATTATTGGTGAAGACTACGGCGAAGGTTCGAGCATTATGCAAGAACGCACCCACGCCTTCGCGATGAAATCCCAAATGTGGTTGATTGACCCGCGGCCAAACATGAGCAGCATTGTTGATTCAATTGAGAAAGGCTTTCAGCTCTCAGAAGCCAGCAACACACCACTATTCTTTATGATGCGCATTCGCAGCTGCCATGCAACTGGCGAGTTTATTGCAAAGGATAACAAATCACCTAAATTCACGCCGGATAATCCGGTTGTTCCTAAGCGTGAAATCGACAAAATCATTCTACCGCCCAACGTCTACCAACAAGAAAGAGACAAGATTGAGGAGCGCTGGCCTCGCGCAATTGAATTTATCAAACAGCACAAGATGAATGAATTTTTTGCGGGCAAGCATCAAAAACTAGGCATCATCATGCAAGGCGGATTGTACAACACCACCATTCGCGCTTTGCAACGCTTAGGCTTATCAGACGTGTTTGGGGAGACCGATATTCCCTTGTATGTGATGAACGTAACCTACCCTTTGGTAGAAGACGAGCTGATCGAGTTTTGCGCCGACAAAGATCATGTACTGATGCTGGAAGAAGGTCAGCCCGAATATATAGAACACAATGTGCACGCAGTGCTTCGCCAATCTGATATTGCATGCAAGATTTATGGCAAAGACATCATGCCCCGTGCCGGCGAATATAACGGCAGTGTGGTGATGCAGGGTATCGCTGATTTTCTGCAAAACACCAAGCTGGCTTCTGCAGTTCCTGCGATAGATTCCATCGTCCAGGACTTAGATCAACTAAGTGCCGAGGCACTGGGGAACCACGTACCTCCAAGACCCGCTGGGCTTTGCACAGGTTGTCCGGAACGCCCTTTGTTTAGCGCCATTAAGCAGCTTCAAACAGAAATGGGACCATTTCACATCAGTTCAGATATTGGTTGTCATTCTTTTGCCACCCTACCACCGTTCAATCTTGGCAACACCATAATGGGCTACGGTCTCTCATTAGCCAGTTCATCAAGCATAAGGAACACCCTACCGCACAAAGCAATCAGCATTATGGGCGACGGTGGTTTCTGGCATAACGGTTTGACCAGCGGCGTTGCAAGCGCGGTATTCAATAAACATGACGGCTTATTAATCGTCATCAACAATGGTTACTCGGCTGCCACCGGCGGTCAGGATATCCCATCTTTAGTACAACCCAACAGAAATGTAGCAGCAACAATCGACGCCGCCGAGGCCAAACGAAAAGACCAACAATCCATTGAAGATGCATGTCGTGGCGCTGGCGTACAATGGATCAAGACAATCACAAGCTATGATATTGGCCGAATGAAGGACACCCTGCGGGAGGCTTTAAGCACCAATAAGCCAGGTCTAAAGGTGATCGTCGCTGAAGGCGAATGCATGTTGAATCGTCAACGCCGCATTAAGCCTATTATGAAAAAGGCCATCGCAGACGGCAAGCGTACACGGCGCGCAAGATTCGTAATCGATAGCGACACCTGCACCGGTGACCACGCATGCATTCGCATATCAGGCTGCCCATCGTTGACCATAAAAGATAACCCAGACCCACTTCGTCAAGACCCAGTCTCGTATGTAGATAATAGCTGTGTGGGTTGTGGGGTCTGTGGAGACAACGTGCACTCTGCCGTACTCTGCCCCTCGTTCTCAAGGGTTGATCTTATTCACAACCCTAGTCTGGGGGACAAGCTGTTGCATGGCGTTCGTCGCTCATACATAAACTGGGTGCAGCAGCGCGTAGAGAATAAAAAAAAGAGGTTGGGCCTCTAAAGGCGCTATAAATTATGAGTAACTCCCAAGCGCAAACCACCAATATAGTCATTGCCGCCTTGGGCGGCGAAGGCGGCGGTACATTAGTATCCTGGATTGAAGATGTGGCCTATAACGCAGGCTGGTATACGCAGGCAACGTCTATTGCCGGCGTTGCCCAACGTACCGGCGCCACCATCTATTACCTAGAACTATTCCCTGGCAGGGACGCTTCCAAACCGGCGCCTATTCTGTCAATGTTTCCTGCGGCGAGCGATATTGATATCGCAATTTCTTCAGAAATCGCCGAGGCAGGCCGCTTAATCCAACGTGGATTTTGCACAAAGGATAAAACCACCTTGATTGCATCCAACCACCATGTATTTGGTATCACCGAAAAGATTAAATTGGGGAATGGTGGCATTGACTCAAATGAGATTGCCAAAGTCGCTCAACAGCAGTGTAAAAAGCTGGTTAGCTTTGATATGCAAGAACTAGCAGAAAAAAACAACACAGTGATCAGTGCATCGCTTTTTGGAGCCTTGTCTGGTTCTAAAGCCCTGCCCTTCAGTAAATCAGAATTTGAAGCCGTCATCTCTGCCAGCGGAAAAATGGTCGACAACAATTTGGCCGCCTTCAATGCGAGTTACAACAAAGCTATCGCACCAAGTTTAAGCGTAGAATCAGTTTCACCTCAAGCAGGTCAAAGCAAAGTAGTTCATGACGTCGCGAAGCCTTTCAGCTTGCCGACAGCGACCACAAAGCATGGTGCGCAACTACTAAGCCAGATAGAACAACAATTCCCTGCAAGTTGTCACGAGTTCCTCTGTTTAGGCGTAGAAAAGTTACTTGACTATCAAGACATAGCATATGCGCAGCAATACCTGGACCAAGTCAGGTCAATTCGAGATTTAGACGACGGTCATCAGAACTATCTATTGACCAAAGAAACGGCAAGACATCTAGCCCTTTGGATGAGCTATGAAGACACCGCGAGAGTCGCGCAGATTAAAACCAGAAGCGCGAGACAAGAAAAAATTCGTGTAGAAGTCAAAGCCGACTCAGATCAAATCTTTCATGTCACCGAATTCTTCGCCCCGCGTCTAGAAGAACTCTGTCAGCCACTACCCGCAGGAATGGCTCGTAGAATTCTTGCCTCTCCCACATGCCGCAAATTGGCATCGCCATTTACTAAGGGCAAGCGTTTGCGAACCGATACCATTGTTAGTTTCACCCTATTGCGAATGATGGCATTCACTCGTAAATGGCGGCGCATTAGTTTCGCCTACCAAGACGAACACAAGTTTATAAATACCTGGCTTGAACAAATCAAATCTTACGCTGGCAAAGATTCAAAAGCAGCCGTCGAAGTCGCAAAATGCGCAAGAATTGTAAAAGGCTATGGTAAAACCCGCGAACGTGGGACTAAGCAAATATCTCAGATATTGGAACTCTGTTATAGCCGGAGTGTATCTGCTTCAGATATTAGTTCTCTAGTGTGTGCCGCATTAGAGGATGATATTGGAGAGACTTTTGACCAACGAGCTAACGAAATTCAGCATTAATTAACAGACTATTTGGCTGAACCAGACCCTAATACGCGAATAGTTGTAGAGCTGTTATCAGACTAAAACTAGCTAAGCGTAGAACCCCAATCTCTTAAGCAACACATGGGCCTCTCTAGTCGGCAAGCGTATTGCTTCGTTGTGGTTTAAAAATAACTCGTTTTTACAAATAGCGTTGGTGGTTAAAATGATTGTATATTTGTAGTGTCACTCTACGTTTGAATTTTTGCATCGATCTTTCTTTTCGCATGAATTCGAGATGCGCGTTTTCGCAAGCGTTATTTAAATATGTTTTTTAGGCATTCCCAAACCAGAGCGATCCCCCAGTCTAATTTCTAAGTTAGTCTGACAACACCTCCGCAGAGTTGCTATAACTGTGCCGCAGCATCCAGCAACGGATCGCCTTGTAGTAGGATTTTGGAGATCAACGCGGCCTTGTTACTATAATACTCGGCCATTGACGTGTCAGGCGTAAAACGCTTTCGCACTCTTGGCGCCGGAATTTCCGACAGCAAGCCACCATCCTGACTACCTAACATGGCGCAAACAGCAGCACCGCGCGCGGTAATCTCCGTGTCCTCGGGCAGCAGAACCTGGCGGCCAAATATATCGGCCATCATTTGACCAATTAAATCACCCTTGGCACCAGCGCCGATAAGCCACACTTTTGACACACCTTCGAAGAGAGGAAGCAATGAAATATTGGGGAAGTAACCGAGCAATATACCCTCGCAGATGGCTTTGAATATATCTTTACGCTCGGTTTGCGCGCGCAGGCCTAAGAGCCCAGAAAGCGCGACTGGCTTCAGCATACTGCCAAACACATGCGGGATGAACAACAGAGAATTGCGATCGGTCGACGATACAATCTTTTCCAGTGTTTGATGCAGGTTGCTGCCGCTCAGTTCGCACTCGCTCACGAGCTCGGCGAACCAAAGATCGATAATCTTGTCCAGCGCAATTCCGGCATTATCGTCCCCTAGCCCGGACAGGAAATGACCCTGAAGCGGGTGGTTGATGACGAGCGGCGAGCCGGTCGTATCAGAAACATTCAGCACGCTGACAGACCAGCTACCAAAGACACAAATTAGAATAGCGTTGGACAGGTCACCTATGCCTGCGGGACCCAGACTAACATCCGGCCCGCCCATGAATAGTCGAGTGCCAGCGGCTAAGCCGGTTGCGGCGGCGGCCTCTGCACTTACGGTAGCGACCTGTTGGGTGCTGGAGTGAAGCGGAGGTAACATGGTGAACAGTTCGTCAACACCGAGCCGCAAATAAAGGCTCCTGTGTAACGCTGTTCTGCATGATCAAGTAATGACCCGCATGACGCATCCGTATAATCTGTTGCTATATCCCCGCCAAGGCACAGTCCTAGCGAGTCTTTAGCGAAAATACAGTATCTCGCTTCGGCGACGCGTTCGGGCTGGTTTTCCTTCAACCAGGCAAACAGCGGAATCGGTGCGCCGGGTACCATTGGGCAACGAAATATGTCCAGGGCCTCTTGATAACGCCCGTCTTGCTTCCAACGCTCGATGATCGGCGCGGCCATCCAAAGAGTAAATACCATTGCCCAAAGTTTGCTATTCTTCGTCCAGTAAAATGAGGGCGTTGCCGTGGCCGAAGAATGAAATAGCGGCGATGTGTTCGGGGCGGCAAAAGTCCTCAAAAACCTGCTTGGTAAGTGTGCGCAAATGCTGCCAGGTGGCATTCAGATCAAATTCACGCCAGCCCTCCTCTACAGAAATCGCTTGCGGATTTGCAGCCGTGACCATATGAACCTGTTGCCCTTGCTGATCGAACAGAACCAGTTT
>JBLHMH010000161.1:0-8002 GCA_047621785.1 Polaribacter sp. | reverse complement strand
TATTAGTATCTTGAGAATATCTCAGTAGAAATTAGAGGGTCTGCTTTATGATCGGTGACGTCCATTCATATATGGCCGTGACTGAGATTAAAAATACCACTGCACTATCATTGGCAGGGCAAATATAGATGGCTTTGAGCAGCTGGCCTAGTTGCGGTGCATTGTGTCTAAAAACGTGCATAATATAGAACGTAATAATTTACAATTTTTCACAATTAAATGGGTATTCGAATCCAATAAAATAACGATCTATCCGCTAAAAAGCTTTGAATTAATCTTAAATATGGATGCAACACCATGTTTATTAATAGACTTATTGTTGGCTCTGGGCTTGTCGTTCTGACAGTGACCGCGCTGGGTACATTTTTATCGTTTGTCAAACACTCAACCGCAGTCAGCAATGGTCAAGCACCAAACAAAATCGTTTCGGTACGTTTGGTGAATGATGGCGCAACGGTCTTTACAGCGGGGGGCCAAGTTGCCTATGTCGACCCAGTTACCGGCGAGTTAACTTCTAAGCCGCTGCTTTCGACTTTGTCGCAAGAGGTACAATATAATCTTCCTCCGGTTAAGATAATTACTTACTCTAATGGCACGGTGCAAGCGGTTCTATACGGTCGATTTCGAACGCCTCTTATGGTGGCCACGATAGGCTGCAACGGTAAGCTCACAACTGAACACTCAGATCACCTTGAGCCAAAACGTGAAGATTGCGGAGCGAGCCAATGAGCGTAATTGCCAATCAGCTTCGCCAGTTCATAGGCCTGAGCCAAGCGCTGCTTGCTTTGATGCTATTAGTTGCCGTATCGAATGCATCAGCCACAACTATTAGTCTGGTTAATAAGGATAGTTCTAATGAAGGTTTTAAGGATAACAGCGCTCCGCTTAGCGGCCAAACTGGTAACTCGGGGTCAACTCTGGGACAGCAACGACTGAATGTTTTTAGGGCTGCGGCTGATTACTGGGAAGCAAGAATCGACAGTTCGGTGTCGATTCGGGTGGCTATTAATTTTGATCTATTAAGTTGTAACTCAAGTAGCGCCATTTTGGGTTCAGCTGGCCCCAATTCAGTGTTTCGTGATTTTTCAGGTGCGCCGATTGCGAATACTTGGTGCGCAGAGGCTGTAGCCAACAGCCTAGCTGGTTCTGACTGAGATGGAGGGTCATATGATCTAGCTGCCACATTCAATAGTAGTGTTGATAATAATAGTAGCTGCTTATTTGGTACTAACTGGTTGTATGGAATTAATAGCCCAGCACCCGGAGGAACAACTAGTTTTTTTGATACGGTGTTGCATGAAATTGGTCATGGACTGCGTGTGTTGAGTTTAGTAGGGGAGAATGGCGCACGTTTTTTTGGTTTTAATGACGCATACGCCTATCATTTAATGGATGATCAAACCGGTAAGCTTTGGCGTAATATGAGCGGTGGCCAGCGCGCAGCATCGGCCATCAATACCGGTAATTTGGTCTGGGACGGACCCAATGCGACGAATAATAGTAGTCACCTCAGTCCGTCAAGCCGTAACAGTAGCCGAATTAGGATGTATGCCCCTAATCCCTACGCAGCTGGTTCCTCGGTATCGCATTGGGATACGGTTCTGTCTCCTGACGAATTGATGGAGCCGATTGCAACCCCAGTCTCGGACGACAGACCAACCTTGCAGGTACTCAAAGATGTGGGCTGGAACTTGTTAGGGCACGGGCAGAGTAATAAAATAACCCTAGCGGCAATCATTTTTTTGTTGTTAGGTGACGACTAAGTATTTTCTAACAGAACAGCCGAAACCGTCAAAAAAAGCCCTTAAGCGATTTTGCTTAAGGGCTTTTCGGCTTGCTGTCGATCGCTTTCTAGAATCGTCGAGTAAACCGAACACCAAATTCGCTGGCATCGTTGGCTAGAATTACGATGACATAATCACCTGTATTCAAGCGGCCTGATTCGTAGCGCTCATCGGTAACATTTCGACCATAAAGCCCCAATGACCACTGTTCATCAGGGGATAGGTAGCTCACATCAAAGTTGAGTATTGCGCGGCTATCTACTTGGGTCAAACGACCTGGGTCTGAGCTAGGCTCACCAAATAAATCATCACGATAGGAGTAGTCAGCACGCATTGTCACTGAACCGCCAGTGCTTGCCCAAGGGAATGTGTATTCTGGGCTGATAGACGCTGTGAATTCAGGAGTAAGAGGTGCCACTACAAATGGGTTAGGGTCATCTACATCAATATCAATGTAGCCAAACGACGTGTTGATAAAGAATCCACTGCTTGGGCTCCACGAGCTTTCCCATTCAACGCCTCTGGAAGTTTGGTCTACAATGATATTCACCGTATTAAAACCCTCAGCCGTGGAGTTGCTTACTTGATAGGGTAGGTCTTGAAATTCGGTATTAAATACCGCAAGGCTCATCTTAAAGTTGTTGGTCAACTGACCTTTGATACCAGCTTCGTAATTAATTGCGGTAATATTTTCTAAGTTTTGATCAAAGCAATTAGGCCTGGTGACATTGCCAGGCTGACTGAAGTCTAGTGAACCAAACAGACAGAATGGGCGCGGGTTGAACTGACCTGACTGAAAACCGCTGGCAACCGATCCATAAACTGACATACCGTTATTCAGCGCATAGCTTGCTGAGAGGTCCCAACTGACTTCATCAAACTTCGCAGTAGCGACTGTGTCGATTAAACCAAAAATCAGATTAACACCTGCATTTTTCTCATCTTCGGTATAGCGTAATCCGCCAGACAGCCTTAAATTGTCTGTGACATCAAAGCCTACATTCCCATAAACCGCAAAACTGGTAACTTCCTGAGACAGCGTTTCACTACCGCCGCCGGCATTAAAGGTAAAGCTAGGCTGATCGTTAAAACCATCTTCTTCGAAATAGTAGATACCAGTCACAAAATCAAAGCGATCGTAGGTGGCGTTTAGCTGTAGCTCATATGAACTTTGGTCCGCTTCTCCCGTTTCTCCAAACGCAAGAAAATTGGTGGCAGTGCTGTCATCGTCCAAACCAGCGGTATAGTCGGAGGTACGAGTACTCGCTACGAACTTCAGACTCATTGTGTCTGACAGCGCATAGTCAGCGGTTGCAGAAAAACCAGACGCTGAGTTTGAAACGTCGACTAAATCGGCTTGTCCGGTCGCATTGTCAAAGCGGTCAGCGGCCACGTCGGCGTTAGATAAACCAGATTGAGCAACAGCACCATTAGGAATTTCATCGATTAATGTGGTGTATGGATTTAAGCCATTGTCTGCGTCATTTGCATCAGCGGTCAGCAGCAGCGAAAATTTCTCGTTTGGAGTCCAAGCAAGACTTAGGCGGCCCGCTAAATCTTCCGTTTCGCCAACCTCGGTGCTGGTGTTTAAACTAGTGAAATTACCAAGACCATTGCGTTTGTTATAGCCCGCGCTTAGCGAAACCCCAACCGTGTCGCTAAGGCGGTAGCTACCGAAATATTGGCCGTTAATACGACCGCGACTACCTGCTTGTAATGAAATTCTAGAGCTGGTCTCTTCTCCTGGTTTACGCGTGATGATATTGATCGCCCCGCCAATTGAGTTGCGACCATATAAGGTTCCTTGTGGGCCACGTAAGACCTCTACCCGCTCTGCGTCGGCCAGGTTCCAGTTTTGTCCGACCTGGCGACCTAGGTAAACACCGTCAACATAGATGCCGACTCCGGGATCGGTGGTGATCAGGTGATCTTGCAAGCCAATACCACGAATAAATGGGTTGGCCGAGGACGTTTGGCCTGCCGAGAAGTTAGTGATGGTTAAATTAGGTACAAATTTGCCCACGTCATTGATGTCGACGATACCGGCTCTTTCAATGGTATCCGCGGTAAATGCTGTAACAGCGACCGGGACCTCATAAATGTTTTGCTCGCGTTTAGTTGCCGTGACCAGAATCTCTTCAAAAACCACTCGTTCCTCAGAATCGTTATTTTGTGCCGATACTGATGAAATGCCAGTCATTGAAAATATCAGTGCGGGCGCAATAATATATCTTAGTTTCATTGTTTTCTCTTATTGTTAGTTTTAATACTTTATGTTTTCATAAGCCAAGTATAGTCCTTATGAATTAATATGATCCCTATAATCATCAAGCTGATGAGATAGAAATTACCGTACTATTTTGAAATCTCAGTTAAAAAGAAAAAGACTCGTCTAATAGACTGGCCTTGCGGTACTTAATAGGTTGAACTTCTAGTTTTGAATCTGAAGATCCAGAGCTAAATCTTTAGCGGCCTTAACACCCATCATGTCAATCAACGTCATGGCGCTAGAACCACCGCTCGCGCTCACGCTCATTTGTACTTCAGGCACCCATTTTTGTTTTTCGATGGCGCTGGCAAAGCGGCCCATAACTCGCTCGTAGGTCTCTAGTTTCTGGGCAAGTGCACCATCAGCCTCCATTACCAGTCGCTTGTAAGAGCCATCACCCTCACCACGGAAAATTTGCTCTTGCTTGTACTCTGCTGCGGCAAATTTACGTTGCTCGGCCTCAAGCTTTTGCTGTCTTGCAACTTCGACTCCTTGTTCGGCAGAAATCACCGCAACTTCTTTTTCGCGTTGCGCATCAACAATCGCCTGTTCTTTGAGTACTTCCTTCTGGTACTTCGCGGTCATAACATTGGCTTTACCTTGTTCTTCAGAGGTAATGGCATCTTGCTTGGCCCGTTCAGCATTGGCGATGGCGGTTATAATTGCCATAGTGGCCTCGCGCTTGGTTGCTATCTGTTGCAAGGTCTTTGGTTCAAAATCCCAGTCAGTAATCTGGAAACCATTTACGATGATGCCATAATCAGTTAAGTCGCTGTCTAAGTGAATTGGCAGTCCATTTTCGCCATAGCTAATGACCGGAATGTTTTTCACAACTCTTTTACCCGTGCTATCGTCGATGCTGGTTTCCTTCTCTAGGCGAGTTTGAAATTTGCCTTGAGAAATTTGTTGGCTAGGACCACTGGGTATATATGCTTCGTTTTTCAGCATATGCTTCTTCCGAACTCATTAAACCAGCGGTTAAATTCATGCCTTCTTCAGTCACTGATTTAATTAGTTTTTACGATACACCACTATTTGAGCGAAAGGCCTTATGTAAGTGCAGCATAGTTTCTTCATCTGAGGGCAGTGAGAATCGAGCCTTACCATAGACCGTGCCAGTACCACCGTCTTGATATCTAACTGAAATACCAACTTGGTTTATGGACGAACCAACATCGGAATCCTCTTTGTCATAATCAAAGGTAATTACATCGTTGTAGATTTCTGAGGTGCCAAACAGTTGTGGGAATATACCCGGTGAAAACTTTACATATAGGTGGCCTGTTGGGTATTGAACCACAGTTCGATGGCCTGCATTATTAATCCCAAATGCCATAAAAAATACCGCAATTGCTCCGGCGAATAATAGGCCGAGCATGAGTAACTTGGTTGGAATTCTATTCATTTTTAACCTTCCTATTTTTTAGTTTTTGTTATTTATTTGGATTCTGAGGTAAATGCTTCAGTCGCGAGGATTGGTCTCATCTATCTCCGTATTAACGTCTTTTTGGCGTGCTTTTTCATGTGCAATTTCCAGATCAATGTCGACCAGATCGCCTTGTAATTCCACATTTCTTAGTTCATCAATTTTACGGTCTCGAGCCAGATAGTTTTTCAGCTGCCGAACGAATGCAACTAGTAGAACCACAATGGCGAAAACTATTAACAATCTAAACATCATTACCCCCTTTGTTATTAAATTATTGACTATTGTAGAATGACTTTTTCTGGTGTTTTCCTTTGATAGTCTTGAGGTCCAATTTGCAAGTCATTGCTTTTTAAACATTGTACATCTTTCGGGAATGGGTGCTTAAGTCTTCCGTTTGAGTCTGCCTACCAATCTAATTATAGGGACGAACAGGTGGTTTCAATTTTTTAAGCACATCAATAATGGCAGTTCAATGGTATTCAAACACCATTTTTTGGCAATAGCTTATAGAATAATGCGGCCGTAAGCCCAGATGATGCGAATAACATAAGCATCACCATAATCTGGTATCGAACCGCTATTAATGGTGACACGCCTGACAATATTTGGCCTGTCATCATGCCAGGCAAGGACACTAAACCAACCGCGAACAAGGTATTAATAGTCGGGATCAAGGTTGCTTGATAGGCGGTATTGCGCGCGCTACTATCGTTTAAATCCTTATCCAGTTCAGCGAAATAACGTTCTGCAAAGAGACTGATGGCATTCATCCCAGCGGCGAAGACCATGCCGCCTAAAGGGACTATAATTTTCGGTGAAAACCAGGGAGAGTTGTGCAGAATGGCTTGACTAATGATTGCCAAAATCAGCGAATTAACGACAAAAGTCGCGAGTAGAGCTCGCCCAAGTAATTGGGTTCGATGCTGTGGAATTGATCGCAATGCGATCCACGAAGACGCCAACAACATAATACTAAGGATCAGTAAAACTATCCATACTTGTTCGCTCATGAAGATGCTGGTGAGTACGTAGCCAATTAAACACAACTGGATAACCATTCGGGCTATCGCAACGATAGACGTCTTAGGTTTTAGTGCCCATCGCCATTGTACGACCACAACCAATAGCGCAGGAATAAGGATATACACAAGGTCGTTTATGGCAATGATCTTCATGGCTTAGCGTCAGTGTCCTACATATACCCCAGTTTTATGGTCTATTCTTTAACGTCGTACCCATGGCGTTGAGCTGTTTCTCTAAAGCCTCTAAATTGGATTTAGTCTCTACCATGGTGCTCATAAGCTGATCATGTAAATCAGGGTGAGTCAGTCGTTTAAGGTGTGCATATTTAGCTTCATCGAGATTGTTGATAACCACCGCAATGAATAAATTAACCACGACAAAGGTGCCAACCACAACAAAGCTTACAAAGTACAAAGCGTAGGCCGGCGACAGTTCCATGGCTTTGTACATCACATCGGTCCAATCCTCCAGGGTAACGATGCGAAATAGGGTAAGCAAGGCATAGGCTAAATTTCGCCAATGAGTTGGGTCGTGTTCGTGAAAAAGGTGAAAGCCAAGAACGGCATAGATAAAAAACAGAATGCTCATCAAAATGGTGATGTGAAACATCGACGGTATCGATTTCACCAATGTTTCAATAATCAGCCGCAACTCAGGAAGTGAATTAATTAGCCGCAAAACTCTAAGCAGCCTAAATGTACGGCCCAGAAGGGCAAATTCCGCGGCGATTGGCAGTAGTGAAAGTATGATTAAACTGAAGTCGAAAAGATTCCATCCACTTTTAAAATAATCGATAGGCTTAGGCGCTGCGATAATTTTGATCACGGCTTCAATAATAAATGCACCCAATACAATCGTGTGCAGTAAGCCGAATACCTCTTCTAAACCCGGCGTCATCAGCGTAGGGAACGCTTCAAGGCCGATTATTGTTGCTGTGAGTATGATTAACGCAATGATCGCGCGGTCAAACAAGGCGGACTCTGCGAGTCGTCGAACTGAATCCATGATAAGAATAGTTTTAGAAATACTGGTGTTTCAATTAATTGTGATCACTGGTGAAAATACAAGGCTAAGCGTTAGACTTAGCTTCTTTTCTCATTCGAAATCATGCTGACTAACCGGTGTTTCTTAAACCGGTAGCGATGCCGTTGATGCTGTTCAGAGCTGGTTTCAGCCATCTAGATAGCATCCGATCTGGCGCGTCTGCGAGTCTTGATAACATTAAAACTTGAATGTAATTTAATGGGTCAAGGTAGGCGTTGCGCCAGCGAATAGATTGACCTATTTCAGGAAAATCCCCCATCATTTCTTGGTTTCCGGTGACGGCTGTTATTGATTTGATTGCAAGCTCAAATTCATTATTCAATTGTGCATAGCTTGTCTTAGCGATAGTGGGGTCGCTGCACAGAGATGCGTAATGTTTAGCTACTTGTTGATCTGTTTTAAGGATAACCATTTGCGAGTTACTTAGTAGGTTTTGGAAGTATCTCCAATCAG
>JBLHMH010000160.1:0-8008 GCA_047621785.1 Polaribacter sp. | reverse complement strand
GACCACTTTCGAAAAACTTTATTGTCACGCGGTGGCGCTGAAGATGCGATGACTATTTTCAAAAACTTTCGTGGTGCAGAGCCCAATATTCAGCCACTATTAATTCGTAAGGGGCTCACGGGAAATTGATACCATTCAATCCATAGTCTAACAACAGATAAAAAAGCAACGTAAGTAAATTACGTTGCTTTTTTACTGAACGCGACACCATTTCAGCTCTGATTACGCCCAATCAGAGCCTCTCTAGCTAGAATATCTATTTACGCCTCCTAATTAGTAGTACATGCTAGACCGTGCAGCATTAACTACAGAAGATAGCCATGAATAAACAACAGTCAACATCTTTACCAAACATACGCGACCAACTGCGCACCCAAATACATGCCGATGAAAATCATTGTGTAGAGGGGTTGCTGGCGGTCTGTGATGAATCTCCTTGGTTGACCAAGACAATGCGCGCTCAGGCGCAACTACGCGCGACAGAGTTTGTCGAAAATTGCCGTGCGCAGGGAAGTAAGCACAATATATTGGATGCTTTTTTACAGGAATTTAGTTTATCCAACCAGGAAGGCATCGCGTTAATGTGTTTGGCCGAAGCGCTGTTGCGAATACCCGATAAGGACACAGCCGACGCCCTGATTAATGAAAAAATCTTAGCGGGTGATTGGGGTAAGCATTTTCGTAAGTCTGATTCAAATTTGGTCAACATGGCGACAGTAGGCTTAATTCTTACCGGAAGCTTTGTGCGTCTGGAAGAGAATTTCAGTGGTAATCCATCAAGTTGGTTACCCGCGATAAGCAAGAAAGTCGGCGAGCCGGTGGTGCGCAAAGCAATTCGTCAGGCCATGGGTATCATGGGCGGACAATATGTATTGGGCCGCAGTATAGATGAAGCGGCAAGGATTGGCCGCAAAGACAATAGCGAGACGACACGCTTCTCATTCGACATGCTTGGCGAAGGAGCACGTACGCATAAAGATGCGCACAAATATTACGACTCCTACCTAGCCGCGATTCATTCGATTGGTAATATGATTGAGAATGGGGTGGCCGATAGCGTTATTGAAGCAGATGGTATTTCGGTAAAGCTTTCAGCCTTGCATCCGCGCTACCACTATTCTCATCATCACACGGTAATGACCGAGCTTTTGCCACTGTTGAAGCAGTTGGCTATTGCTGCTCGTGGTTATAACATTGGTTTTACCATTGATGCAGAGGAATCAGAGCGACTGGATATATCCCTAGACCTGTTTGAGACTTTAGTCCGTGATGCTGATCTGCAAGATTGGGACGGCCTTGGTTTGGTGGTTCAGGCTTATCAAAAAAGAGCACCGTTGCTAATACAATGGTTAGCAACTTTGGCACGCGAGACTGGTCGGCGTTTAATGGTACGCTTGGTTAAAGGCGCTTACTGGGATCGTGAGATAAAATTTGCTCAAGAGATGGGCTATTCTGATTATCCGGTTTATACGCGCAAGTTGAATACTGATTTAAGTTACCAAGTGTGTGCCGAATTACTACTCGACGCCGGTGACGTCATTTTTCCGCAGTTCGCCACTCATAACGCACATACTGTGGCAGTAGTGTGGGGAATGATCGAAGCACGTAAAAACGCCAGCTCAGAGAAAACCTTCTCGCCATTTGAGTTTCAACGCTTACATGGCATGGGCGATCTTTTATATGGAGAGGTTAACGCCAGCGCCGCTGAATCGGCTTTGCCTATGCGCGTTTATGCGCCGGTGGGTGCACATAAAGATTTGCTACCTTACTTGGTCCGACGACTGTTGGAAAACGGCGCGAACAGCTCTTTTGTAAATCAGTTTTTGGATAAAGATACGCCTGCGTCTGAAATTGTAAGCGACCCTGTAGAGAAGGTAGCAAACGCTGAAGTCTATCGCCATATCGGAATTCCAATTCCGAAAAATATCTACCGACAACACGCAAGCGACGCCAGCCATCGGGACAACTCAGCAGGCTTAGATTTGGACAATCCGCTAGTTGTTGAACAGCTATTGGAGCAAATGTCTCAGGTCTCTGAGGTAAATGATGCCGCTTCAATCGTTAACGGCGAAATTCGAAAATCCGGCCTTGGAGTTGCCATTGTTAACCCAGCCAAGTCAGATGTTTGCGTTGGTACCTGTGTTGACGCTACCGATCAAGACATTCAAGATGCTTTGAATGGTGCTTCAAAGTCGCAGCCGGCATGGGACAAACTCGGTGGCGCGGCGCGCTCTTTAATACTTCAAAAGGTGGCCGACTTAATCGAACAAGAGCGTCCTAGATTAATGCGCTTGATCACCCTAGAAGCAGGTCGAATTTTTCAAGATACGATTTCTGAAGTGCGTGAAGCAGCCGATTTTTGTCGTTACTATGGCTTGCAGGCGGCGCAACATTTCGGCCAAGCTACTCAATTGCCAGGGCCTACCGGCGAACAAAACCTACTTAGTTTGCATGGCCGAGGTGTTTTCCTTTGTATTTCACCGTGGAACTTTCCCTTAGCTATTTTTGTCGGACAAATTAGTGCAGCCCTCGCCGCAGGCAATAGTGTTATTGCCAAACCAGCGGAGCAAACACCGATTGTCGCATTCGAGGCAATCAAGTTGTTCCACCAAGCAGGCGTGCCGAAAGACGTATTACAGTTATTGATGGGCAAGGGCAGCGAGATTGGTCCAAAATTAGTCACCGACCTACGGATTTCAGGTGTGTGCTTTACTGGCTCTACTGGCGTAGCCAAATTTATCAATCGCCAATTAGCCGAACGCGATGGCCCAATCGTCCCACTTATTGCTGAGACTGGTGGTCAGAATGCGATGATTGTAGATTCCTCCGCCTTACCAGAACAAGTGGTGGACGATGCGATTAATTCTGCATTCAATAGCGCTGGCCAACGTTGTTCGGCATTACGTGTTTTATTTCTGCAAGAAGAAATTGCCGATGGCGTAATTGAGATGTTGATAGGGGCCATGGACGCTCTAAATTTAGGCGATCCTGGGCTTTTAACCACTGATGTTGGCCCGGTAATCGATCAGCGGGCGTATGCCAGCTTGCAAGCGCATGTCGAGTCTATGCAAGCGACTGATGGCGCACGTGTACTGGCCCGCTTTGACAGCGCTAAAGTTCCGCAAAGTGGCGCATTTTTCCCTCCTACCTTAATAGAAATTGACAGCCTTGACGTCTTAAAAGAAGAAGTTTTCGGAGCGGTTATACATGTGTTGCGTTATAAATCTAAGCATCTGCATAAGGTGCTCGATGATATTAATAATACTGGGTTTGGTTTGACTCTAGGCGTACATAGTCGCCGAGAAAATTTTGCCAACACGATTTTCGAGAACACACGTTGTGGTAATACCTACATCAATCGAAATGTTGTTGGTGCTGTCGTTGGAGTGCAACCCTTTGGTGGTCAGGGTTTGTCAGGCACCGGTCCAAAAGCCGGCGGACCACGTTATTTATATCGATTCGCGACGGAAAAAACTAAAACTACTAACTTGGTCGCAACCGGTGGCGATGTGTCTCTATTAAACTTAGAATAATTGAATTACAGAAAGACAGATGACCGATAAAAATCAAGCCAGCGAAATTAACCCAATACTGAATTTTCTATTTAATTGGGCTAGCCGGCTGGCGATGTTGGCGTGGATATTATTAGTTATTCATCCGTTTTGGCACGGCGTAACCCTCGTGGTTAGTATTATTATTACTCTATTGTGCGCGCTGTATGCATATCTTGTTTTCTTGGGCAAGCGTCATGATCTAGCTGGCGCATCCAGCGGGGGTAGTTTTTCCTCTTTGCACGGTGTCATGAAGTTATTCAAAAACCCGCGCGGCACGTTGGCCGGTTGGGTGCATTATTTAGCCTTTGATTTATTCATAGGACTGTTTATTGTATTGGACGCTCAACAGCAAAATATTTCACATTGGTATCTGATGCCAATATTATTTCTTACCTTAATGCTCGGACCTAGTGGCCTGTTGGTCTACGTGCTGCTACGTTTTCTAATCGCAGCTGACTATCTCGCTTTTGATTTTGCCCTTTAGCGAGCCTAAACGTTGATTTCGCTATCACTTGTTCTGGGCTTGTAATTAACGAGTCCGAAGAACCGGTTTATTCAAATAAACCCCAGAGGAATTATATGTTTAAAATCTCCATTACTCGTCATCTGCTGATCGCTAGCAGCTTGGCCCTGTTATTGGCTGCTTGTGATCAAGCACCAACAACGGCCGCACCAACTGCAGAGTCGGAGCCAGTGAGCTCACAGAGACTTGGCTCTAAAAACGATAAGTCTGCGATTGATATTGCAGCACTACAAATAGAGGAGGTTGGATTTATGCAGCACGTCAATATCCTGGCTTCTGATGAATTTGAAGGGCGTGCGCCTTCCACCGAGGGTGGCAGAAAAACGGTAGAGTATCTTGAAGCACAATTTGCAGCACTGGGCTTAGAGCCTGGCTTCGGTGACTCCTATCGACAAGCGGTGGCCCTAATAGAACAAACTGTGATCAATGAGCCAGGCTTAACCATTGCCAACCAAGATGGTAGTTCAGAAACCCTAGCCTATAAAGACAATACGATACTCTGGACGACGCGTGTGGGCGAAGCCGCTAATCTGGACAATTCGGACTTGGTTTTCGTTGGCTATGGTGTGGTTGCTCCTGAGTTTGGATGGGACGATTATGCAGGCATTGATATGGCTGGAAAAACCGCGGTGATCCTGGTTAATGATCCCGGGTTTAGAAACCCAGGCGGCGAATTATTTAAGGGCAATACCATGACCTACTATGGCCGTTGGACTTATAAATTTGAAGAAGCGGCTAAACAAGGCGCGGCCGGTGCAATTATTGTGCATGAAACCAAAGCGGCAGGTTATCCGTGGGAAGTTGTCAGTGGCAGTTGGTCCGGTGCGCAATATATGCTGTTCACCCAAGACGGCAACCAAGGGCGCGTAGCAGTTGAAGGCTGGATCACGCAAACGGCAGCAGAATCACTATTCGCTAAAAGCGACCTAGATTATCAAGCCATGGTCAAGGCAGCAGGTGTACAAGGTTTTAAACCGGTTTCGTTAACATCTAAAGCGAGCGCCAGCTTGTCCAATACCAGCAGACAATCCACTTCTTATAATGTGGCTGGATTAATCAAAGGCAGCCAACGGCCTGAAGAATTATTTATCTACACCGGGCACTGGGATCACCTTGGTGTAAAGCCTGTTGAAGGCTCACAAGACGTTATTTTTAATGGCGCACAAGACAATGCCACAGGTGTTGCAGCCTTACTTGAAATGGCACAGGCATATACCGTATTACCGAGTGCCCTAGAGCGCTCAGTGATGTTTCTTGCGGTTACTGCAGAAGAATCAGGTTTACTTGGTTCGGCTCAATACGCTGCCAATCCAGCGTTTCCAATGGCTAAGACGGTGGCAGGTGTGAATATGGATAGTTTACCCACTGCTGGTGCGACAGACGATGTGGTTGTTGTCGGTTTTGGTAATTCAGAAATGGATAGTTATCTAAAGGCGGTTACCGATACTCAAAACCGAGTATTAGTTCAAGAGCCAACCCCTGAAAAAGGTTTCTTCTATCGATCTGACCATTTCAACTTAGCCAAAAAAGGCGTGCCAATGTTATACGCTAAAGCTGGTCAATCGATTCGCGGTAAGCCAGCGGGTTATGGCAAAGCCGAGGCTGAACGTTATGTGGCTCAGCGCTATCATAAAGCTGGCGACGAGGTTCATCCTGAGTGGGACAATGGCGGAATTATGCAAGACGTAGAAGCCTTCTTTAAAATTGGCGTTGCGATTAGTGATAGCAACGATTGGCCAAAATGGGCAGAAGGAAACGAGTTTCAAGCGATTCGTGAGGCGAGCCAACAATAAGCACATAAACATTGTTAAAGGCCCAAGACTGAGCCCGCGAAAAAGGGCTGCCTACCAATCTAGGCAACCCTTTTTTTGACATAATTGCTATTCGAAAATTAAGCTATTCCTCTTTGTATACGTGCTCAATCTTACGGTCCAGTTCAGGAAAATCTTTCTTTAGCCATACGTATAGGGTGTAGCACATCATAAACACGATCGGTATGATCGGTAGCGAGGACACCACCGACATAGCCTTAATTGTTTCGATGCCTCCGGCGACCATCAACCCGATGGCGACTACGCCCAAGCCCAAAGCCCAAGCCAATCGATTAAACGCGTTGGGTTCCTGGTCGCTAGGAAGATCATTAGTACAAATACTGGCTAGAATATAAGCGGCTGAATCGAAGGTTGTCGCATAGAAAACTACCGACAATACGGTCACCACAGTGAGTATAAATGTGGGTGCTGGTAATTCGTTAATAACCGCGGCGACCAAGGGTGCCATACCCTGCTCTTGCATTATGGTGCTGGCGTCTAAGATGCCGTTACCTTCAAGATATAAGACATAGGCACCGGCGATACTCAGGAATAAAAATGTTCCTAGCGCGCCTAAGCCAATAATCCCAACCACGACCTGGCGTATTGTGCGGCCGCGCGAAATACGCGCGAAGAACAATCCCATCATAGGCGCATAAGCTATCCACCAGGCCCAATAAAAAATAGTCCAAGCTTCGGGGAAACCCCCTTTATCAATAGGGTCAGTCCAAAAGCTGATTCGGAAGAAATTATCCAGTATCAATCCTAATGAATTGGTGCTCATTGTCAGGATATAGACTGTAGGGCCAAGCACTAAAATAAATATCATGACGAAAAACATAAGGAATAGATTCAGGTCCGCTAATATTTTTATGCCCTTCTTTAAACCAAGATAGGCGCTGGTAGCAAAAATCATTGTCCATAACAAAATCACGACGATCTGAGTTAACAGACTATCTGGCACACCCAATAGCTGTACTGCGAGCGAGGTGACTAGCGGAACGCCAAAGCCTAAAGACGTTGCCACGCCACCAACAATTCCGATAACCACAAATATATCAATAACCGTGCGTGACACGGCGTTGCCGAACTCAGGTATGGCCTCCCCACATGAATCGCTGATCTTCAAGCTAGGCGTGCGGCGTACAAATAAGGCAAATGCAATCGGTATGGCGGGCAGACAATAAATCGCCCATGGCACTACGCCCCAATGAAATAAGGGGTACATATGTGCCCATTCAAATGCTTCGGAACTATGCGGCTCAATGCCTAGCGGTGGAGTTTGCAAATAGAAGATTGGTTCAGCAAAGCCCCAAGCGATTAAGCTGGCACCCATACTGGCAGTAAACATCATGGCCACCCAGCTGGTAGTGGAGTACTCGGGTTCTTCGTCTTTCTGGCCTAACTTTACATGTCCAAAACGACCGAAGGCTAGCCAGCCGGCGAAGGCAAGGGGCAGTACCCCAGTCAGTAGGTATAACCAACCAAATCTATGGGTCACCCAGCGCATGGCTGTCTGTGCCCAGTTAGCAGAGGCTTCAGGCGCTAACACCATCAAGCCACTAGCAACCGCTAAAGCAATAATTGAGATAAAGAATACCCGCGTATCGAGTACCGGCGAGTGGTGTTGCTCGGGTTTAGTATTACTTACAGCGTCAGTCATTTTTTTCCCAGGAGTATTTTTCTTATTAGAATCTGGCGTACGCAGCAATGATTATTAAAGCATCGAGCGCGCTAGGCTCAGAGCACTATGGCACGCTAGCAGCGAACGCGCAAATCGGCGTAGTTAAGCCTAACTACGCCGTTTCTGGCAATTGAGCCAGTACACTTAATTGGGATCGTGCTTAAGCCTCTAGAGCAGACTTTGAAAATGGCAGCTCATGAATTCGCCCGGCGTGTTGGCCTAATTGCACAGTTTCGTTAGCGTCGGCGAATTCTTTATCAAGCATCGCCATAGCCAAATATTTTTTATATCGAGGAGACCAAACATGTGACGTGATTTCGCCTACCACTACTCCATCGTGTAAGACATCAAGGCCCCCGGATCGATTTTCAAATTGTTCGGTGTCTAATTTAGAATCAAATGCTAAGCCCATCAATTTAAGCGTTTGTTTGCCTGC
>JBLHMH010000159.1:0-8019 GCA_047621785.1 Polaribacter sp. | reverse complement strand
AAGGGATCGTAAATTCGATTTCTCTGAAAGAAGGCGAAGAGAAGTTTATCGAGCAAGCTAAATTAGTAATGCGTTACGGCGCGGCTGTGATCGTCATGGCGTTTGACGAGCTTGGTCAGGCCGACACCAAAGATCGTAAAGTAGAAATTTGCACGCGCGCCTATAATATCCTCACTAAGCAAGTTGGCTTCCCGCCTGAAGATATTATCTTTGACCCAAATATATTTGCAATTGCGACCGGTATCGACGAGCACAATAATTATGCGGTCGACTTTATCGAAGCAACTCGTGAAATAAAGCGAACTTTACCGCACGCCAAGATCTCTGGAGGCGTGTCCAATGTGTCATTTTCGTTTCGGGGTAACAATCCAGTACGCGAAGCTATCCACTCGGTGTTTTTATATCACGCCATTCAAGCCGGGATGGATATGGGAATTGTCAACGCTGGGCAGCTGGCCATCTATGAAGATTTGCCAATCGCACTGCGCGACATAGTAGAGGCAGTGGTATTAAACACCAATGACGGAGCGACCGAAGATTTACTCGCTATCGCAAACGACTATCAGGGTGATGGCAAACAAGCCGAAAAGAAAGAAGACCTAGAATGGCGTAGCTGGGAAGTAAATAAACGTCTGGCGCATGCCTTGGTAAAGGGCATCACCGAGTTTATTGAATACGACACTGAGGCAGCGCGTGTCTCTGCAGACAAACCATTGGAAGTCATCGAAGGCCCGTTGATGATTGGTATGAACATAGTTGGTGATCTTTTTGGGTCAGGCAAAATGTTTCTACCGCAGGTGGTTAAATCCGCTCGGGTTATGAAAAAAGCAGTTGCTCATTTAATGCCCTATATCGAAGAGGAGAAACTTGCTGGTGGCGATGTTTCACAAACTAATGGCAAGATCATAATGGCCACGGTTAAGGGCGATGTGCATGACATTGGTAAAAACATTGTTGGCGTTGTTCTGCAATGTAATAACTTTGAAGTGATCGATCTAGGTGTAATGGTGCCTGCGGAACAAATAATAAAAGAAGCAATTGCACAAAATTGTGATTTGATTGGCTTATCTGGTTTGATTACACCGTCTTTAGACGAGATGGTGTACATGGCCAAGGAGATGCAACGCCAAGGTGTTGAATTGCCATTGATGATTGGTGGAGCAACCACCTCTAAGGTTCATACTGCGCTAAAAATAGAACCCAATCTACTAAGCGATCAAGTAGTGCACGTGCCGGATGCCTCGCGGGCAGTGGGTGTTGCGCAAAATCTATTGTCAAAAGATAAAAAAGCTGGGTTCGTAGAGGATTTAAAGATTGAGTATGAGCGTATTCGGGTAGAACGCGCCAAGCATGGCAAGGTGTATAAAACCTTAGAACTTGCTGCCGCGAGAAACAATAAAGACCCTATCGATTGGTTTGCCCATACACTCGACAAACCAACGTTTCTTGGTTTAAAAACCTTTGACGATTACGATTTGAATAGACTGATCGAGCGAATTGATTGGACGCCGTTCTTTAGCGCGTGGGAATTGGCTGGGCGTTATCCACGAATTCTAAACGATGAAGTTATTGGCAAAGAGGCGACTAAATTATTTGCTGATGGCCAAGCTATGTTAAAGCAGATTGTGGATGAAAAGTGGCTTGAAGCGGCCGGTGTGATTGGTTTCTTTCCAGCTAATAGCGACGGTGATGACATTCAGATTTACGTAGATCAAGGTCGAACACAGGTATGCAAAACGCTGCACAATCTACGTCAACAAGATAGTAAAAAGAACACTCGTCCAAATTATTGTCTATCAGATTACATCGCGCCCAAAGGCTCGGGCTTAGATGACTACATTGGTGCTTTTGCTGTTACCACAGGGCATAAAATTGAAGCAAAAATTGCTGAATTTGAGGCCGAGCATGATGATTATCAATCAATCATGTTGAAGGTTCTCGCAGATCGCTTAGCAGAAGCCTTCGCCGAACATATGCACGAACGAGTTCGTAAGGAATTTTGGGGCTATGAGCCGCAAGAGACCCTGGGAAATGATGAGTTGATTCGTGAGAAATACCGCGGCATCCGCCCAGCTCCGGGCTACCCAGCATGCCCAGATCATACCGAGAAAGCCACTCTATGGGAGCTACTTGAGCCCGATACAAACGCCGGCATATGCATCACCGAAAGCTTCGCAATGTTACCCACTTCAGCGGTCAGTGGCTGGTATTTCGCGCACCCGCAAGCGCGCTACTTTTCAGTCACCCGTATTCAGCAGGATCAAGTAAAAGACTACGCTGAACGTAAGGGCATGGATTTAATTAGTGCTGAGAGGTGGTTGTCGCCAGTGTTGGGTTATGACGTTTAGCTGATCTAGGCAATCAGCTATTGAAATACACGTAATGAGGTAACGACTTTTTGTAAGCTAAGGATTTCTTTCAAAGCTACAACTTTGCTCAAGCTAACGGTTACCCTTGGTTGCGAAAAATTATTTAATGTCCGGTATTTCTTGACGGTCGCCTAGGCTGCAGTAGCTTGGATTGTTGGAGAAACTCGGATCTTTTACTCCTTTTGATACCAATACCTCTCTATATTTAGCCCAAGTAGCATCAGGTGGAAAATCCCAGTATTGGACTGGCATTACTCTTGGAACACCGACTTTTCTGGCCTGCGTATTTTTCTACCCACGCAGGATTACCAGCCTGATCTAAACCTTCATAAAGCGCAAATTGATCCACTGCCTCGACCTGGCTTTCCTTCATTACAATTAACATAATCATAGCTGATTGTTTGCTGCTGCAACCCTGTGTCCAGTATAAATAATCGTCAATAATTGCAGCTTTACTAAACTTGCCATGTGGTGAAAGGCCAAACGACCAAAGACCTTTTGGGACGCTAGCAAAATTAGTGACAAACTCCTTAGGCACAGTAATCGAGATATCTGTTTGCCCCAGAATGTAAACCATATCACGTACCAACATAAAATCTCTAAGTCAGCAAATGGCTTTAGAGTCGGCGCTTGAATCATTTGACGTGAAGGCGCTTTTCTCTTCTGTTTGGTTTCTGCAGATTGGACGAGAACCCCATAGCTGAAGCAAAATAGGGTTCCCATTAGGATCATAAAAGCATTCATTTATCCCACTCTCCTGATGATGAATATTACGGTACGACTGCATATAGCCTGTATTCATGCATTAAAGTCTATGCGAATGCAAAAACTCAGGCTCGGCTTAGATCGTTTCTAGGTTGTAAATAGCATTCCAAATGGACGCTTCCAGGCTACTGGCAAACGATGCATGCCTTAATACGGCCTAAGGCAATTATTAACTAGCTACAACAAGTGAAATCAGTGGCGCATTTTGTTGTACCATATTGCAAAATAATTCTGCTCACTTAGACTTAGAGAAGCCAATGTCCTTATTACGACCAAATTTTGCAGTCCTGTTTGTCTGTCTTTTATTTTTAACCGCTGCGCAAGCTGAAAGCGTTGATCAGACGACTCAAAAAGTGTGCGCCAAGGTTAAGTTGTGTGGCACGCTAGAAATTGAGAAACAAGGCTTGGCTCCGCAGATGGAACAAATGATGAGCTTGATGTTTGATAGCATGTGTACCAGCATTGTTGCCCCCTATGTTAACCAAACTAAAGATGCTGGTTTGGAGTCAATGGCCAGTGCTTGTATGAGTAGCATTGAATCAATGAATTGTGATAAATTAATTGATGGTGGTGCGGATAATTCACAAGCCTGTATCGCCTTTGAGAAAGCCGCTAAAGAAGCGGGTATAGACACTAATACCACAACCATCATTCAGTGATTAATAGCTCAGTTGCTTGCTCAGCTAACAAGGGCTTAGATTTATGTCGAATAATGAAAACAATACAGACTCATTGCTTGATTTCATGCGGTGTGAGCGACTCGATGATAATTTATATCGCGGCCAAAGCCGAGACCTGAAAACAGGCCAGGTTTATGGTGGTCAGGTTTTAGGTCAGGCCATTCGCGCTGCTTATAACACGATTGACGATGATCGAAAAATTCATTCAGCACACGCTTATTTTTTATTGAAAGGCGATGTCAATGCGCCAATTATCTATGAGGTTGATCGCAGTTTGGATGGTGGTAGTTTCTCATCGCGCAGAGTTGTTGCGATACAGCATGGACGACAAATATTTAATCTTTCAGCTTCGTTTCAAAGGCCCGAACAAGGCCTGGAATATTCTCGCCAGTCGATACCGCCGATTGAATCTTTGTATGCCTCCTTGGAAAACTCTGAGTCTAAAATCAAAAACTTTCAGGCAGAGTTCTTAGATGTTTATTATCTGGAGCCAGACCAAATTAGCGCGCCTAATGCCGTGCAAATGTGGATCAAGACCAAAGAAACCTTACCTGAAGACCCCGATTGCCATACTTCGGTGCTGGCTTATATCTCTGATATGGGTTTACTGCTTTCGGCCCTGATGCCACACAAATTAGATGATCCCAATATGCAAAAGAGACACTCTAACGTGATGTTGGCATCGATTGACCATGCTATTTGGTTTCATCGGAGTTTCCGTGCGGATGAATGGTTTTTCTATGATTGCCGAGCACGTTCAACCGGTAATGGGCGAGGCTTTGCTCACGGCAGTGTCTATGCTCAGGATGGTACTTTGGTGGCCTCTACGGCTCAGGAAGGCTTACTGCGCGTAAGACGTTAGCCTGTCACATCAAATGTTGAGATGTACTTCCAGCGCTTGGGTTAATTCCTTTAGGTGGTCAATTTTTTCTGTGAGTTTGGAGTAGTGGCCTGGGCCAAACTTATCCAAGTGCCACAGTATATCTAGCCATAACACTGCGCATTGTGCGGCATAAAATATGGGTTGTTGGTGTTGTTCTTCTAAATCTGTGTGGTTAGCAGCCAAAAAAGCTCGACTTTGCGTTGCGTTCAACTGCCAATAATAAATTATTGATGCCAGATCAAACCAAGGATTATTGATTTGGGCAAACTCCCAGTCGAGTAACAATGCTTTGCCATCATCCAATAGGCAATTGCTCAATACTAAATCGTTGTGACAGATACATAGCGGTGTCTGATCGTGGCTAAAAATATCTAATGCGGGTCGTATTGAATGATGTAACTTGTGAATTTGCGCGTCACACTGATGCAAATATCGTTCACAATAAGCGTGGTAGTTGAAGTATCCACAAGCAATGCCGGTTTGATCAATTGCCTCGTCGTGTAAGGCTTTAGTAAGCTCCGCAATCGCTTTTATGTTGCCAATGTCTGGCTCGGAAATCACCAATTCCTCGCCATTTAAAAAATCCATTAATAGATAACGACCATCGTTGGGTGCGTATACAACCTTGGCCGCGAGGGCGCGCTTTGCTGCCCAACGTTGAGCCGCGATAGCCATTGGTGCCGGTGATTCAAAAACCTTGAGCACATACTGTTTGCCTCCTGATGCAATCAATAGGGTTCGATGATTAAGCCCCGATTCGAATCGGCTCGAAATCTTCGGAGGCCCTACAATTGGCCAGGCTCGCCAATCGATATCTGATTCGAACATTATTTGATCAATGTGTGTGTTATCTGGCATATCGACTTTTCTGCTGGCGCAAATATTTTTTACTCCATTGAAAGTGTCCAATCACGGCGATCAATGAGTATAGCAAAAATAATAGTGCGTATAGATAGAGCCCGCGTTCAAAGAATAGCCACATCGCGACTAAGTCGATCACAATCCAGTACAACCAGTTTTGCAAAATTTTTCGAGCGACCATCCATGTGGTTATTACTGCAGACCAAGTAGTGAATGAGTCAACATAGGGCAAGGCTGCTGTTGTCCGTGTACTCAGTAAATAGCCACTTACTACAGTCAAAGTGCTAATTAAACTAATCGCAATAAGATGCTGTCGCAACTTCCATGAAGAAATGGTTAAGCCAGAGTTATTGACACCGCCTGCCCGCCATTGCCACCAGCCAAATACCGCCATAACAAGGTAATAAACGTTTAATGCTGACTCCATTACTAGGCTAGCATCCCAAAATAAAAATACCGCGGTACCGGTGCCAATAAAAGCAGCAGGCCAACACCAAATACTTTCACGCGCTGCGAGCACTACATAGAGTAAGCCGAAAGTCACAGACAAAATCTCTAGTTGGCTAGTGCCAGCCCAAGCAGTTGCAATAGAGCCAATTAGGTCCTGCATCTAGTCGTAAGCCTCTATTTGCCGTGCATCGCCTTCGAGGTATTTACAGACGAAAACAATTTTGCCATGCGCCTGCATTGAACGACGCATCGCCGAATCAAGTAGTTGCGTTACCGAGTCAAAGTCACCGAATATACGGGTGCTCATATTGGAAGTACGAATCTCAAGCTGGTTTGCATTTCGATTAATATCCAACAAGAAGTGGTCAATAATGTTCAGATAGCCATCTTGCAGGGGATACAGACTAATTTCTACGGATAGATTCATCTTAAAACTCAAAGCTGGCTTTCATTCCAATTAAGCGAGGCGCAGCGAATTGATTGTATGGTTCAGTTTCATAAAATTTACGCGGGTCGTTTCCAAAACTACCAAAACCACGCGTTTTAACCAATTCATCTGCTAGGTTTTTTGCGTACAGAGCAAGCCGCCAACGGTCGGCGTGATAACTTAACTCAAGATTGAGTAATTCGTATTGGTCCGATTGTGCTTCGTGTCGGTTGGAAAAGAAAAACGCATCCTTAGCTTCGATTGAGCCGCTTATTTGCCAGTTTTCAGCAAGCGAATAACTGCCTCCAAGCACCCATTGATAACCTGGGGCATGAGCCTGTTCACGGCCAGCCAGATCAAAAGGCTGACCATTATCTCGATCAGCATTGATGTGCTCGAATGTCAAAAAAGTATCAAACTTCGTATCTAAAACCCCTAAGCTGCCATATACCTGTATCTGGTCCGTCGCTGACCAGTTAAACTCAAGTTCGAGGCCCTTGTTAGACCCGCTGGTCGCGTTGTCGGTAAAATCTGTGAAGCTACAGGGACATAGCCCACCTAATTCTCCGCTAGCGATTGAAGCGACAATAGATTGCTTGGTCTGGATTGCGTCGCGGTCTTGGTAAAAAACTGAGCTTTGTAATTGTAATTTGCCATCGAGTAAGAGGTGTTTTACGCCTAGTTCGTAATTAATCATGGTTTCAGTTTCGTACTCACGCTGTGCCTCAGCAATTGAAGCCTCTAAGTTGAAGCCCCCAGGCTTATAGCCGCGTGAGATCAAGCCATAATAGAACGCGCCTGAATCTGAGAGGTATTCGATGGCGATTCGCCCGCCCCAAAGGTTCTCCTCTGGGTTAGCGGTAGCGCCAGAATTATCATCGTAGTCCAAGTCGCGTTGCTCAAAACGTAATCCAGTAGAAAGCGACCATTGGCTAGCAAGGCTAAGATCATATTGACCGTAAATAGCGGTATTACTGGTAGAAAGCTGACTACTAAAATCAGTCTCGGCAAAAGTATACACACGAGCAAGATCCAGCTTTTGATCACGCTGGTACAAGCCAAATACCCAATTATGCGTCTCTGCCGCGTTAGAGACTAGGCGAAGATCAATGCTGGTGTTGTCATTTTGGCGTTGATAATTATCTATTGAAGAGTAAAACCAATCAAAGCCAAAAAGACCACTATCACAGGCTGTTTTTTGGCAAATACCGTCGTGACCCCAATCTTCGTCGAAGCTGTATTCGAGATCAGAATGAGCAAGACTGATCAAGCCCTGGAAACTTAGGCTATCAGTCATTTTATAATCAGCGCTAGCAGAGACAGCCCTAGTCTTTTGAATGTCGACTCCCGGCTGGTCTGAATACGTTTGCCGAGTATTGTCCAAGCTAAAAGCATCATAACCATTTCTTATATCCGCGACGAAAACCGTTAAATCTACGTTCAGGCGATCGTTGATCTGTGTAAGGTATCGAGCCCGCGCGGTGGTCTCATCGATATTATTGGTATCCTGGCGATTAAGGAAAACATTATCGCTAAAGCCATCGCTCGCATAGTGCTTAACGGCCAGCCGATAGCCAGCATTGT
>JBLHMH010000158.1:0-8102 GCA_047621785.1 Polaribacter sp. | reverse complement strand
TTAAGCGCCGTCTTTTGGCTGATTCGCGGCGTCTTCAGCCTATTACTATTCCTGCTTAAGCCATTTAAATACTTAATGGTCGGCATATTAGCAATTGCCGGAATCGCTTGGATCACCACCGATTGATATTCTCTAACAAGCTTAGATCAGATGCTGCCTAAGCCGCTATATCTAGCTCCGTTATTAAACTGACCGTAAAGAACCCCTGCTCACGGTATCGTTCGCACATCCTATTGGCGTATTCCGGTGAACGATAACTCCCGACTAAGTGCCCAAAACCGCCGGCTATTTCTACTTCATTTGAACCAGGCAACAAAGTTTTGAGTATTAAGCCTTGCTTTTTATTACGCGGTACAATTACTACTGAATAATTTTCTTCGCTGGCCTCATCACCGCCATAGCCGGCAAGAATAGCCAACACCTCAGTCAATATCACACTTTCTTCTTCGGTGACTTCATCGTCTATCTCGACCAAACTTTTTAGCACATCTGCCAGCTCCCTTACTTGATCACGTGGAGGCGATGTTTCTAAATAAGTCTTTACCATATTATGTGTTGCGACCATGTTTTCGTGCAGCACGCCCTTAGTGCTGGGTTGCTGGATCTTCGACCAATCTATCTTTAGGTTCCAAGAGTCAGCAAAACTTTGAATATAATCTTTTTCTCGCTGATCCAGTTCGCTATCAATCCAAGCGAACTGAGTAAGTATTTTAAGCACAATGTCAGCACTCGCTGGCCGAAACAAAACCATAGCCAAAGTGCCAATTTCAGACCGCTCTATGCGTAAAGCTCGTTTAATGTTAACCCAAATACTTTGTTTCCGGCGCCCTTGAACCCACATCCCTGAACCAATCAGCATCATGGTTGATCCCCAGCAAATCCATATCAAACTATTCAGGAAACCCTGCCACTGACTGGCGAGTAAAAAATTTAGAGCAAAGATAGTGCCCGGAATAATGGTCATAACGTGACCCGCCAAAGAAATACTATTCGCCACGTCCTCTTTGTGCTTGCGCTTCCAAATTTTATTTAGTTGCAGATACGCTGATATCAAACCCACGCCAACCGATGCATAAGCTAAAAAACCAATGACGGTTTTCCAAGTTTCCATAAATCTGCCTCTTATTTTTATTCATTCGTGTGCTTCATTCAAATTATAGAGTAAAAGTCATTTTAAAACATGCTACTGACTTTCATAATCTAATCGTCAACTTACAGTCGTCTACCTACCACTCGTTTCAACGATTTTATTCAGCCTTTTTTCAAGAGCCTCTGATTAAACTGGCGACCGATAAGCAACCATGCATGGTGATCTGTAAACCAACGTCATTTAGCTTAGGCAGCAGCTAATAACTAAAGTATATTCAGAATTTCGAAAAATTTCGTATTTAAAATGCAACTAAGCGTGATTGGCTCCGCGCCAAGTCTGCTTAGCTAAATCTGGATAATTATCAGGCACAAAAGATAGATAACCGAATTGAGTCAGGATTCGCCTCGACTGCGGATCGCCAATCGGGTTCCTACCATGCATAAACCGAGTGTTGTCGAGCATTAGAACATCGTCTTTAAGCCATTTGATGGCAGTTGCTAAGCGATTACTAATGGTTTCAATTTCATCAACCAAAGCATCCGACACCTCACTACCATCTGCGTAACACGGGAAATCACGAACCTGTAGCTTTTGCCGGGCAAACACCAAAAAGCTGCCGTAGGCCCACTCATCACAAAACATCGGTTTATGCAGCATCGGCCTTAAATAAGTTCTAAATATTTGTTCTCCACTTACGTTGAACTGAAAAGTGGCTTGATCAGAATAGCTTTCTAATTCGTTCGCTTGCAGCTCATCCTTACCGAGAAAAGCTGAACACCATTTAAGATCGGTTGGTAAAGTATGCGCTAAGGAACTGTGTAAAAGATGTTTATACAACTCCGGCGATAGCGCTTTTGCCAGCCTCACTCCATCACAAATAGTTGTTTCACCGCCTAATCTAGAAGGTTGTTGGCATGCAAACCAAGCGACATCTGGCTGCCAAGGTTCTCGAGATATTTCCGGATGAAGTGGAAAATACTGCGAGCCCAAGTTTACAGTCTGAACTCGACCATCACTGCTTAGCACCTCTCTACCCGGACTTTTATTACTGACATAGTTACTACAAAAACGAGTTGAAAATTTTGAAAATTCTGCAATATTCAAACAGAAGCCTCTGAACAAAATCGCACCATGCTCAATATATAAAGCTTTAATTTGCTGAGTATCCAACATTCTAAGCGGGTCTTGAGGCTTATCTGACTCAATGATTACCTGCGGTTGATTTGGTTGTGGAAGGCGAATTTTCAAAGTGACGTTAGGCCTAGACAAAGATTAATATTGGAACGACTATCACTGCAGAGTATAGTTGATTCTTAACTTATCTATAAGCCAAAACGAACTTCTGACTGAATCCAACACTCAAATAGAAGGATCTCGCTTATCCCGGATTTTTTTCAAGACGATTCTCTCAAGCAAAGCTATGTCACTAACTGCCCAAACGTTACTTGATTCACCCGATTACTTTCCGCTTAGGTTTGAAGGCGCAAATCTAGTATTTGTGAAGATGACTCGCAGCAGTTACCAACAGTCGATTTTCACCCTACCAAACCGAATAGCGACAGACGGTAGTGAAACATGGACTATCCCGTTTTCGCAAATTGTTAGCATCGTTGAACAAAGCAATTTAGATCTACCTTCACCTTCAGTTATTTTTCAGATGGCACACTGTGGGTCTACTCTATTATCACGCGCGCTTGACCAGCCTCAATCAAGCTTAGTGATTCGAGAATCTTTCGCTCTGCGTCAATATTGTGCAGCGCCCCTACCAGTTGGACAGCATGCAGTCAACACACGCAAGCGCGGCCTGAACACGCTGTGGACTTTATTGAGTCGTAAGTACACTGCTAATGAAAATGTTCTACTCAAAACCAATGTGCCGGTAAATTTTGCTCTAACTGAAATCAACGAGTATTCCCCTAAACTAAAAGGTGTAATGCTGTATTGTTCATTCGCCGAGTATTTAGTTGCGACGCTTAAATCGGAGCAACGTCGCGCGTGGGCGAAGCACGTAGTTCGCGAAATGGCGCAAAAAATACGGAGTCTAGAAACCTTTTCAGGACTGGCCTTAGAGACTCTTAGCGCTGCACAAGCCACGGCGATCTTGTGGCTTAGCCAAATTCAATATTATCACTTGGCCGCAAGACAAAACCCAAAGCTACTCGCATTAAACAGCAAGCAATTGTTCGAACACCCACAAAGCACTCTTTACGCCTGCTCAGAACATTTGTCTCTGAATATTGATAGGGCCGATAGTAAACGAATCGCGAATGGGAATATATTTTCACGCCATGCTAAAACACCCGAGCTTAGTTATACTAACGAGCAGCGAATTGAAGATCTAACACAGCTCCAAGTCCTTTACAAAAACGAGATCGTGCAAACCTTAGATTGGTGTGAACTATCTAGATTCGATATGCACAGTGATTTTACAAATCACTGTCTGATCTGATACAAGCCAGTTGCGTTATTCGACAATATTTCTATTGATACTGCAGATGTTATGTATTTGCGTATACAGCCCCGCTAGATCCTCACAAATTAACACTAAAAGAGAAACGATGTCACAAACTGCTAAAACTATCGAACTAGTACAAGGTTCAGGCGACGTACAACATGCCGTCATCTGGCTACACGGCCTGGGCGCCAGTGCCAACGATTTTCCACCGATTGTCCCTGAGCTAGGTTTAGACCCTGGTCGAGCAATTCGTTTTATCTTTCCACAAGCGCCGGATCGGCCAATTACCATTAATGGCGGAATGTCGATGCCGGGTTGGTACGATATAAAGGGCGCCAATATTGAGGACAAGCAAGATCTAATTGGCATGAGACAATCTCAAGTGCTATTGGAAAAACTTATCCAGCAGCAAATCAGCGTAGGCATAGCCAGCAGCAATATTATACTCGCTGGTTTTTCGCAAGGCGGCGCGGTGGTGTACCACACAGGCTTGCGCAGCAAACATAAACTGGCCGGAATGCTAACCCTGTCGACTTATCTACCATTCGCAGAGCAAGTACCCGCCGAACTAAATAAAATCAATTCAGATACACCTATCTTTGCGAGTCACGGCACATACGACGCGATGGTGCCATTCGAGTTTGGCAAGAACAGCGCCGAGACTTTAACCGGCCTCGGCTACAAAATACAGTGGCGCAGCTATCCTATGGAGCACCAGGTAGTGATGGAGCAGATACAAGATATTGGCGCCTGGATGAATAGTGTGTTTGCTAAGTAAACGGAGGCATGGCTAATGCAGAACTCGGAATGAACTTGGGAATTGCATAATCCACCCCTATTTAGACGGGTATAATTAACTCAACAATGTTTCCGAGTAATCCACATGCCTTTAGAAAGCTTACCGCCTGACGCACCGATTCCGACCAGAAATGCCTTTCGGCATCTATTGGTGTTTCAATTAAAATTGGTTTTTGATGCCGTTCGAGACCTATTATTTAGTCCTATTAGCTTGATCGCATTTATCATTGACTCGATCATGCGCCCTGCCGTTAAAGACAGCTTTTCTTATCGGCTAATGCATGTCGGCAGACGATCTGATCGGATTATCAATTTGTTTGATGAATATACTGGATCAGGCGATTACACAATTGATGAAACAGTGGCCGAGGTTGAAGTCGTATTACAACGTGAACTAAATAAGAAATCAGCTAAAAAAATCTCCAGCGAGTCAAAAAAATAATCGGCGCGTACAGCCGTTCACGCTGCTCCATTAGCTATTTTGAGATTCACCAAACGGATCATCTATTGAATGTGATGGTTCAGTAAACCACTTAGGCCCGCGCTCAGTCATGTAAAAGTGATCCTCTAAGCGAATTCCAAACTCGCCTGGAATACAAATCATCGGTTCGTTGCTAAAACACATCCCAATGTCCAGTGGTGTTGTGTCACTTGAAACTAAATACGGCCATTCGTGAATATCTAAGCCAATACCATGACCAGTCCGATGTGGCAGTCCTGGTGTTTCATAAGCTGGGCCAAAACCAGCTGCGGCCAAGTGCTCACGCGCTGCGGTGTCTACTTCACCACAGGCGACACCCAACTTTGCTGCGTTAAAAGCAGTCGCTTGAGTCGCTTTTTCAAGATCCCAAACCTCTCTCTGGCGCTGACTTGCTTCGCCAAAAACATAACTACGTGTGATATCGGAATTATAGCCTTCAAGCTGACAACCTGTGTCGATCAAAACCATGTCGTTTAGCTCTAAATTTTTAGTTCTTTTTACACCGTGCGGATAAGCCGAATCCTCACCAAAAAGAACAATGCAAAAGTAAGACCCTTTAACTGCACCCACAGTTCGGTGAGCTCTATCTATAAAATCTGTGACTTGATCGGTGGAAATACCTTCGTACAATATGCGAGCAGCACTTTTGTGAACCTCGAGGGTCATGTCCTTTGCGCGCTGCAATAAGGCCAACTCAGTCGCTGACTTACAGCTCCGGCAGCCGGCAGTGACTTGCTTCGCATTGACAAAGCGTGCCGACTGATTCGTTTGCGCGAGACCATCACTAATAAAGAAGGGGCATGATTCATCGATGCCAATTACGCCATTACTAATCTCTAGTTTATCTAGCATCTCAGCAAACAGTTGATAAGGGTTTTGGTGCTCTTGCCATCCGACAACTTGCCCAGAGACCTGCATGTAACCAAGCAAGGTATCTATTTCAAAATTTGGCGCGATATAGACAAGTTCTCCCTTGGCGGTTAATAGTGCACCCACCATCCTTTCGCTGACTCCCCAACGTGTGCCAGTAAAATAATAGAGATTGGTGCCTGAATTTAGATAGACCGCATCCAGCTCATGGCGAATCATTAGTACTTTTGCCGCTTCGATTCGAGATTGGTATTCCTGAATCGAAATTGCCGTTACACCGCTAGTCATATCATTTAGCCTAGCAAACTCTTGTTGTTCGGTGCTGCCACCCACGCCTTTTGTGTTTGTTATTTTCATTGTCTTTGTCCTAGTCTTCGATATTAATATTTGCGCCAACCTAATTATAGACTGGCATTGAACCGAACAAAACCTTGCTCTAAATCGTGGATAAGATCGTTCGGATCTTCGAGGCCAATATGAATTCTAAGCAAGGGCCCATTTACTTTCCATTGAGTCGCAGAACGTTTTGCGGACAAATTGCTAGCTGGCAAAATAAGGCTTTCATATCCGCCCCATGAAAAACCAATTTTGAAATGTCTTAGGCTATCGACCAACACGGCCACAGACTGGTCGTCACCTCGATTAAGGACAAACGAGAACAAGCCATTACCACCATCGAAGTCACGTTTAAAAACGTCACTACCCGGGCAACTACTAAACGCTGGGTGACGGAGATGGTCAACCTCAGCGCGCCCGTCTAACCACTTAGCCACCCGCATTGCATTAGCGTCATGCTGGCGCAAGCGCACGCCCAATGTTCTAATTCCACGCAGTCCGGTGTAGATATCATCGGCAGAGGCACATAGACCAAGGTCATAACTATTGCGGTGTAGAGTATCCCAAGTCGCCTGGTTAGCACAGGCAACTCCCAACATGACATCAGAGTGGCCGCATATGTATTTAGTCGCAGATTGAATTGCAATATCCACGCCAAAATCGAGCGGTTTAAAATTAACCGACGTAGCATAAGTATTGTCGATCATGGTGATAACTTCATGCCGCTTGGCAACCTTAGTAATTGCTGGAACATCTTGTACTTCCATGGTTAAGCTGCCGGGGGCTTCCATAAAAATCACCTTGGTATTAGTTTGTATTAATTGCTCAATATCGGCACCTAACATGGGATCGTAGTAGCTTGTTGATATGCCCATCCGGCCTAGAGTTTTGGCGCAAAAATGGCGAGTTGGTTCATACACAGAGTCGACCATTAGCAGATGATCACCCGCTGATAAAAATGACAACAAAGACGCGGTTATCGCAGATGCGCCACAGGGGTAGACATAGCAACCAGCAGCATTGTCCAAATCGGCGATGGCAGCAGCAAAAGCATGAGTAGTGGATGTACCTCGACGCCCATAGCTTTCAACCCCTGTTGCACCTTGCGCCACCAGTCGATTTGACTCCTGCATCTGTGCAACATTCTCAAAAATGATGGTAGAGGCGCGAACAATACTCGGGTTGACCGCGCTACCTGTCCACTTTTTTTGTCTGCCCAGTTGGATCAGCTTGGTATCGTTTTTTAATTTAGTTTTGTTTTCCATAGCCGGTCTCTCTAATCAGAGCTTACTTGAACTCAAGTGCGTGAACTGCTTCTTCGATTAACGCACTACTGCCACGGTCCTCAAAGTTTCCTTCGATTGTAACTAATACTGATGTGGTTCCTTGAACCGCAGCGTATTGGTCAAAGAAATGACTTTTGTCAGTTGCTTCTGACAAAAGACTCCAAACTGGAAAATCACTGGGAGACGTCTCTTGCTTAAGCTTACCGGATACTCTTAAATCCGGTTCCGCGGCGGCTTCGAGCATGGCATCGCAAACGTTTTTAGTAAATTCCTTAAGTGCTTGCTCCGAGCTGTCTTGGTCTACCGAATATGACGATACAACTAAAAATTCGTCGTTCGGCCCCGCTAACTCAGCTTGATCATCTAGCACCTCAACCGAATAACCTTCAGGTGCTTCAAAGACAAACTCGCCAGTCTCAATACTAACTAGATCAATTGATTCATTCATGCTGTTCGCTCCAAAATTTAGCCTAAGGTTGATAAAGGGTCTTTCAATGATTCTCTAGTAATACAGAATATTTGTTAAGGTACTGATTGCGACAACAGCGTCAACATCTCTTCTACACTCATCGCGCGCCCATTCAGGTCAACTTCATTATCTACCAATTTCATTTCAGCAGTATAGCCATGGTCAGTTTTTCGATACAAAGGATTACCTTCAAGCGCACCGGCTAACTGCGGATTCGTGTCTAGCAAAGACTGCGGCAAACTAACCTTCAAACCGGCATTAAACTTGGAGAAAAAACTATTAGGATCTAAGCCCATTAACACAAAGTCGCTAAACCT
>JBLHMH010000157.1:0-8115 GCA_047621785.1 Polaribacter sp. | reverse complement strand
AGGAATATTCATGCTCATCCGGAAGTAGTACTTTGGCTTTTAGTGTTCTGATAAGTGGGGAGTTGCATTTTTTCAACAAAGTAAGTAACTGTTGACGTGCTGGTATAGCCCCAACACCCGCTAGAACCACAATTTTTTCAGCTTGCTCAATTAAGCTTATTGCACTGTTTAATGCTGATGCTAAAGGTTTAGTTGGTCCCGTTTCAGCGCCCGCTATTGGATGACCCGTAATGTCAGCTTCAACTTGCTCAGTGGCAACATCAGCAGGCAGAGCAATATGAGCAACCCCTTTTTCAATCAGCGCACTATTACACGCTTGCTGAATAATCTCGGGAACACGATCAGAGGCAAATAAGGTTTGATTAAACACAGCCACATCAGAAAACAGAGCTGATGAATTAATTTCTTGATGCGAGTGATTACCGATTTCACTGCGTGGTAACTGTCCAGTTATTGCAAGAACGGGGGCATGGTCGAGCTTAGCGTCATACAGACCATTGAGCAAATGTATGGCCCCACCTCCAGCAGTACCAACACAAACGGCAAGTTTACCGGTTAATTTTGCTTGGGCTGATGCGGCGAATGCCCCGCTTTCTTCATGGCGAACTTGTATAAATTCGATTTCTCCATGGCGGCGTATGGCGTCCATCAAATCATTAATAGCATCCCCTGGAATGCCAAAGACATGACGGACACCATATTGATAAATCGTCTCTACGATATGATCGACAACTTTGCGTTTTTTTATTGCAGCCATAAATATCTCTCTCCGTTTAAAATAAGCTTCACGAAATACACTTAATTAAGAAAAATTAATAGGTTACTGAATTTAATAGCATTTTATTAATGGTTAACTGTTTATTTAAGATCCAATAACACATCATACTGTGCTACGAACTTTGACTCTGTGCGTCACCGTACCCTCTGGCTTTTGCTTTCTCACGAATGTTGACAAGTTAAATACAATTGACCGTTTTTTAAAGTAACGTTATCTCAAATGATAAACCCTAGCAGAAAATAATTTAGCCTATTCGCCATGTCGCTCGATTTAACCATTCTTGAAAATTATCTCGCGTGCGCTGGCGAACAGACGCCGGGAACAGTTACGATTTATGCTTAGAGACATCTAATCGATTCGCGTAAGGCTGGAACGATATTCGATCTTATCTGTAACTTAGCAGAGTGGCCCAGTGACTCGACAAAGGAGAAATACGATGAAGACGAATGAAGGTATGCTCGATCGCTCGCTCCGCGTTACCGCCGGGCTAGTTCTTATTGGACTTGCTGCCACCGACACAATTGGCATATGGGGCTATATTGGCGTTGTGCCGCTGCTTACAGGAGCGGTGGGCTTGTGTCCTCTATATTCGCTCCTAGGCATAAACTCCTGTTCGGTGAGTAAGCGCTGAATCTAATCCACAGCGAATGCCCTGCTATCGTGAAACACTATAGTTAAACACCATGTCAAGATCCTAACAGGACTCGCGTTCATGGTACGACTCTTCTGTTCGCGCGGTTAAGTTAGCGATCTCGGAATTGTACTGCTTAAACACCCGAGCTCATTGTTACTGCCAACAGATATCTAATCGCAAGTTCTACGATGTTATTTTATTCAGCATTTTTTATAAAAAGGCCTGCTATGAAAGTCATTGCATCACCCCCCCAATTAATCCTTGTGAAGAGTCATGTGTTAAAATGGCACTTATTGCAGAAGGTGGTGGGCAACGAGGAATATTCACAGCCGGTGTATTAGATGCGTGGTTAGAGAATGATTTTGATCCTTTCGATTTATTTATAGGGGCGTCTGCAGGCTCACAAAATATTACAAGCTTTTTATCTCGTCAGAAAGGTTATGCCAAGAGATTAATTGGTGAATTAACACGTCGTAATAATTTTTACAAACTAGGCCGTGGATTAGCAGGTGGCAATGCTATTGATTTGGATTGGTACTTTGATAAAACCATTCAAGGTAATTTTGCATTAGACTTTACGACAGCAACTAAATCATTGGGTCAACGAGAATTATTGTTCAGCGCAACGAATTCACGCGATAGACAAGGCTATTTCTTAAGCCCAAACGGTCATACAAGTCACTGGCGCCAATTACTTAAAGCCTCGAGTGCATTTCCTTTTTTGTATAAACAAGGGGTCAAACTCACACCTAGGCAGGCCTTTAGCTCAACAAATAAGGCCAAAGCAAACGTTGATGACCATAAAACAGACATCTACCTTGACGGTGGACTTGCTGAGCCTTTACCTGTACGAGAATCCTATCGCCGTGGTGCTAAAAAAATTGTGGTTATTCGAACGGTGAATGCCGACTGTCATACTCAAGCTGCTTGGGTACGTAAACTTAAGTCATGGATTTACGTGTCTGGGTATTGCCCAAAAATGATTGATTATTTGGTACAGCATGAGCAAGCTTATCAAAAAGAACTCGCCTTTATCACTAACCCTCCTGAAGATGTCGAAATTATTCAAATTTTTGCGGAAGACAATCTTCAAAGTAAATTGTTAGGGAGTACTGATATGGATTTACAACATGATTATCTTGCCGGTATCACTGCGGGTAATGCTTTTTTGGAGACTCAAAAACGTTTTATGCTGTAAACACTTTACATGATCTAAGCATAATCTAAGCATAATAAAATTAATTTATACCTGTTTTGTAAACCAGTAGAATGAATATTACTAGGCAATAAAAAACATTTTTTAATGCCATAACACCGATGCATTAAACTAAAAGTGTTAACCACTTCAAGTACCACATAATACTCTTCTATTAACGTAAACGATGCTGCAATATCGGTGACATTTATGTTAACCGACTTGTGATGTCTCATTGAGTCATTTTTTTCGTTTGTTTGAACCAATGAATCTAAGATATAACGCACCCAAAAATGCAGACATAACCGATGCGACTAAGATGGATGTTTTTGCGTTATGGAGATGTTCAGGTTGCCCGTCAAACCCCAGTGTCGCAATAAATGTGGACATGGTGAAGCCTATCCCGGCTATCAGTGAAGCACCAATAATGTGTTGAATATTAACTCCCTTGGGTAATTTACCTATTTTGTAGTGCAGGCCCAACCAGCACGCGCCGGAAATGCCAATAAATTTACCGACTACAAGGCCAAAAATAATCCCTAATCCAACTGGGTATTGGAGGCTGTCGATAAACGAACTAAAACTAAACACTACGCCAGCATTAGTCAACGCAAACAGCGGTAAGATGAAGAGTGCTACAGGTAGATGCAGTACATCTTCCCAACGACGCAGGGGAGTGCCAGCATGTTCTGCTAAATCGCGCACTTCCAGTACCTGTTTATGGTCCTCCTGACTACCAAGAACGTCCACCTCTTCTATTTCTTGCTGAAGAGAGCTGATTGTTGTTTTAGCCTTATCAAGCGACTTTGCCGACGCCAACTTCGGCCGTGCTGGCACCGTCAATGCGATTGCAACGCCAGCAACAGTGGCATGAACACCAGACATGAGCATCATCCACCAGGTTGCAATACCGATGATAATATAGAAAATTGGCTGTCTTACGCCCGCGTAGTTAGCTACTGCCAAAAAAGTAATAAGTGAACATGCGCTAAACAGATATATTACGGATATTTCCTGGGTATAAAATAGTGCAATAACGAGTATCGCCCCAACATCATCAACGATGGCGAGCCCAACTATGAAAGCCAAAAGACTGGCAGGTATGTATTTTCGCACTATGGTAAGTACACCTAGCGCAAACGCGGTGTCGGTTGCCATTGGGATACCCCAACCGATCTGTGAATCAAGTCCCCAATTGAACAAGGTATAGATCGTAGCCGGTAAAATCATTCCGCCTATGGCACAAATAATCAACATGCGCCGATTTTCCGGTTTAGCGAGGTCTCCGGCTAGCACCTCGCGTTTGATTTCAAGTCCAATCAATAAGAAAAATATCACCATTAAACCATCATTAATAATGTGTTTAAGTGAAGATCGTAACTCAACATCACCCAAAAATATTCCAATCGGGGTGTGCACAAGATCTAAGTAGGTAGAAGAATAGGCTGAATTTGCCCACCATAGGGCCAAGATTGTCGATAACAGAAGAAACAGACTGGAGGTAGTCTGCGCTCGAATAAAACCCGAAAATGGTTCGTGCATATATTCCAAACCACGCTGCAATATATTTTTAGATTCGTTTGCCATATTAATCACCTGTCATCATCTCGCCTAAGAAGTATGTTTATCTTCTGAGTAGAAAATATTTTTAGGCTTTAGGAGTTCGAACAAATACTATAAATTGCGTTTGTTCGATTGTTTTATAACTACTTTATTGAACAAAAACGCTTTACGGAAAAAAACTGCATGACCCTGAACTCATAGCGCCTGCATACATGAAAACGCGTTATGGAGCCTTAGCTACATTGCTGTAAACGTAGGGGGCTGCGCCTATCAATGTTGTTAAGCAGTATATTGAGCAGCAAAATAGACCACATTAAACTGTGTTGCTGTTTTCGCCATGCTTATTGGCCATGACGGGGCATGTTGTCGCGGAGATCAGCCATTATCATGTTAGTTGCTGAATGCGAAACTCATTACGCAAGTCTCCTGCCATTTTGAACGGCGCGAAAGCTAAAACTTGAACACTGTTTTTGATGTCTATCATTTTCACGTGAATTGTTGGGGGAAAAGTAAAGGCGGGATATAAAAACCGTGGTTCCCGCTCAAGTATTAAGGTGGCATGAGTACAATGCCACCTTTGTTTAGCGCTACAACACGACTTTAGTGTCCTGTACCTGTTGGCGGAGTTTGAGACCATTCCTGCATAGCTTGGTCTCCTGGACGATCAACTTTCACTTTATCGCCCTCAGTTGAGGTTACCCAGCTTAATGGAATGTAATGGTGTTGACCGCCCTTGTCTTTTTTAAGCTTGAGGGTATCAGTGCCCTCCATATGATCTACAGTAGCAAATTGACCATCTTCGGAGCAGACAACAGGCATGTCAGGTTTAATTTGGTTGGTTTGAATCATAGTTTCCCCTCAGAGCTCAGTACAAGCCCTTCTATTTATAAATGAGCAATCAGTCATCTGATAAGCTTCAGAAAGCGGAATTGTCTTGGACTTTAACTGAAATTATTGGTTACTTAATGTTCCCAATCGCACAGTAAAATCATACCCAAAAAACTAAATGCAGTCTGTTCGGCAACGAACAGACTGCATTTCCAAGCCCTCTTTTACAATGTTTTCAATCAATAAGATTAGCCAAATCTTGGGTGACTGCGCCAATCAATCAAAACTGAACGCTACGAAAATATGAATACGACAATCACATGTTCGTTGTTTAAGTCGGAGTTTGATCAGCGGCATTACCCTGCCCCTCAAGATCTGAAGTATCAATCTTCTTCGCCAGGACGATATAGAAAGCAGGCAACACATACATAGTTAACAAAGTACCGATACCGAGTCCTGTAGCAATGGTTATACCAATCGCAAAGCGCGACTCTGCTCCGGGGCCCGCTGCAATTAACAGCGGGATCATGGCGACGATAAGCGCCAGCGAAGTCATGATAATAGGGCGAAGTCGAATCGCTGCGGCTTCGATTACCGCGTCGCGCTTGTTGCGTCCCCTTTCCTGAAGTGTGTTGGCAAATTCCACGATAAGAATACCGTTCTTCGCGACCACGCCAATCAATGTTATCAGACCAACCTGTGTGTAGATGTTCATCGACGCAAAACCAAGCATAATGAAGGCCATTGCCCCTGCAATTGACATCGGCACCGATATTAAAATGATAAGAGGATCACGCCAGCTCTCAAATTGCGCAGCAAGCACCAGATAGATAACGAGTAGCGATAAAAAGATAGTCACGATTAACGCACTGCCAGAATTTTCGAACTGTCTAGACTCGCCCTTAAAATCATAGCTGAAACCCCGAGGTAGTATATCGACCGCCTTGGTTTTCATGAAACTGATGGCATCGCCCATCGACACTGATGGCGCTGGAATGCCTTCGATCGTGACCGAATTCAGCTGATTGAATTGTGTTCTAGATGAGGGTTCTACATCATGCTCGAAGCTAACGACCGAGCCGAGCGGAACTAAATCGCCAGAGTCGGCGCGGATGAAATAATCGTTGAGCGCCGTTGCTGTTTGGCGCGCGTAGCGCTCAACCTGGGGAATAACCTCATACGAGCGCCCCTCCATGTTGAAACGACTAATAAACCCGCCGCCAAGCATACCGCCAAGCGCCTGACCAATTTCCTGCATCGACAAACCGAGATCGGCTACGCGTTCGCGGTCGACCTTTACTCGGGTGACGGGCTTATCGATATCGATCGATTTCTGCACGAATGTGAAGTTGCCACTCTGCATGGCAGCCCCTACGAATTCATCTGCTATTTGATCGAGTTGAGTAAAATCACTGCCCGAAGTTAGCACAAACTGAAAGGGTAGACCGCCACTCGAGCCAGGCAAGGATGGAATTGGAAATAAGGCGGTTTTCAAACCAGTAATCCCTGCCACAGAAGCCTGCAGTTGAGGCATGATATCAAACTGCGATATATCCCGTTCGCTCCAAGGCTTCATTTTGAAACCGCCAAACACCGCATTGGGACTCGTCATACCAACCAGCATGAACGTCTCGTCGTAGCCTGGTACCTGCTCGAAGGCTGTCTGCATTTCTGTGCCATACTTCTGCAGGTATTCGAGTGTGGCTGTCTGCGGTCCTTTACCCTGAAACAAAATGATGCCACGGTCCTCAGTCGGTGCAAGCTCTTTCTGGCTTAGCATCATCATAAAAAAGATCGACACTAGTACGACTACCGCAAACATAATTACAGGTGAGACGGCCTTGACCATGATAGCCAACGAGCGCTGATAAGTGTTGGCGAGTCGGTCGAACAAACTTTCAATTGCACTCTCGAAGCGGGTCGACTGTCCATGTGGTTTGAGAACCTTGCTGGCCAGCATAGGCGATAACGTCAAGGCAATGATGCCTGAAATGACGACGGCACCAGCAAGCGTGAAAGCAAACTCGGTAAAAAGCGAACCAACCAGCCCACCCATGAAACCAATAGGCGCGTAGACTGCAACCAAGGTTATCGTCATGGCGATAACTGGATTAGCCATTTCTCGAGCACCGATCAACGCCGCTTCCTTCTTTGATTTACCATCAACGATATGCCGGTGTATGTTCTCGACTATGATAATAGCATCGTCGACGACCAAGCCTATTGCCAGCACAAGTGAGAGCAGCGTCAGCAAATTGAGCGAGAAACCCAGCACAAGCATGATGAAAGCTCCACCGATGAGCGAGAGCGGTACTGCTATTGAGGGAATGATTGCCGCTCGCAGAGATCCTAGGCATAGAAACACGATGACAAGAACGATACCCACTGCCTCGATAAGCGTCTTGATCACCTCATTAATTGAATCATCAATAAATGCTGATGCATCGTAGGGGAGTTCGACCTGCAGACCCGAGGGCAGCTGAGACTTTATATCCGGCAGGAGTTCTTTAACACGTTCTGCCACAGACAGTGGATTAGAACCCGGAGATAGATTAATGGCTACGTAGGTTGAAGGTTTACCCTTATACAGTGCTATGTTCTCGTAGGTCTGTGATCCGAGCTCTACCCTGGCGATATCCTTGAGACGAACGATACTATCTTCGGTCGATTTAATTATCAGATTCTCGAACTGTTTGGTGTTTGCAACGTCAGTATTCGTAGTGAGATTGATCTTGATTAATTCATCTTTGGTTTGCCCAACTGCAGAAATATAGTTGTTCTTACGCAGGGTTTGAGCAATATCTGTCGAGGTGAGATTAACCGCTGCAAGTCTTTGAGGATCGAGCCAGACTCTCAGCGCAAAGCGACGCCCCAGCAGTTCGGCCTTGGCTACACCGGATAGGGCTTGTAGTTTTGGCTGTACTTCTCGGGCAAGATAATCTGAGATCTGTGGGACTTTCATGGTATCGCTAAAGAAAGCGATGTACATAAGCGCACGACCTTCTCCCGTCGTCGAGTTGATAACAGGGTCCTGAGCCTCGTCAGGCAACTCGTTACGTTGACTGGCAACTTTAGATTGAATCTCCGCGAGTGCGTCATTAGCATCGTAGTTGAGTT
>JBLHMH010000156.1:0-8141 GCA_047621785.1 Polaribacter sp. | reverse complement strand
AGTACCTGCTTGATGGTCAAGTGCGAAATCGATATGTATTAGGTGATTGGGGTACAACTTCCAGCATCCTGATAGCATCAGCCGAGGAAATAAAAATAGAAAATTTTGAAATTTCGAGCTGAAGATACCACTACCACCTAAGAACCAAGCCACTCCCTTCGAGAAGCGATAAAAGCGCTTCCTATTTGAGAAACCACGGATCCTCTTGTATGCCTAGGGTGATTCGCCGGTTTTCTGCGGGATCACTCGATAAAACTTCTCACCCTCGCGAATAAAACCCAGTTGACTGCGGGCACGTTCCTCCAACGCCTCCCTACCCTCTTTCAGCTCCTTTACTTCGGCATGTAAACGCTCATTGCGCTGCATTAATAAGTCATTATCATTCTGCTCCTGCTTGATATCGCGATTTAACGACCATAGCTGAAAAACCCCATGCCCGCCGAACCACAGCTGCATTTGCAGAAATATTAGCAATAAAAACAGAAAACTTGCAATGAATTTCATGGATTTGAAAGCTTAAGGCCTTAAAGAAGGTGGTCTGTTGTCTATCATAATCGAAAATGCGCGTCCAATGTGCGGTGATGCAACAGTATATGCGGAATACCGACACAGCATTTCCAAATCACAATAAATAATTCACCCAAGGTATTTGTCTCAACTTATTGAAGTCAATAAACTTTTATTATAAGGTTATGCTGAACTTATAGTGAAAATACTTAATTCTGGGACTGCGGTCCGCTTGGTAACACAATAGTCAACAAACCAAAAAAACAGCTAGAACAGGAGTGACAATGTTAAACCCTTTTAAACCTAAGAAAACCTAAATTCTGCCAATCCATTGGAATAGCTATGTTCGCGCCGCTATTACTAAGCCAGAATGCGGTAGCAGCAGACAACGGTGGACCTTTTTTTGGTGAAAAAGCGACAGGCAAATGGATTGTAGGCGTTAAGGTTGGCAAAATCGACGATAATGTTAAGGATATAAAAGATGCCGATGCACTAGGTATTTTGCTTGGGTACGAATTTGATTCACCTATTGAGGACAGTGGCAGCTCGACCTTCGAATTGGAGTATGTGTCAGGCGACGCAACTAATCTACAAGGCATTGGCGAATACAATGCAGACATCATAAGCGGCTTTTTTACTTATCGCTCGGCCGGGACTTTATACTTCAAAGTGAAAGCGGGTCTTTCCTACACCGAAATAGAAACAAACACACCTTTGAGCAGGGATACCTATGAAGATGTATCTTTGGCCGCAGGCATTGGTTTGGGTTATCACGTTGGCGACTATGGCGTGCTAGAACTAGAATATTCGCAAGACTCTTCAGATACCGATTTAGGTATCTTGGCATTGAATGCCTTGCTAGAGTTCTAACAATAAAACAATAAAAGAATTTAACAGGCCCCGTAATACGAGGCCTTTTTTATGCGCTAGAAATTTATTAACTGGTAGGCTCTGCGCCAAGCTAACACTAAATAATTACAGGCTTAGGTCTTCAATGAGGTCTTGTACGTCTTCTAAGCCAACCGCAATACGTATCAACCCCCCTCCAATCCCCGCCGCATCTTTATCAGCAACACTCCAACGCGCGTGAGTCGTAGTATAAGGATGAGTAATGGTCGTTCGCGTATCACCCAAATTTGCCGTTATGGAGAGCAACTTAGTAGCATTAATCAATCGCCAAGCGGCTTCCTGACCACCCGTCAAATCGAAAGACACAACAGCCCCAGCCTTACTTTGTTGGGTTTTAGCCAATTGATACTGAGGATGGTCAGGCAACCCTGGATAATAAACTTTGGATACCTGCCCTTGTTCCGATAGCCACTGCGCGAGAACACTAGCATTATCACAAGCCTGATTTACTCGCAGCGCCATTGTCTCTAAGCCCTTAGCAAATACCCAGGCGTTAAACGGGCTCATGGATGGCCCTGCAGTGCGCATAAAACTGAACACCTTGTCGCCTACAAAATCTTCATCACCTACAATTGCTCCTCCAACACAACGGCCCTGCCCATCAATAAACTTGGTCGCCGAATGCATGATCACATCAGCGCCTAATTCAAGGGGCCGCTGCAACACCGGAGTACACAAACAATTATCAACGACTACTTTGATATCAGGATTATGCTGATGCGCCAACTCTGAAATCGCAGCAATATCACCAACTTCAGTGAGTGGATTAGTGGGAGTTTCAAAGAACACCATTTTGGTTTGTGCGGTCATCGCGCCACGCCAAGCAGCGTGATCGATTAGATCGACAAAAGTCGTATTTACGCCAAAATTGGCTAAAATATTGGTCAATAAAATCTGACTCGCGCCAAATATCGACCTCGACGAAACGATATGATCGCCGGCTTTCAAACCGGACATGCAAATAGTCAACATTGCCGACATTCCTGACGCCGTCGCGACACAGGACTGGCCGCCTTCTAGTGCGGCCAAGCGCTGTTCAAAAGTCCTAACTGTGGGATTTGTGAATCGAGAATAAACATTACCTAGCTCTTGGTATGAAAAACGTGCTGCTGCTTGTTCTGCACTATCAAACACAAAACTTGATGTCATGTAGATAGGTTCGCTATGTTCCTGCTCGGAACCGCGTACCTGCCCCGCTCTTACTGCCAATGTAGCAGGTCTATAGTTTTTCTTTGCTGAGTCATTCATGGTTTAATATACCGCAAGCGTAAATTAAAATTGGCTGACGTCGCGCATTTTAGACGGCCTCATTTTGTTCTTCTTCTTAGATCCCTCGCTGCGAGCCAACTCTAACCCACAAAGATAATCATCATCAACGTCACCGGTAACATAGTGTTTACTAAAGCACGAAGTATCAAAATCTGTGATTTGAGGATTACCCTCGCTAGCCGAGTCTATTAAATCATTCAGGTCCTGATAAATCAGCCCATCAGCTCCTAATATCTCTTGAATTTGTTCTACGGTTCGATTATTTGCTATCAATTCACTTGCCGAAGGCATATCAATGCCATAGACGTTAGGGTACCGAACCGGCGGCGCCGCAGAGGCAAAATAGACTCTTTTGGCACCAGCATCACGAGCCATTTGAACAATTTGTTTAGAAGTAGTACCACGCACAATGGAATCGTCGACCAATAGAACATTTTTACCGCGAAACTCAAGCTCAATCGCATTAAGCTTCTGTCTAACCGATTTTTTACGCTCTTCTTGCCCAGGCATGATAAAGGTTCGGCCGATGTATCGATTTTTAATAAAGCCTTCCCGATACGGCAGCCCTAAGTGCTGTGACATTTCAAGAGCGGATGTACGACTTGTGTCTGGAATGGGGATTACCACATCGATATCGTGATTTGTCCATTCTCTCTTAACTTTATTTGCTAGCTTTTCGCCCATACGCATGCGCGTGCGATAGACCGAAATTCCATCGATCATAGAATCGGGTCTGGCGAGATATACTTGCTCAAATATACACGGTGCATACTTGGCGTCTTCGGTGCACATACGCGTTTCGAGGTCACCTTCTATCGGCAAAATAATGCCCTCGCCGGGCTTTACATCAGCAATCACTGTGTAGCCTTGGCTATCTAATGCAACACTCTCTGAAGCGACCATATACTCCTTACCGAGGTCGGTATCACGATAACCGTAGATTAGCGGACGAATTCCGTTTTTGTCGCGAAAGGCCACAATGCCAACACCAACGACAAAGGCGACCACTGCATATCCACCGCGACAGCGCTTAAACACCCCTTCCACCGCTTTAAACAAATGATCATTGCTTAGTTGGTATTGCTTACTGCCTAACGAATTATAAACTTCATGAGCAAACACGTTTAGTAGAATTTCGGAATCGGATGATGTGTTTATATGCCGTAAATCGTCTTTAAAAATACGTTTCCGTAGCTTGGCTGCATTGGTCAAATTGCCATTGTGAGCGAGCGCGATACCAAAAGGAGAATTAACGTAAAATGGTTGTGCTTCTGCTGGGGAGCTAGAACCCGCTGTTGGGTAGCGGCAATGCGCTATTCCAACATTACCCTCTAAACGTTTCATATGCCGGGTAAAGAACACATCCTTAACCAAACCGTTTTGTTTACGAAGGTTAACCACCCCACTTTCGTCACAGGTAAGAATGCCCGCTGCATCCTGACCTCTATGCTGCAGAACCATTAAACCGTCGTAGAGACTAGTGCTGACAGATGATCTGCCTACTATACCTAAAACACCACACATATAAGCCCAATCCAAGATTGTTATCGCTTCATTAAGAGATAACTAGTCAGTAAAAATAGATCTGATCGCTAGCCAGCCGAGGGGCGAATAATACCCTATTTATTATTTGAAAAACGCTTCGTGAAGGCACAATTTTAAATCCTTTGCAGGGAGCCTTACTCGGTTTACTCAATGCCAGTACTCGCGTCACTATCTTAGTTTGTTTGGTCAGCTGGAATCTCGCCTTCAATTTCACTCGAAATTTGCAAATTAGCAGGCAGCATTGTCTCTACATAATTGGCCATTGGCTCAAAGTAACCAAGGTATTTGGAGTTTTGCCACCAACCACTATTTTCCATTCCCATGCCACGTCCAACCAGTAACACCGCTACCACAATTGCAGCCGCTCGCACAACGCCAAAACCGATACCTAAGATTCTGTCGGTTCCCTTAATCACACCTTTTACTATCAATTTGCTTATGCCAAAGCTGATGATCGAAAACCCGAATAAGGTTCCAATAAAGACCAAGACAAAACCCGCAGCCGACCTAAAACCATCGGCTGGAATAGAAAAATAACCTCCGATGAATTCGCCAGCAGGCTGACAAAAAGTTATACCCAACCAAATTGCCAGAATCCAAGAAGCGATCGACAATGCCTCTCGAATAAAACCTCGCATTACACCAACCAAAATAGAAACTAGAAATATCCCAGCCAGGATTAAATCAAATACACCCATATCTTTACCTTAATTTTTAAATAAAATTTTTACTATTAATATTGCTTTAGTCAGCAAAACTTAAATGCAGACCCTAGAACTAGGCTATGGGTATGCTCTAATAAAACCTGCTTCTCCGGTCTTACTGGTTAACTGTGATTTTGCTTTTGCTGCTTCGACCCGTTGGGCGTAAGGCCCCAGCCAAATCCTGGTTCCTGTAGCTTTTCCACGATTAGTATCTACTATGCTCGTCGACGGAGTAAAGCCTTTGCCTCGTAAGTCATCGACCACCTTCGCCGCACCACGTTTATCGGTAAAAACACCAACTTGAACCACCCATCCCACATCTATTTTTGGTATAGAAAGGGCTGGCGAAGTAACTTTTGCAGGGCCGGCAATACGTTTTGAAGCACTCCCCGCTAGAGTTAAGGAGCCGTCCGCTGATTTTGAAGAGCCTTCAGCTGGCGTTAAAGAGCCCTGTCTCGACTTTTCCGAAGAACTTCTCTTGCTATCTGCTTCTTGATGCTTGTCGCTCCATTTATCATTGCCGACTAACTTATCGTTGGTAGGTAGGTTTTTCGAGGGTCCATTAGCAGGACTATTCGGTTGAGCATCTGCACCACCATCGAGGGGTGTGATCTTAGAAATATAAATCTGCTCTTGTTCGAGTACTAGGTCCTTCTGCTCGACAGAATGCTGGCCAACCCTCTCAACAACCGCTGAAATTTGCTCGGGCTCAGTTGATAGACCGTCTGACAACTTTAAAGCTTCACTAGGAGGGCCCAACAGCCACGGCAAAACCAAGGCGCCAAAAAACAGTAAAAATCCAGCGCCGACGATTCGGTGCTTCAACACGAAATTCACTTCGCTTGTCTGGGTGTTTATCTGAGGGTCGGGTTTACTTGGCATACTAGGTTAGATAGTTTTTTGAGTTTCTAGAATTTAGCGAACTTACATAACACAGTCAGAAGTTTTTTTTAAACGAATGACTTAAACTGAAGTTAATCGGCTACCCATTGTTCAGCGCAATTATATCACTTACAACAAAAAACGAACCAAAAACGATCAAACAGTCATCACGTCGTAATTTGTGCTTAGCCGCATGAAATGCGCTAACTACAGAATCGTAAACTTCACTCTGAATATCAGCCGCCAATGGCCCCTTTGAATTTTGCGCCCTATTAAACCAGACATCTTGTAACAAATCCTGAATACCTCGCGCTTCTGCAGAGCGTATATTATCAATAGTAGCGAGATGCCAAAAATCAACGAAAGTCAGCAATTGACCAAGAGATTCAGCTATTTGCTTATCAGCTAGCATTCCGCAAACTGCATGGATTCGACCTTCTATCTTCAATCCCTCAACGAACTCCAATAAGCCTGCAATTGAACTCACGTTATGTGCAACATCTAGGACTATATAAGGGGATTTTGCAACAATCTGGCAGCGCCCAGCTATGCTTGCCGCTGAAATACCTCGGGAAATCTCGTCATGATTTACAGGGAAGCATTTCGACATTGATTCAACTGCTTGCACTGCAAGTGCTGCGTTGGATATTTGGTGCCCTCGCTGAGCGAAAGGTAAGGGCAGACCCAAATGCGACTGAGTTCTCCCCTGCCAAGTCCAATAGTCCAACTCTGGATTACACTGAGCTTTGAAATCAATACCCAGCATTAAAGGTTCGATGCTAAGTTTACGACAGTAATCAAGAATGCTTTGCGGAGGCTCAGCTAAACCTAAAATACACGGAGCATCGGTACGTGCAATTCCGATTTTTTCACGACCGATTTCCTCAAGCGTACTTCCCAGCCACGCGACATGATCTATCGACAGGCTAGTCACTATCGCCAGATCTGCATCTAGAATATTACTAGCGTCGAGCCGTCCACCTAAACCAACTTCGATCACAGCTATTTCAATTTTAGCTTGCTCAAAAAGCTCAATTGCTAACAGAATTCCATATTCAAAGTAAGTTATCCTTATGTCGTCACGATACTCTTCAACCCGCGCAAAAGCTGCGAGCAATGCGTCATCATCGACATCACAATCAGCAATACTGAATCGTTCATTGAATCGACTTATATGTGGCGAGGTGAATTTTGCAGCCTTGTATCCAGCATGGTGATAAATTGAATAGATCAATTCTGATGTGCTGCCTTTTCCGTTAGTACCGGCAACGGTGACTACTTTAAAACTGACTCCTGCAGGATACATGCGACGGTAAACCTGATCGACTCGGTCTAAACTTAAGTCGATTTCACGTACATGCAAAGTCTGGATGTATTCCATCCAATCGGCAATGGTTTTTAGTTCAGGGTGTTTTGCAGATGACATATATTCAACCTCTCAAGCAAGCGATTGGTGTGAAATTAAGCGACTTATCGCGATAAACTAAGAAACCGTTTTGGGACATCGAGACTACCGTCCTAATGCGCACAATACAGCAGCTATTTTGGAACTCTCTTTACGCCCAGGCTCGCTCTCCACCCCACTATTTAAATCAACCGCAAACGGCGACGTTAATTCGCACGCTTTAGCGATATTCTGCGACGACAGACCACCGGCGAGTATAAGTTTTTGGGATACTGATGTTGGCCAGAGTGCGGGCTTCAATATTTGACCGGTACCGCCGTGTTGGCCTTCTACGTACGGATCGACCAGCAATGCCATGGCATCAGGAAACAAAGTAGTATCAAGTTCCACCTGCTGTCTACTTTTGGCCCGAATGGCCTTAATGAAAGGGGCTTCTAAAGCACACCCAAACTGGTTTGATTCCGCGCCATGCAGTTGAACTAAGTCGAGACCAACCTCTGAGATATAATGATTAATAAAAGATGCGTCGGCGTCAACGAACACTCCGACCAAGCTGATAAACGCTGGCACTTCCTGACGAATTGCTTGCGCCGCTTTCAGACCAATCAGGCGTGGGCTTTTTGCGTATAAAATCATCCCAATGGCATCTACACCCAGATCTATCGCGGCGCACGCCTCTTCTGGCCGCGTCATCCCACATACTTTTACCTTTATTCTTTTGTTTAACACAGCTGTGCTCACCCTATACTCTGACAAAACAATTCCCCTAGACGTTGACACTCCGAACATGCTGAAGCTGATTAGCTTTCCGACCAATAACTTACATCTTGCCTAGAACTAGATAAAGCAAACTTCTTAGGGTACTCGACTCCGACCAAATATAGCCCATTTGATGTTGCTGTGGCACCGGCAAACTTTCG
>JBLHMH010000155.1:0-8195 GCA_047621785.1 Polaribacter sp. | reverse complement strand
GGTGATTTAACCGACTCTTGACAAATGTCGACAGCTTAAACCTTGGCTATGAATTTTTGGTCAAAGATCTCAGCGATCTCGACTTGGAGTTTCTGCGCGGCCCTTTTTGGATCCGGCGCATCGCGAATTGGTCTACCAACCACAATGTAATCAGCGCCATTGGTAAATGCTTGAGCTGGAGTGACCACACGTTTTTGATCATCGTCGTTATCTATCGGGCGAATTCCCGGTGTAACAACCATAAAACCATGTCCAAGAGCTTCTCGCATCGCTTTGGCTTCATGGCCAGAAGCCACCACCCCATCACAGCCGAGTTGAATTGCGCGCTTGGCTCTTGATAGAACCAATTGTTGTACGTCGCAGTCAAAACCTAAATCATCTAAATCACCGCGATCAAGGCTTGTCAAAACAGTCACAGCAAGAATTTGTACATCGCCCTTATTGGCTGCCGCTGCTCGCATAATACTGTCGTTACCGTGAATAGTGGCAAACGTGACTCCTTTGCCATTGAGCTGAGCCACAGCCCGTCCAACAGTAGCGGGCACATCAAAAAACTTCAGGTCAACAAATATTTTCTTGTCTTTGCTGTTCAACCACTCGAGTAATTCGAAGTACTCACCGGACATGAACAATTCGAGTCCGATTTTATAAAAAACAGCTTCATCACCTAGAATATCAACCAATTCTTTGGCCTGCTCTATGCTCGGCACATCAAGTGCTACGATAAGCCTGTCTTTAATTTCTATTTTTTTAGTCATATTTATCATTAGCCTAGTGAGCTAATGAGTGGCTCACAAAAATTTTATGATTGGTTCGGCTGTTGCTATTCTTGCAACATCAATAGAGACAAGCAATTTTGAATTACGCAAAAAACTACTTCAAGTTACATTAGGTCAGCGCCACGACGCGCACGCTAGATTTTACAGATGAAACGCCTGCTGGAACAAACAAAAACCCCAATAGGTTTGGACCATATAGCCCTCAAATCTAACCGTGGACTAAACATAGCCAACACAGAATAAGAGTTAAAAAAGGATTTCGCTATCACACAAGCCCTATTTTCGTAAAATAGGAAGTTATAAAACTGGACAGATCAACGATAAAGCTTATTTATCCACAGTTTGTAATATCTCTTCGACCACTTTAGACACCACTCTGTCACCAGACCTTACAACTAAATCAGCTTCTTGCTCATACAGCGTACCTCGCTCTTCCATCAGTTCAGAAAGTTTATCTGCTATATCGACATTTTCCAACAGCGGTCTGTTTTGGGTTTTTTGGGTTCTGGCTAATTGAGTTTCTATCGTCGTTTTTAGATAAATGACAAATCCACTTTTGCGTAAAAGTATTCGGTTTTCCTCAGAGGTGATCGCTCCGCCGCCCGTCGCCAACACAATGCCTGTACGCTCACATAGCTCTTGGAGCATTTTAGTCTCACGTTTACGGAAACCGTCTTCACCTTCTATATCAAAAATAGTAGAAATTGAAACACCGCATCGATCTTCAATCATGTGATCTGAATCGACGAAATCCATTCGTGTGCGTTTGGCCAGCTGCTTACCAACTGTTGTTTTCCCGGAGCCCATAGGGCCAATCAATATTAAATTCTGCATTGCCGTTTTTTATACCTGGGCCCCGTTAACTTAGAAGCCTTTTGAAATCTTAGTCTGTAATGCCCGAGGCTGTTGCTATACCGCTTTTAATGCAGCTGTCGGACTTTTAAGCCGTTGCGTTGGAGCCAAAGCTTGCACGGCTGGGGGAAAACGACTCATCTTGGTAAATAAGTGATGAGGCCTTGTTTAAAGAGCTTTACTCAATAAGCTAGAGATCATCGTCTTAAAATATAATCTCTATATTAGAATAGTAAAATGCTATCAAAGCAAAAGCAGGAGCTAAGCTCCTGCTTTCACAATAGCCCTATCTGGTGACGATTATCCCAAATTCAATTTCGGACTAATGATTTTTGGCGTCAAAAAGATCAATAACTCAGTTCTATTGTTGCGCGTTGATTTTTTCTTAAAGAGTCTGCCAAGTATAGGCACATCTCCTAGAAATGGAACCTTAACAACGTCATCGCCTTCATCTTCCTGATAAATGCCACCGATAATAATCGTTTCACCGTTGTCGGCCAAGACTTGAGTTTTAATCTCCTTGGTGCCTACTAATTGAGAAGAAATAAGTCTATCTTGATTAATACTTACGTCCATAATTACTCTATCATCTGGCGTGATCTGCGGCGTAACAACCAAGCGCAGTTCGGCTTCGATTTTTTCTAAACCGCCTCCGCCTCCGCCTCCGCCTCCGCCTCCGCCTCCGCCTCCGCCGCTACCGCCGCCGTTACCAGGGATTGTTACGAACTGCTCTACCCCTTGAGAAATACTAGCTTCCTTTTGATTTGACGTAACCAAGCGTGGACTGGCTACTATTCTGCCACGTCCGTCTGCTTCGAGTGCAGATAGCTCAAGAGTTATTAGATGATCAAATCCCGTTCCCGCTCGGAATAAATTAAATGCATAGGAGGATGGGTTATCCCCGCCAATAGAATTCGCGCCTAGATCAACGGCTAGGCCACCAGGCTGGCCGCGCGCCACATCATAAACTATACCCTCATCTCCGTTCAGAGAATCGACAAGAATGGTGGAACCTTCTGTAGAGCCGCTACCAACAAAAGTCCCTAGATTTGATCCTGAAGCCCCTGGGAATTGAGCCTCTGCGGTAATTCTTTGGAAGCCAAGGCGAGCCCCAAGCTCTCGACTAAACGTATCATTCGCTTCAACGATACGAGTTTCAATGAGCACCTGGCGAACAGGCTTGTCTAGTTTGGCAATTACCCCTCTAAGCTCTTTAATTTTAGCGGCAACATCTTGTACCAATAAGCTATTGGTACGCACATCGACGGTGACACTGCCACGCTCGGTTAACAAAGAGTTTTTATCTGTTTCGGTAACATTGAGGGATGAGGCAAAACTAGAGTTTGCTGCGCTTGACGAAGAAATCGCGCCTTGTTTTACCACCTTGACCGACTTAATAACGTCCGCAACATCAGCCGCTTTGGCATAATTTATTTGAATTATTTCAGATACTAAAGGCGCAAATTCAGCGACTATAGCGTTGGCTTTTAATTGTTCTTCTTCAACCTTCGCAATTTCTTGTGATGGTGCGACCCAAATTACATTCCCAGATTGACGTTTTGATAAACCACGGGTTTTCATAATGACATCGAGAGCTTGGTCCCAAGGTACATCTTTAAGATTGATGGTAATGTCGCCTTGAACAGCATCACTGGTCACAAAATTAATTCCGGTAAAGTCTGCAATTACCGCTAATGCAGCACGGACTTCAATTTTTTGAAAGTTAATCGATAGGCGCTCACCGCGATAGCCCAGCAATTCATCAGCTTCGTTTTTCTTATCTTCTTCAGTAATAACCACGGGGTCGACGACTAAAGTAAATCGATTCCCTGCTTGGAAAGACAAATGTTGGTAGTTACCTTGTGGAACAATGACCAAACGAACATTATCACTATTTTGAAAGGCATCTACGGTTCTAACTGGGGTTGCGAAATCTATAACATCCAAACGACGTTCTAGCTCGCTCGGCAATGTAACACCTAGCAAATCAACGATAATTTCGCCGTCTTGCTCTCGTGTGTCTATCGTTGTACCTTCTTCGGACAGATCGATAGTTAAACTACCACCGCCCGCTTCAGACCGACGGAAATCAATATTGCTTACCGACCTATCTGGAAGAACATCGGGCCGTTTTGCAAACGGCTTTGGCTCGGTGCGGGCGCTATTGTCGACTTCCGTATTGTAAATAATAACCGCATAACCATCGCCGGCTTTGGTTACTTCATAACGAGAAGTGCTGATCAGGTTTATGATTACTCGAGTTCGGTCAGCCGTTTCAACCGCAACTACACTATCAACATTACCCTCGCTGATCTTAATTATGTCATTCACAAGTTGTTTTTTCATACCAAAGAAGTCAAGCACGATTCTAGCGGGATTGGCGGTGCTGAAAGTACCTGGAGTTCCGACACTTCCATCGGTGACCAAATTTATTTGAATATTGTCGCCTGGCAGTTTGCTATGTACGATATTGTTTAAATTAACCGTGTACTGAGCCGATCCAGCTCCTGCAACAATCAATAGCAAGAGACCTGTAATCAAGGTGTTAGAGCATTTGATCGATCTGCTAATTAGTTGGCGTGCTCTCATAATCTTATTCCTGATTGGTAATTATTCATCTTTATCTATTGTCATTTCGACATCTCGATTTACCCACCTACCCGCAGTATCGAGCACTATTTCGGTCAGCAAAATCTTTTGCTCCTCTGGGATGATCTGCTTAATCTTACCGTCATTTTGACCCATATAATTTCCGATGGTCGCGCGTAAGGCGGTCCCTTCTGACGTTTTTACAATGACATAGGATCGCTGACCTTGACTCATAGTGCCAACCATTTTTAAGGCATCCAGTGCAAACTCTTCGAGTGGTTCACGGGGTCGGCTAGAATCTGGACTATCGCCAATTGCTGCAGCGGCACCTCGGCTGGTAATTATGTTTTCTAGATTAAAAGGATCATTCGTTGCTGAAGCAGAATACGGGAAATCCTTATACGGTCTAATTTCGGGAAGCGGCTCAATTTCTGGCTTTTTATCTTTGTAAGCATTGGCCACGAAATCACGTAAGTCCTGCATACTGGTGTCCTGACATGCCTGAATGCCAAGCAACAAAAAAATAAACAGGCTGCTTTTAACAATCGACACCATTCTTCCTGTCTGCTTAGAATCAAGCCGCTTGAGAAGCGAATTACTGTTCGCGTTAGCCCTTTTAAATACCGTACTTAGCTCACGAATTTTCATATTGCTATTATTGGTCATCGTTGACATAGGCGTCGTCTAAGTAGTGATAAGTTTTAGTAACTGCATCCAATCTAAGATTACTACTTCCAGGGCTACGGCGAGTTAATTTGAAATTTGCGACGTTAATAATTCGCGGCAATGCTGCGACATCGCTAATAAAATTAGCTATTTGATGAAATTCACCATTGGCTTTAATATTGACTAATTTCTCCGCATAAAAATCTTTTTCAATGGTATCCCCGGGTTTAATTTGCTCGAACTGCAAGCCGCGAGAAAGACCAACTTGGGTCATATCAATTAAGAGATCTGGAATCTCACTTTCATTAGGCAACTGTCTAAGCAAGACACCAAAGATCTCTTCAGCTTCTACCATTTGTTGCGTATAGGCTTCAAGATTAATCGCCAGAGCCTTTTTTTCAAGGTAAGTGGATTTTAATTGTGGTTCTTTGCGCTCTGCGACTTCTAGATCCACAAATTTTTCTTTAATAATGAAGTAATACCCAGCTGCAATTAGTAGGAGACAAAGCAACCCAGTCATTACTAACTTAACACGTCGCGACCAGGACGAAAAATCATTGATGTCTATGCCGCTTAGTTCTTCAAACAATCCCATTATATCTTCCCATCGATTACGGTTTTAGCAACCGCCTAACGAATATTCTCGACAGAGCGGTCATCTTCTTTACGCTCTTCTTTAACTTCGACATTAAATTTACTCACGGAGGCGCCGCCTTGATCAACGACATCGACTACTTTCAACGATGAGTTATCAAACCAATCCGATGAGTCAAGATTACGCATCAATGCTGAAACTCGCCCATTGGACTGGGCCTTTCCACCAATCGAAAACTTATTCGATGATTTAGAAATATCGTCGTAATAAACACCCTTGGGCAGTTTGGTCACCAAGTCGTCGAATACATGTACTATTTGTGAGCGATTTGTCTGCAATGTTTGGATCACTTCCATACGCGCCAGCAGTTGGTCGCGCTTGCCCTTAAGATCTTCGATCTCTTTAATCACTTCGGATAGGGCATGTATCTCAGACTGGACATACGCGTTACGATCGTTTTGATGCTGGATTCGTGAATTCATATATGAACTGCCGAGAAAAACCAGGAACGCGGCTATGCCTATCATTGCCACGCAATAGAGAACGGTCAAATGATTGCGCTCGCGACGCTGTGCTTCACGCCATGGAAGCAGATTAATATTAGCCATTACATTAAGCCTCTTAGCGACAAGCCGTAAGCGATAGCCAGACCAGGGGCTACGCTATTAATAGCTTCACGATTAGTTTGTACGGTCGCATTGCCGATAGGGTTAAGTACCGCTACCTTGGTTCGCATTTTCACTTCTAGATCCCCGGCCAGACCATTCATTGAGCAACATGAACCGGACAGTACGATACTGTCGATGTTAGAAAAAGCGCTTGAAGAATAAAAGAACTCCAGTGCGCGACTAACTTCCTGACGTAACATTTCAACGAATGGTTCTTGAACCGCCGTTAGAAAGTCACCCGGCGGTTGAGACGAATGTAAAATCTCTTCTGCTTCATCAGCCGATACTCCGTATTCCTTGCGAATCAATTTAACCAATTGAGATGCGCCAAAGTTTTGATGACGTGAGTAGAGAACTCGCTCATCATCAACTACCATCAAATGACTCGAAGTGGATCCAATATCAAACAGAGCCACTGGCTGTTCCGAATTTGAACCCAAGCTGTTCTGAGAACGGTAAACCCGCTCTAAAGCATAGGTGTCAATATCAACATAACTAAGAGACAGTGACAAGTCTTCAATCAGATCAATATAATCGTCTACAATACTGCGACGGCAAGCGACCAATAACACGTCGTTCTCTTGCTGATTGACAGATGAAGGACCCAGTATCTCAAAATCAATATTTACTTCATCAATTGGGTAAGGAATAAAATGCAGAGCTTCGATACTGATTTGCTCTTCCATTTCTAATTCACTTGTTTCAATCGGCATGCCAAGTACTTTGGTGATGGCGTGCGAAGAGGATACGGAGACGGCAACGTTTTCACCAACCGCTTTTGATTTAGCCATCAAACTAGCAAGGGCATCAGCAATCAACCCGGAATTAGTAATCGTATTTTCGGAGAATGCACCAGGTGGCAGAGGCGCCACACCCCACGCGATAACTCGTGGATTAGCATAAGAACCCGCAAGCTCTACTAACTTTATAGAGTGGGTACCGATGTCAATGCCGATAACGGCCTTAGATTTTGAGCGAAACAGTTTCAAGAAACCTCCATAAAAACCGTTATTTATATCATTACTTACGTTAAATATAACCAACCCTAAGCAATAATGCCACAATTCTATTTAGGAATGTTATCAATTAATATATGATCTTGCTGAAACAAATAGTATAAGAAAAACATCGTTTTGAATAAATCAGCCTTGCTACTGCCGTTGACCACGCTTGGAACTGCGGCCTTTATGGTTGGGTTTATTTGCGCCGGCTATATAATCCTAAAAACTAGCAAGACACTTCCGGATGCGCAAAGCATCAAGGGTGTTGAGTTAAAAATCCCTCTAAGAGTCTACTCAGCAGAGGGCTTGTTGATTTCAGAATTCGGAAATGAACGGCGTAAACCAGTGCTAATTGAAGATGTACCGCAGGCCCTAATTGATGCCGTTCTAGCGAGTGAAGACGATGGCTTCTATGAACATCAAGGGATTGATATCGCCGGTTTATTTAGAGCCGCTTTATCCAACTTTCGCTCTGGCCAAACTCGGCAAGGTGCAAGCACCATCACCATGCAGGTGGCTAGAAATTTCTTTTTGAGCCGAGAAAAGACCTATTCTCGAAAACTCAAAGAGGTTTTGTTGGCGATTAAACTAGAGCAAATTCTAAGCAAAGATAAGATTTTATCGCTCTACCTAAACAAAATATTTTTAGGTCATCGCGCCTACGGCTTTGGCGCAGCCGCTGATGTATATTATGGCCGAGAGCTTAATCAGCTCAGTTTAGCAGAAACCGCAATGCTTGCAGGTCTGCCTAAAGCACCCTCTACGTTCAACCCGTTGCGCAATCCTCGCCGCGCCTTAATTCGTAGAAATTATGTTCTTAGCCGCCTAAAAGACTTAGGAAAAATAGACCTTGAAACCTACGCTCGAGAATCCGCAGCACCCATAACTGCTAAAAAACATAGTAGAAATACACAGCTGGACGCGCCGCACATTGCTGAAATGGTTCGTGCCAAATTAATTGAAGAATTAGGTGAGCAAGCATATTGGGGCGGCCTTAACGTTCACACCACGGTCATTGCCGACAAGCAAATTGCAGCAGAGCAAG
>JBLHMH010000154.1:0-8201 GCA_047621785.1 Polaribacter sp. | reverse complement strand
ATGCTACTGGCCAAGAAGGCCTAGACGCCGTATTAGTGGGTGCTGCGTTTGAACAAAAAGTGAGCCTGCTATTTTTGTATGACGGGATCTACCAACTCAAAGCAGATCAAGATATGCGAGAAACCGGCATTAAGCAGTACACCAAAACATTTCAGGCACTGGCAGATTATGAAGTCCAAAATATCTATGTCTCAGAGCTGTGCATGCAAGCTCGAAGTCTTAATGCATTCGATCTTATACTTGAAACAAAGGCTCTAAACCGTGACGCGATTGCAAGTTTGATTGGTGTGCAGGACCGGGTATTTACATTTTGAACACAAAAACTTCAGACAAAAATGCAGCTTCATCGGGCACGCTGTTCACACTTATGCAATCATGGCATGACAGCGTTGCAGTCTATGAGCAGTTGGCGTTTGCCAGTTCAGGCGACACAATACTGCTTACTCAAGACGCGGTACTGACATTGCAGTCACAAATTACCTTAGCGTCTTTTCTAGCGAAGTGTGAGAGCCATGGTGTGATTGTTACTGCGTTGGCTGAAGATTGCCAATTACGCGGCATCAAGCCATATAGCTCGCTAGTAAAAATGATTGATTACGCGGGTTTCGTAGACCTGGTCTGCAAACATGATAAACAGGTGAGTTGGTAATGTCGAACACAGCAACAGCATTGGAATTTAATGGTCTAAGCTATCCGCTTGACGCTCAGGGTTTTTTGCAAAGGCGTTTAATGTGGAGCGAGGACCTAGGTAGCCATATAGCATGGCTTGACGGAGTTACCCTAGGCGATGAACACTGGGAAATAATTCATTACTTTCGTGAGTACTACGAAACGTACAATATACCGCCGCCAATGCGAATGGTGATGCGGGTGTTTAAAAAAGCATTTGGTGAAGAAAACTCAAACAGTCGATATTTACATCAATTATTTCCAGGCGGGCCCACACGTACCGCAAGTAAGTTTGCCGGCTTACCAAAGCCAAAAAACTGTAAATGAAAATACCTTCACCGCTTCTTTATGACAGGCGTATATTGACTGTCTCACACATATCAAAGCTACCGCGTCTGGCTCTTGCATGTTACCTACTTCCCATTAGGCACATGCCGGCATTACTTTTGCGCATTCAACTGCGTTCCGTAAAATAATTTGGGTTAGACTGTGAATATGGCAAAAATGAGCACACGCGACTTAATCCTTGAAGTCGCCATAGTATTACTTAATGAGCGCGGTGAAAGTATCGTTACCAGCGTTGATCTTGCTCATGAGATGAACATCAGCCCCGGTAATCTTTATTACCATTTCAAAGGTAAGGAGCAGGTAGTCGAAGAGCTATACGCTCAATTTCACGCCAGGGTATTAGTGGCACTGCAAGAAATTACCGCGCAGACCAAGGGTGACCCAAAAGAAATATTGGCTGGTTTAGCTTTAGTGTCGGATATTCTGCAGCAATTTAAATTCGTCAGTCAAGACCTGCGCGGCCTGCACGAGCGCTACCCCAGGTTGCGTGCTTCTATCTCTAAGCTGCTTACTTTACTGAACAAAACTTTGGTTGCGCTGGTTAAGTTGATGATGGATAAATCGAAAGTAGTTGAGTCCAGTAATGCATCTAGGTTATTGGCAAATAATTTGATGTATACGCTTATCAATTTCAACGGCTACAACTCAATGCTCGACCCCAGTGTTCAATTAGAATCACTGTCCATCGAAGAGCATCTATACCTACACTTTTTGCCGTTTTTATAAAAAGTCATTAACCAGAAAAGAGGATAAATCAGCATGAGTAATGTACGAATTTCGCGAAAGCATAACCTTGATACCGAGGAGTGTAGAGTCTTGTCGGAAGAACTGCTGAGTAAGCTAGTCAGCAAGTTTGGTGGTAGCTATCGCGAACAAGGCGGCTGTTATAGCTATCGGCATTCGACGGGTTTAAAGGCCATAGTCGAACCAGCTGAAGGGCAACTTAATATAGCCGTTCAGTTAACCATGATGACGCGCTCTTTTGCGCCAATGGTTGAGAAGCAAATTAACGAAGTTCTAGATGGTCATATCGGTGTTGCCTAGAGCTAATTAGAATGTACATTCTAATTAGGGTGTGAATTCTAAACATCATTGTTAAAATAACCGCATCTTAACAAAACCTATTTGGTGAATGACATGGTCGACGAAAATAAAGTAACAACTGCTCCAGCTAAAGCAGTAGTAACCGCTCCAGCTAACGTAACAGTAGTAACCGCGCCAGCTAAAAAAGCTGCCGCCGCGCCAGCTAAAAAAGTAGCAGCTAAGAAAACAGCTAAAAAAGTAGCCACTAAACCAGCGGCTAAAGTTGTTAAAAAGGCAGCTAAAAAAGCTACAGCTTCTAAGCCGGCAGAAACAGTTGCCGAAAACAAGCTAGAGCAACTTCAAAACTTGTTACAAGAAAACCTAAGCGGCTTAAATACAGATAAAGCTGAAGCAGTAGCAAAAAATATTTGGTTAGCAGGCCTTGGCGCTTACTCACGTTCGTTGAACGAATTTTCAGAACGACGTGACGACATTCAAAGTCGCGTTGTTACCATCAACTCTGAAGGTCAGAAAGTATTTGAAGATCTTGTTGAGCGTGGTCAAGCAATGCAAGGCGAAGCAGAAAAAGCCATGAAGCAAGGCCGCGAGACAATCGAAGAGCGCGTAGAAGAATTTAAAGAACGTTTCGGTGGTGGTCTATCTTCATTTGTAGACATCCCGACTCGCTTACGCGAAGCAGCTGAAAAGATCGAAGAAATAAGCGATCGTTTCGGCAAGAAAAAGTAGTACAAAATACAGATTAGCAAATAGCTAATCGGTTTATTGACTAGCGGCGCTGAATTATATTCAGCGCCGTTTTTTTATATTTAGAAATACACTATGTTTCAAAAAATTGATCAAATGAAAATTAATTAACGGGTAACGTCCCTAATGCCGCTAATGCCGATCTATAGCTACGGTATGTCGGTGGTGGAGCCCGTGTTTTTCAATATAAGGACGCAGAAGGGGCTTAATCGCTTTAGTTTACGAAGCAAAAAGAAGGTCGATGGGCAACGGAAGTTGTACTGTATGGTACATAATATTGGCAAGATCGCGAATTACGGGCATCGGCCGAGTTAGAGTGAACCAAAGAAGGCAAGTCTTGCAAAAGCAGCCCCACCTGTGGCAAATTGGTGGTATGGAAAAACAAAAAACAGGGAATGAGAAATTGGTGTTTTGGAAACATCTTTTTCTACAGTCTCGTTGAGGCAACGCTAGAAAGATACTTTACTAAACCAATAAAAACTTAGGAAAAGAAAATGAAAAAAATAAATTACTTGATCTTTACTATATTACTTACAGTAATTACGGGAACATATGCTTATGCAGACTCGGGCCCATCGAGTGGCGCCGAAGGCTTACCGGGCGCTGAAGGAACTTTTGAATACGTTCCAGAAGACCATGGTAAACATATAACCACATGGTGGAAAGACTCTGATGGTGTGAGCCCTGGTGTTGCTGGGTGCCATATAGGTACTGATGAAACAGGAACCCCAAATGGTAGAATGTTTGGGGAGGCTTGTATGACCGATGGTTTATTGGTTGAATCAAACCCTAGCAAGGATGAGTTACATAGCCATAAAAATGATGTTGGGCATCCAGACAAATTTGACTGTAATGCATGGTGTATAGGTGAAGGCAAGAAAACCGGAACATGTGAAGTCGCAGCAGCACCTCCATGCGAACAATCAGCTGCTTGTTTCTGCAAATAGATTCTAAATGACAGACATGCCTAACAAATCAAAGCACTCAGACGCAGTAAGCTGCGCTAGTGCTTTGAAGCATTATGAATATATTTAAGATCCATGCCAATTGAAAAACTCGTGGTTTTTCTCGGAACCTTTACTGGGTTTATCTTCGCCTTGGGATTGTTTGACGTTTCTCTGGATTTTTCCGTGTTCGAATCCTGCTGAAAGGGAGCCATTAGCCTGCTATTTGGTATTGCTACGGGACTAGTGATTCATTTAGTGGGCAAAAAGTTTAAGGCATCTAATATTATGCTGTCATTTATAGTGACATTTATTATTGGCGGAGTTGGTATGTGGTTGCTGCTCTCATTCTTTGAATCACAAACGTATTTTATTGTATATGTACTCGGTTTGTTTATATTAATATCTGCATTAGGATTACAGGAAAATGAAAAGGATTCATAACGAATAAGGACAAGTCGTGCGCAGTCGCGACTTATCAAGTGCTTTAATAAGCCCGTTGTTGGTTCTCTATTAAGTAAATAGTCCACGCCTCCTTGTGTTTCAAGGCTAATCTGTCTTAGCTGGGCACTGCGGGCATATTTTTACGTAGCGTGGACAGTAATTTCTTCGATATCGTCCAGACTACGAACTATCGATGGCCGATGTCCAACGCATTGATGAATAGTTTGGATTGAGGCGTGAATGGCTTTTGCATGCCTTATGTTCACAAATCTTAACAAACCATCTATCCATTGGCGGTTTATCATGTGAGGGCAAGGGTTTAGGATAAGTTGTTGGAGATAACAAGCCCAGGTAACATGAAAAACGAGCATGCTCGTTTACACGGAAGAATAGGACCAAGCTAAATGGACAGTCATCTTTAGTGCAACTGATTTTTCAACAAGCGGTTATTTTATAAGGCAATAGATGGATTACTATGTCGAGAAGTTAAGGATACTAGCTGCCCGCCATGATTTGAGTTAGCCCAACATGGGTATCAGAAAATTGCAGCTGGGAACGTAACTCTGGATGTCTGCGTCGGGTACAAGCGGAATCTGTATCGCGTAATTAGTGCCTGATTTTTGTCGTCAGTTCAGCCATGTTTTTAAACGCCATACTTGTGAACTAACTTGCTGATATGAAGCAAGTACGAGGTATTTTAGGGGTCTGGATACTTATTGATTTAGAGGTATAGGGAGTTTATGCTGCCTATGTTCTTGCCAATTTGTGGGTTAGGTATTGGCAGAGAAAACTTTCCGACAAAGGTGCTTATCTTTCGCCGGCATACATCAACTAGTCTATGGATATGGTGAAAAAATGGCTAACAATCACGATGCTATTATCGACCAGCAGCTCAATTTCAATATTATTAGCCGAGTCGCCGTGGGCGATATGTTAAGGCGCAGAGCACGCAGTGACGGTCAAACCGAAGCTGTGGTGGAGTATGTCGCTGGACAGCGAATTTCCACTAGCTACCAAACCCTTAATAGCAATGCCAATAAGATCGCTCATGGGCTAAGGGCCAATGGTTTATGCCAAGGTGACAGAGTCGCTTTGGTGGCAAGCAACAGTTGCGAGTTTTTAGCCGTTATGTTTGCTTGTTTCAAAACTGGGATTGTTGTGGTTCCGATAAATTATTTACAGAATCCGGACGACGTACGTTTTAACTTCGAACATGGTGACGTGCGTGCAGTGATTTATGATGCCGATCTGGAAGACCTTTGCTGCCAATGTGCACAGGACCTACCGCGAATTGGCTTTAAATTATCGTTAGGTGATGAATCAAAGTATTGTGACGCTACCCTAGGAGATATTTTAGCCACGCAGAGCGACGAAGAAATATTCGATATCATCATCGATGATCGAGATGTGGCAATGGTGCTATACACCAGTGGCACCACATCTCGCCCGAAAGGCGTTGAAACGTCACACCTAGCATTGATACTTGCGAGTCTCAATAATCCTCTCAGCCTCGGTTACTCCAAAGGCGGCGCACACCTTAATGTACTTCCGGTATTTCATACCACCGCAATAAATAATGCCCTGAGTACATTGCAGGTATCTGGAGCGTTCGTTATTCACAAAGGGTTTAATCCAGTAGATGTGGTTGCCTGCCTGGAGCAAGAGAGAATTCAAAGTACGGTATTGTTACCCATGATGTGGTCTGCGCTATTGTCGGTTCCCGGTGTTGGCGAACGAGATTATAGTGCACTGTCTGCCGCCATTTACGGTATGGCGCCGATGAATTCGAAAACATTGACTGACCTAAGAAAGGTATTTGGATGCGATTTTCATCTTGGCAGTGGGCAAACTGAATTTACACCGGCACCCTGTGTTTTTTATGATCATTCACCTACTGAATTTGGTGAAGGTAATTATTGGGGCGTGCCGACCATTATGAGTGAGCAAGCTGTTCTGGATGACAGCGGCCAAGAATGTGCGACGGGCGTGGTCGGCGAAATATGCTGGCGTGGTCCACAGTCGATGAATGCTTACTTAAACAACCCAGAGGCTACCGCTGAAGTTCGTACTTATGCTTGGCACCATAGTGGTGACCTGGGTTTTATCGACTCTGAAGGCCAGTTAATGTTTGTCGATCGAAAGAAAGACATGATTAAAACTGGCGGCGAAAACGTATCAAGTTGTAAGGTAGAAGCGGTATTAGTGGGTCTTGATGCTGTTGCTCTAGCGGCTGTTTTCGGAGTTTCACATCCAAAGTGGGGTGAAGCAGTATGCGCGGTATTACAGCTCATGCCAGGCGCCCAGTTGGACGAGGCAACAGCGATTAGTCACTGCCGTGAACAATTGGCGAGCTATGAGATACCTAAAAAAGTCATTCTACAAGCAGAGATAGGGGTTACGAGCACGGGTAAGGTTAAGAAGCCTGACTTGCGTAAGCAGTATGCTGGACTTTTTATAGATGAATAATTGCTATACTAGTTAGATTCCCTTTTAACAATCAGTAGCATTTGCTCATAAAATTGTTTCACAGGTAAATTCATGCGGGTGATCCAGCGCAATCAATCCTGATTGCCCGCACGCACTATTTTAATAGACCAAGCTAATCTTTAACAAATAATTCCTGGTTGGAATAACAATATATGAAATTATTAATACGTAACTTAGATCGATTAACGACAGAAGAAGAGTTAAAAGGTTTGTTTGAAGAATTTGGCTCAGTTCAATTTTGCAACCTGGTGGTTGACCGAGATAGTGGTGCGTCTAAAGGTTTTGCTTTCATTGAAATGCCAAAGTCAGGTGAAGCAAAATCTGCAATTAAAAACCTAAACAACAAAACAGTCGGCGCTAATAAATTGCGCGTTAAAAAGGCTGAAGATAAAAACGCCGAGGAGAAAAACGCATAGAGTACATTCGAGTTTCGCCACTCCTTAGCTAGAGGCGATTCAAGAAGTGTTAGCTTATTAAATAATTTATGCAAAAATTCGGATTGCAGAGAAATAGTTCGAGTAGGCACAGTGCTCTAGAGCTAGAAATAGCCAGAGAGCAGGCGTCTGCATTGGGCCGCACTGGCAGAAAGCTTCGTCTTTCTCTTGAGGCCTATCAATCTAGCCTCGATCATGATTTGAGCTCGCAACACAAAAATAAACAATTAACTGAGATTGCTAATAATGTTTGGGCGCTTTTACTACAAAGAGAATTTATTGGTTTCGTAGAAGGTAATCTGGTCTGGGTTAGGAGCAACTATATTATTCCTGAGCAAGCAATAAGTATGTTGGGCAAGCAAACTTATTGATTTGATTGACGGCATACATTAACCTAGACGCAAGCTATTTTGACAGGAGTTTGAAGAGATGATTAAACGTTTATTGTTAGGTGTTTTTATATTAATCGCCGTTATCGGTGTTCTTGCTCTACAAATGGGCGGCGAGGGCACTGTCAATGGACAAGCAATAAAAAATTATGGAGGGGAAGCGCCCACTTTAGCCGACGCGCATGAACCGCTAGATTTATTAATTTTTGGTGGCACTTCAGGGATAGGCCTTGAAACTACTAAGCTGGCGCTAGCCAGAGGGCATCGTGTTACATCGATTACCCGTCGCCCGGAACGGATGGTGATAGAGCATGAAAATTTGCTCAATCTAAAAGGCGATATCACTGACCGTAGCTCGTTCAATCATCTGTTTGCAGGCAAAAGTGCGATTATCAGCACCATCGGATTAAAACCAAATAATAAAGAAGTAAGGGTTTATTCACAAGGCATGACCAATGTATTAGCCGCCGCTAGCGATGCCGGCGTAAACAGAATCTTGACTATCACCGGTATTGGCGCAGGCGACAGTAAAGGCCACGGTGGGATATTTTACGACCAAATTCTTAATCCCTTATTGTTAAAAGCCGACTACGCTGACAAAACGCGTCAGGAGAATATTCTCAAAAGCAGCGACTCATCTTGGACTATTGTTCGACCGGGCTTTTTAATCGACGCGGCGAGTAGCAAAGATTATCGTG
>JBLHMH010000153.1:0-8240 GCA_047621785.1 Polaribacter sp. | reverse complement strand
TAGTCGACCCAGGGTTTCTGAAAACACTTCCGCGCAGGAATGTCATTTCTTCATTGGGCGAAGCGATTAAATATGGCTTTATTCGTGATCGATCTATTTTCGATATCATCAAAGCGCGCTTTGATGATTTGCTAGCGCTGCAAGATCAGAGTCTATTAAGTGAAATAATCTCCAAGAGTTGTAAAATAAAGAGCCAGATAGTTTCCAATGATCAATTTGAAAATGGCGAGCGCAAACTATTGAACTATGGACATACTATCGGTCATGCCTTCGAAACAATTCAAGGTTATGGCGGCCTATATCATGGCGAAGCGGTTCTGTATGGGATGAAGTGCGCGAATTACATATCACATAAAAAGGGTTTGCTCGCGGCCGATCAATTCGCCGATGCGCAAGCGGTTCTCGATTTATTTCCTTTGCCCGAGTTAGGTGTAGTTGATCCGAGCAAGGTGCTGGAAATAGTCGCGCATGATAAAAAGAATTTTAACGGTAAGCTAAGTTTCATCCTGCTTGATGCGATCGGCAATGGTGTTATCAACACCCAAGTGAGCGCTGATGATATTGTCGAAAGCGTAAGGAGTTTAAGCCCAGTCGCATAGCTGATCGCTACTATAAGATGAAAATATTAATAATAAATGGGCCAAATTTGAATCTGCTCGGTGAACGTGAGCCTGAAATATATGGCGCAGAAAGTCTCGCTGAAGTAAACCAGTGGATTGCAGCGCATAAGTGCTCGGCAGAGCACGAACTAAAGTTTTACCAAAGTAACCATGAAGGGGCAATAATCGATACGTTGCAGGCCAATAGGCGTTGGGCACAGGGTTGTGTCATTAATCCAGGTGGGTTAACGCATTACTCAGTGGCCTTACGTGATGCTATTGCTGGATGCCAGATACCTACGGTCGAAGTACATATTTCGGATATCCATGCACGCGAAGAATTTCGGCATATATCCATGGTTAAAGATGTCTGTCTGGAACAAATATCCGGCAAGGGAAAAGAGGGTTACATTGATGGAATTATTAAACTGAGCGGCCTGGATTTCCATTAGCTTCAGCCAAAAACAGGCAATAGTTTGAACGTTCCTAAAATTTTAATCAGCCCCACGATTACTGTGAATAGAAGCACAGTATAAAGCGTTAGATTACCGCCTGCGACTTTGTACTCGAAGTGCGCATCCTGACTTGAACGATGCTTGAATGCCATTGCGGCCGGTACGATGAAAAAGCTAAATAGCACGAAAAACCCTGCGTAGCCAATCGCTAGAATAAAGCCGTCAGGAAAAAAGAAACTCAATAGCGCGGGCGGCGTGAAAGTCAGTGCAGCACTTTTGAGGCGATCAAAGGAACCTTCTCCAAGCTTAAATCTATCCGCGAGAAAATCGAATAAGCCTAAGGCAATACTTAAAAACGATGTGATTATCGCAAAATTAGAGAATAGATTAATCACCGTTTGCAAGCGCACGCTAGCGCCGTTAGCTTGCAGAGCCTCGACCAATTGGCCAATATTGCCGCCCGCTTGTACCACTGGTGTTAGGGTATCTCTGCTCAATCCGCTGAAAGTAGCGGCTACCCATAAAAGATAAATCAACAGGGCTAGGAGGGTGCCGTAAATAAGACTGCTACGAACTTTGTCATGGCGGTGCTCATAGTACCTAACCAAACTAGGAATAATGCCAGCGCAGGCAAATGAAGTGACAAAGTAGGGTAGGGCAACCCAGAGAAACGGCATGTAACTACCATTAGAATCACCCCAGACAAATAATGATGCAAGATTGATGTTGAGTAAAAGTCCTGCGCTGGATAAACCAAAGGTGAGCAGCATTCCAAGCATTAGAATGCTCGAAATTCGACTAACCGCCCAGGCGCCGGACCAAACTAATACAGCGATTATAAAACCGATGACTAAGCCTGATAGATTTTGTGGCAGCGGACTCTGCTTATTCGTGAGAGAGGAAATAGTTTGTTCTGCAATACTCCCGCTCGCGCTAAAAAAGGCATACAACAAGAGATACATCACAAACATAATCGCTAAATTGTTTGCTCGGCTCCAGTTCTTGCCTAATGAACCTTTGACCATCGAATCAAAACTCGCGCCTCTTGGATAGAGCAAGTTTGCTTCTAGTATCAGCAGGCTGGCTAGTAGGGTAATAGACCAAACAACTAACAGGCAAATCAGCGCCCAGCCGAACCACATGCCAGTAGACACGATCGGCAGCGAAAACATACCTGCGCCGATGGCACCGCCTGCGACCAGCACTACGCCGTTTAAAACTGGCGGGTTGTGATAATTTGAGTTGAGCATAGTCGCTAATGCTCGTTAATTTTGTCCGTCATTTCTTAAGGCTTAGTCCTACTTACAAATAAGAGTGAATTTATTCATCTGAAGTCAAACTCGTTAAGGTTGGTAACTGCGTTCGATATGTTCTTTGGTAATAACGCCATAGACACGCTCCTTAGTAGCGCCATGCGCACCGGTTACGACTAATACTTCGCAGTTCTCCAATTGCATTTGCTCATACGCTTCTTGCAGAGTTGCAATAATGCCAATGGGTTTGGCCTCGAGCCTCTTGGCAGGAATAGCCATAAGATCGATTAGCTGATCTTTTATGTTGCTAATTTCAGCGGCTTTTCCTTCTATCGTTTTAGCATCCATGGCATTGATGCTGACATCAGCTTTTGCGTGTTCTTGGACATCCAATTGGCTAAGGTGGAGTGCTAAGTCACTAACCGGTAATAAACTGCGCTTCTGCTCGTTGTTAGCCTCCAATAAAAGCCATGGTGACGCTTGTACTTGTAACAGAGAGCTTGCTTGTTCTCTACTCAGATATCGAGTTTGCTGGACAATACTTCTATCCATAACACTCGCAACGCCAATTCTTCGAAGTGTTTTAGACGCCGGTGTGTTTCGATAATCTAGTCCACGACTAAGCATAAGATGTTGATATATAGACGATTTATTAAACATCACGCGAGTCACCAGCAGGGCGCTAATAACCGCGGCCATGCCCGGTAGGATAATGGCATGATTGGCGGTGAGTTCAAGAAGGTATATGAGTGCAGCTAGAGGCGCTTGCAGGGTTGCAGCCATCATAGCGGCCATACCCAACATCGCATAAAATCCAGTGCCAACAGTCACCGGTGCAAATATACTTGCAATGGAGCCAATTGCAGCGCCTGCCGCCGCGCCTATGAATAGGGTGGGGCCGATCAAACCGGCAGGAATGCCTAAACCAATCGCTGTTGCCGACGTCAGAAGTTTAGCAACGGTTAACAACAGAACGCCGCTCAGTCCAATTTGCGCCCATAGAAGATCATTTACGGTGTCATAGCCAGCACCCATTACCTGTGGTAAGAATAAGGCGATAAAGCCAGTCAAAAAACCTGCGATGGAGGCCCTTAACCAGATCTTCTGTTTAGCAAACAGGCTGCTGGTAAGTAGTGTTATGTGAATAAACGCGGCTGAAATACATCCAATTACCGCACCCAAAATAACCATCATTGGGATTTCCCGTACTGCGTCAATAGAAAATTCAGGGATTACCACAGAAGCTTCATCACCAAAGACGATACGGGTAAGACTAGTGGCACTTACCGCTGCGATGATTACTGGCGCAAAGCCAATTACCGAGTAATCCATGATCACAACTTCCATGGCAAAAATAACCCCCGCCAGCGGTGTATTAAAAGCCGCAGCGATGGCTGCCGCTACGCCGCAACCAACCATAACTCGAACACTATTATTTGGGATGCGCAAGGCTCGTCCTAAAATACTACCCGCAGTTGCGCCTAAATGAATGCTCGGTCCTTCACGGCCAACGGATTGCCCGGTTAATAGGGCAATGCTGGCGGAAATGAATTGCACCACAGCATTGCGAATAGGAAGGTAGCCTTGATGGTAATCGAGTCGCTCTAATACATGTACAACACCAACGATGCGCGTCGTTGGTTTTAACAAATGTAAAAACAGTCCCACGGTTAAACCACCTCCCAAGCATAGTAAAAAGCGACTCATTGGTGCCAGATCTTCAAATCGATCAATGCTATTTTGTGGTAAAAACTCGGCAGCTGCGCCATCCATAAATAGGCGAAATAAGATGATCACGCCGCCTGAAACAAAACCACACATCAAGCCCAGAATGGCCAGCAGACCTAGACCACCGAAACTACCTGACATACGAACTTGTTGCGCCTCTAAAAAGCGCTGATAACCGTTTTGAACGAAGGTCAGAAGACGCCTAAATAGGTGGTTTTGTTCGGGAGATCTAAATGGAAGGATGGTTTATCTCTCTTAATTCGATGGTTTTCGATCTAAAACGGTAGTTCCACATCCGGATCGACCATTTTTATGGACTCGGAAAAATCGGCCTGAATAGCCGCTAGCGAAGCTTCACTATCGCCCTCAAAGCGTAGTACTAAAATGGGAGTTGTGTTGGAAGCGCGAACCAAACCAAAACCATCTGGGTAGTCAACTCGAAGGCCGTCGATGGTAGAAACGATGGCATTCTCGAAGCGAGCAATCTCTTGAAGTTTGGTCATGAACTTGTAGTGTTCCCCCTCTTCAAACTCAATTCTCAGTTCAGGCGTATTAATGCTGTTGGGTAAGGCATCGAATATTTCTTGTGGCGATTGCTGTGATCTACTCAGCAGTTCAATTAAACGGGCTCCGGCATAGACGCCATCATCAAAGCCGAACCAGCGCTCCTTGAAAAAAATATGCCCACTCATTTCCCCCGCAAGTGGGGCTTGGGTTTCTTTTAACTTCGCTTTAATAAAAGAATGACCGGTGCGCCACATGGTTGCCTTGCCCCCAGCTTTTTCAATTTCAGCGGGTAAATTACGCGTGCATTTCACGTCGTAGATAATCTCAGCGCCTGGATTGCGCTCTAAGATGTCGCGCGCAAATAAAATCATTTGCCGGTCTGGCCATACGACTTCACCTTTGCTAGTGACCACTCCTAAGCGATCACCATCGCCATCAAAAGCTAAGCCCAGCTCGCAATTATGTTCCTTAACAGCAGCCATTAAGTCTTGTAGGTTTTCTATTTGACTTGGATCAGGATGGTGATTCGGAAATGTGCCGTCAACTTCGCTAAACAATTCAATAACCTCGCAACCAAGGTCTCGAAACACTTGTGGCGCAGTGGCACCTGCAACACCGTTACCACAATCAATCGCGATTTTGATAGCTCTTGATGGTTTAACGTCGTTCCTGATTTTAGCGATATAGTCTTCGATTATTTCTTGCTGTCGATAACTTCCTTTGCCAGTGCTAAAATCGCTATCAATAATTCTTTGCTTGAGGTCCTGAATCCGCTCAGCGGATAGCGTTGTGCCATCAACGACCATTTTCAGACCATTGTACTCTGGGGGATTATGGCTGCCAGTAATCGCAATACAGGAAGGTATGTTGAGCGAGTAGCTGGAGTAATATACAACTGGCGATGGCGCAACGCCGATATCGACCACATTGACGCCACTGGCGCGTAAACCATTGCTCAAGGCCTCTGCCAGCCGAGGGCCTGATAGCCTGCCATCGCGACCGATGACGATACTATCACCGCCACTGGCGATCACTTCACTGCCGACTGCCTGACCTATAGCAAAAGTGATTTCTTCACTTAAAGTTTTGTCGACAATGCCACGAATGTCATAGGCTTTAAAAATTTCATGGGGAAATGCAGATTGGCTATTACTCATAGTGTTTTATTGTAAGGTTGGTGTGGTTATCGATGATAATAAGTCACGTGAGCGTTGATTATAAACTGACAGACTGGATTAGCGAGTAGAGTTTTTAGAAAATGAAGCACATAAAAAAAGGAACGCCGATTAAGGCGCTCCTTTGGCTCTAGTATATCTGCCGGTACTAAAGATCAGTGCTAGTTTACTTTATGAAGAGCTCTTCCGGTCACCGAAAGCGCGGCTTCATGCATTGCTTCAGATAAGGTTGGATGGGCGTGAACGGTTCTTGCGATATCTTCTGAGGAAGCAGAATACTCCATAGCCAATACCGCTTCAGAAATTAATTCGGACGCGTTAGGGCCAAGGATATGAACTCCTAGAATGCGGTCCGTCTTAGCATCCGCGATCATTTTGACTCGGCCACCTTTGATGTCCATTGCTAGGGCGCGGCCGTTAGCGGCAAACGGAAAGAAGCCGGTTTTATAATCAATCCCTTGTTCCTTAGCTTGCTCTTCGGTAATACCTACCCAAGCAATCTCAGGGTGGGTATAGATAACCCAAGGCACGTTGTCGTGGTTAATATGTGCCGACTGGCCGGCGATTTGTTCGGCAACCGCGACGCCTTCTTCTGAGCCCTTGTGGGCTAACATTGGGCCTTTTACCGCATCGCCTACAGCGTAAACGCCAGCGATATTAGTGCGGCAAAGTTCGTCGACGTCAATACGTCCACGATCGTCCATCGCAAGAGCTGCTTCATCAGCCGCTATGTTCTGTGTGTTGGGGCGACGCCCGACGGCGACAATCAACTTGTCGAACGTCTCGCTATGGTCACCATCCTTGTCGGTGTATTCCACCTTCACGGTTTTCTTTGTGGCTTTACTGCCAGTGACTCTTGCACCCAGCTTGATATCCAAACCCTGGCCTTTAGTGAATACTCGCTGTACTTCACGCGCCAGCTGTTTATCCACTACCGGCAAGAATTCTTCGATTGCTTCTAAGATGGTTACTTTAGAGCCTAGTCGGTTCCAGACACTGCCGAGTTCTAAACCAATTACTCCAGCGCCAATTACGCCTAAGCGTTTGGGTACCGCATTAATATCTAAGGCACCCGCGTTATCTAAAATTATATCGTTATCGACTTGCGCTACGGGTATGGCGATTGGAATGGATCCTACCGCTAGAATTATATTGTCTGCGCTGTAGATTTGGGTTCCATCGTCGCCAGTCACTTCTACTTGCTTGTTTTTAAGTAATCTACCGCGACCATGAATGGATGTGATTTTGTTGGCTTTGAATAAACCTGCAATACCGCTAGTGAGGTTTTTCACAATTTCATCTTTTCGCGCTATCATCTTGGGCACGTCAACCGAAATCTTGCCCACTGAAATGCCATGGTTAGCAAACTCGTGTGAGGCTTGTTCAACCTTCTCGGATGAATCCAATAGAGCCTTAGATGGAATGCAGCCCACGTTCAAACATGTACCACCCAAGGAGGGTTTGCCATTGGCATTCTTCCAGTCATCAACACAGGCGGTGTTTAAGCCTAATTGGGCACAGCGAATTGCAGCCACATAACCAGCTGGGCCAGCGCCCACGACAATCACGTCAAATTTTTCAGACATCTTTCTCTCTTAGCTTGATTTAAATTTCTAGTAACAGGCGTGCAGGATCTTCTAGGCACTCTTTGATTGTTCTCAAAAATAGCACAGACTCTTTGCCGTCAATAATTCGGTGGTCATAGGTCAGGGCGAGATACATCATTGGGCGAATTACCACTTCGCCATTCTCAGCGACCGGGCGTTCTTCGATTCGATGCATACCCAAAATTGCGCTCTGCGGCGGATTGACAATTGGTGTAGACAGCATAGAACCAAACACACCGCCATTGGACACGGTGAAGGTGCCACCAACCAAGTCGTCCATAGTCAGCTTGCCTTCTTTGGCTTTAGAACCGTATTGGCTGATACTTTTTTCAACTTGTGCGAAGCTCATTTTGTCAACGTCACGCAGCACTGGCACAACCAAGCCGCGCGGTGAAGAGGCTGCAATGCCAACGTCGTAATAGTCGTGGTAGACCACGTCGGCACCGTCAATTGACGCATTTACTGCTGGGAAGCGCTTTAACGCTTCGATGGCAGCTTTAACGAAAAAAGACATGAAGCCAAGTCGAGTGCCGTGCTTCTTCTCAAATGCATCTTTATACTCTGCGCGCAAATCCATCACGGTTTGCAAATTGACGTCGTTGAAGGTTGTCAACATCGCCTGAGTATCCTGAGCTTCCTTTAGGCGTCTGGCAACAGTAGCTCGCAAGCGAGTCATCGGTTCTCTTCGTTCGCCACGCTCGGTGCTACTTGAGCTGCTAGCAGCGGGTGCTGCTTTTGCTGGTGAGCTTGTGGCTTTTGTTTTAGAGCCTGCGCTGACAGTGTTTAGCACATCTTCTTTTAGAATACGGTCGTTCTTGCCAGTACCCTTAATAGTGTTGGCGTCTAAGTTATTGTCGGCGATTAATTTACGCACGGCAGGACTTAATTTGTCAGAATCGTCGCTGCTATCGGCCTG
>JBLHMH010000152.1:0-8307 GCA_047621785.1 Polaribacter sp. | reverse complement strand
GCTAGTGTAACAATGTCATTTTGGTTCTGGCAAGCTGGGGACTCGCAGTTGGGCTTAGTGTGTTTGGTACTTGGTGCAGCTAGTTATGGGTTTCTGTTACACAATTGGCAACCCGCAAAAGTTTTTATGGGCGATATTGGGAGCGTTACTATTGGTGCTTTTTTTGCATTGATGATTGTTTTCGCAAATACCCGTTACCAAATTCCAGTACTCAGTTTTGTTCTGTTATTCGGTGTATTTGTGTTTGACGCCTCTGTCACAATGTTGCGCAGAATCATCCGCCGCGAGAAAATATGGTTGCCGCATCGAACCCACTTCTACCAACGTTTAGCTCTGGCTGGCATAGATCATTCTAGAGTTGTGATAGCGGCCATAGTTTTGATGGTATTTTGTTCGATGATCGCAAGTTGCACGGTTATAGACCATGATAGAATAGCCTTTGGTAGCGTATTGGTAATTTTAGTATTAGCCTGCGCTGCTGGATTTGTAGTTTTCAAAGAGACTCAAGAATAAGCGCCAACAGCGAATTGGTATAGATTTTTATTACTGGGCACAATGTAAATAAATGACTTTAGAAAACCACTTAAAAAAGCGCCCCATCAACTTTTTGTTTACTCCTCAGATATCTGACATTTTAAGAAATGGTTAAATCCCTAAGCACCCTAATTTATAGGTGGAGAATAATTCTGCATGATATGCTGGTGGTGCCAGCAGCCTGGTTTGGTGCCTATTGGCTGCGCTTCAACTTAGAAGACATACCAGAAGTATTCATGGTTGGTGCGGTTACTGCCTTACCAGTAGTGGTGGCAGTACAAACGGTCACTAATGTTTTTCTAGGGATACACCGGGGCGAGTGGCGGTTTGTCTCCTTACCAGATCTTTCGCTGATAGCTCGTTCAGTCATCGTTGGTACGGCAGCAATCGCATTTACTTTGTTTTTAGTACAAGAGCGCCTCGAGTTAGTTCCGCGCTCCGTGTTTATCTTATACGCCTTGATTCTGGGGCTGTTTATGTGTGGCTCGCGGTTACTCTATCGTTTATTCAAAGATCGCCATTTTTCGACGCGTGCGGGTCGAAAAGTAGTGATTCTCGGTGCGGGTGCTGCTGGTGAACAATTACTCCGTGACTTACGTCGTAACCACCCCAACCTCTATAATATAGTCGCCTTTTTAGACGATGACGCTGCAAAAATTGGTCGACAAATTCATCGCGTGCCGATTGTGGCTTCACCGGACGTTTTGCAGGATCTAATCTATCGTTGGGATATTGATTTGGTTTTGATTGCGGTGCCGTCTGCCAATGAACCACAAATGCAACGCTTGGTGACAATATGTGAAATTACCGGCGTGGAGTTCAAAACCTTGCCTGGCGCCCACGAATTAGTAAGTGGTCGAGTTCAATTGGGGGATATGCGTGAGGTGCGAATCGATGACCTATTAGGCCGAGCGCCGGTGGCATTGGATTGGCATCGAATCAAGGACAGTCTTTGCGATAAGACTGTTCTGGTTACCGGTGCAGGCGGTTCTATCGGATCTGAGTTGTGTCGACAACTGACTTCAGTATGTTCAATTCATTTGGTGTTATTTGATCAAAGTGAGTACAACCTTTATCAAATAGAAGAAGAGTTACTGGGACGTTTTCCAGACATGAAATTGACCTCGGTTCTGGGCGACATCTGTGACCAAGCCGCGATTAACCATGTTTTCAGTCAACACCAGCCAGCAGCCGTTTTTCATGCGGCTGCCTACAAGCATGTGCCTTTACTTGAGGGACAGGTTCGAGAAGCAATCAAGAATAATGCACTCGGTACTCGCATTGTTGCCGATTTAGCGCATGCCTACAAAGTTGAAAAATTCGTATTAATATCCTCCGATAAAGCAGTGAATCCGAGTTCATTGATGGGGGCTTGTAAGCGTATGGCCGAAATTTACTGTCAGCAACTAGCTGCATTAAGCCCAACTAAATACATTATCGTCCGTTTTGGCAACGTTTTAGGCTCAGCTGGGAGTGTGGTTCCCAAGTTTCAAAAACAGATTAAAAAAGGCGGGCCGGTTACGGTTACCCATAAGGAGATGACGCGCTACTTTATGACCATTACCGAAGCTTCACAGCTAATTCTTGAAGCGAGTGCGATGGGTGGCGACGGTCGAATCTATGTATTGGATATGGGGCAACCGGTTTTAATTTCTGATCTGGCTGAACAGTTGATTAGACTTTCCGGCAAGGAGCCCGGTGTGGATATCGAAATAGAATACACTGGCCTGCGTCCGGGTGAGAAATTGCATGAAGAACTATTTCATGATGATGAAGATATGGCCCTTACTGAATATCAAAAAATTCATCTGGCGCAAACACGTAAAGTTGACAAGAAATTGGTTGACGAGGTTTTTGCCAAACTTGTAGATAAACTGGATAGCTACGACGGGGGGCTCTCCGAATGTATTAAGACCTTGGTGCCTGAATACAAGGATCCGCAGAAGCCTGAAGACAGCTGAACCGAATCTGTTCGATAACTTTTAGGCTAGAGCGGTCTGAACCCGTTCCCGTAATATTGGGAGAACATCTTCTGCAAACCACTGATTCTTCTTTAGCCAGATATTGTTTCGTTGGCTTGGGTGCGACAGGGGAATAACACCATTGCTTTTACAAACTGTTTCCCATTGCCGAACAGTTTCGGTTAAATTTCCAGCTGGTTCATCCAAATGCCATTTTTGCGCATAAGCCCCTATTGCTAGGGTCAATTCGATAGTTGGCATAAATGTCATAAGGTCACGTCGCCAGGTCTTAGCACAGCGTGGAGTCGCCGGTAGATCAGCGGATTTTCCTTTGCAATAACCAAAAAGCAAAAGCCCATTGGCAATATAGCAATTTTTGAATCGTCATAAAAAGTTTTTCGGTCGCCCCCTATCCATTCGAGCAGGCGTTCGCCACTTGCATCATCAAACGGAATGCCACTGGGATGAACCTTAGAGCCAGGGGCCTGGACCAGCAATCACAATTTTTGCTTTGGGTGCCAACTGCAGTACTGGCCTGACAGCATGCTCAAGATCACTGGCGCAGAGTCTGCACGATCGAACGTCGGCCAGTAATGTGTCGAACTTAGCGACGATTCTACCGATTTATTTTGATTGCTGAAGATCTGAGTGCTGAGGAAGTTCTGTTGTAGATTCCTCTGGTTCAAAAGGGCTTAGTAAATTTTCTACAATCTGAGGGTCTGGCAGCAGTAGGTCTGGATCTGCTCCTAATTGTTCTACTTCCACAATTGAATCACCTTCTTGTGTAATCAAGGTCTCTTGCTCTAAAGTTAGCTTACCTTCACCTATGATGTCTAAGTCCTCTTCTTCTGGTTCAAGGCGTGAGACCTGTAGCAAGACTCCGAATTTAGGATGATCAAAGAAATGCTTTTCATCTAGCTTAATTCTTCGTTTTTCAGTTAAACGATAACCGTTGTAATCAAGGTCGAGATTGATGAATAGTAAATGGCCGGCATAAATTTTTACCCAACCACGCATAAACGCCTCTAAAACGTTCATCGCACCAGACTCAGAGACAGGTAATGATTCCTGACCCCATGAATAGTAATATAACAGTTGATAATCTTCGGAAACATCCAAACGCTCGACTTCGTCTAATAGCATACTTGGCGCAATTGGCCATAGCTCTGCACTAGACGATAAATCTTCAATTTCTTGATATTGATAACTTTCCAGAGCAATCTGTTCTTGAAGATTCTCGAAAATTAACACCTCCACTTTGTAGTCTTTTGCAAACGCAAGGTTAGCAGGTGAACAAGCACTGATAATTAGTACTAGGATGCTACGTAATATAACTGAATAGGAGTGTGACATAATATAATGTGTGAAACTGATTTATGATCTGTATAGCCTCAGTATAAGAGGTTACAGGGGTAAACAATAAACTAATTTTTCGGTATGACAATTAAACAAATATTAAGAATAGGCGACCCACGGCTGAATATCGTGGCAGACCCGATTTCAGACTTCGACTCTCAGGACTTGCATCAACTGATTGAGGACATGCGCGATACTATGGCTGATTCGAATGGGGCAGGGCTTGCCGCACCACAAATCGGTGTTAATAAGCGGCTTGTGATCTTTGCAATGCAGGGTAATCTGCGTTATCCGGATGTGGATACGGTTCCTGAAACTGTATTGATCAATCCTATCATTGACGTGCTTGACGCACAAAAACTGGGTATGTGGGAAGGCTGCTTGAGTGTGCCTGGTATGCGAGGCTATGTTGAACGTTCGGCAAATATCTGCTATCGAGGTTTCGATCAGTTTGGCAACCCTATCGACCGGACTGTCGACGGTTTTCATGCTGTGGTAGTGCAACATGAATGCGATCACTTAGATGGTATTCTTTACCCTTCAAGAATCACTGATCTCACTCGTTTTGGATTCGAGACCGAATTGGAAGCTCGTGATGACTATCCGTAGTTACCGGTTGCTTTAAAAGCAATAAATTGCATTAAACATTACATTAGATACCCCGATAATGACTTTTTCCCCACCAATAGGTCTGCGTAATCCACACGTCCAGACTATTTTTTCGAGTGTTGGCCCGCGCCGGATGCGAGTGCGTTCGGGCTTTGCAAAACATTTATCTGCTGAACAGCCGATGATACTAAATTGTCACGATGGTATTCGTCTGGCAGGTATCTTCAACCAGGCCGGAGACTCTCCAGCCTCAAAGCTGGCTATTTTGATTCATGGTTGGGAGGGCAGTAGCGGCTCTTCCTATATGTTATCAATGAGTAACCAATTGTTGGCCGCAGGGATCGATGTTTTTCGATTGAATTTACGCGACCATGGTGAGACGCATCATCTTAACGAAGGCATTTTCAATTCGACTCTGGTTGCAGAAGTTGTTTCAGCAATCGAGGACTTACAAGCGCGATTGCACTACAGTGAATACTCTCTGATTGGATTCTCACTTGGTGGCAATTTTGCCTTAAGAGTTGCCGTGTTAGCGCAAGGAAGAGCAATCAAATTATCAAAAGTTATTGCTTTCTGTCCGGCTCTGCATGCGGGCAAGAGCAATATTGTACTTAATGCACGGCGTAACTTCGTTTACGGACAGTATTTTGTCCGTAAGTGGAAACGTTCATTACATAAAAAGTTACAGCATTTTCCGCACTATGACTTTGGCGAGTCGCTAACTGCGATGAAGACCCTAGACCAGATGAACAAGGAGTTTATTCCCAAGTACACGGTCTATGAAGATGTCGAAGAGTATTTTGCTGCGTACGCAGTCACTGGTGATTTTCTGGCCAAGACGGCCTGCCCATGTTACCTACACTTTGCTAAAGACGACATGATAATTCCCTATCAGGATGTTGAACTCCTAGCGGATAATCCAGACCTGCACATCACCATCACAGAGAAAGGAGGGCATTGTGGTTTTTTGATGAACTGGAAGTTTGATTCTTGGCAAGACCACCGAACCTTAGAATTACTAAGCGCTCCCTGAGCAGTTCAGCGCAAGAGTAGCCGTTTAAAATCGATACAATAAGCTGCCGTTGTCACTTAGCCAGCGTTGTTGATCTCGCCAATCTGACATTTCCTGTTCAACAATGTTCCAAAATCGGCGTGAATGATTAAATTCCTGTAAGTGCGCTAATTCGTGCACCACCACATAATCCATTACTCTCTCTGGGGCCATGATAATGCGCCAATTGAAGGACAGATCTCCTCGATGGTCGCAACTACCCCAACGACGTTTATAGTCACGTACTTTTATTTTTGGAGTTAAGCTATTTTCCAGCATCTTGCCCGCTTGATTACGTACTCGCAGCTCTAGATGACGCATCGCTACCTGCTTGTACCACTTAGTTAACTTGTTACGAAGCGCTAGTTCTGGTGAGTTTGTTCGGCTTGAGACAGGCACAACCAATCGTTGATTGGCATCAATGTGAATTGCGTTTTGTCCTTTTGTTATTAGTAAAGGGTAAGTCTGACCGAGTACTGACAGCTCGCAGCCGTTTTGTAGATTAAGCGGTGCGTGGAGTGGCGGAAGCTTGGCCAAGGTGTTCTCGATCCAACTACGTTTGCGGGCGATGAATTGCTTTATCACGACCTCTCGCATCCGTGCTGGTGCTCTTGCTTTGATACCCTCATAACCGACTTCCAATGATAATGTTTTGCGCCGTGGACTGCGCAGAATTTGTACCGTCATCCCATCCAGGTCAATGGTCTCATTTGCAACTTTGCTCATTGGTTTGCCCTAATTACCATTATTGATCAGCTCAAATATCTCCTTAGCGAGTTCAAATCGCTGTTCTGCCTCTGGCATTTTTCGCATTATTTGAATGCTCTCAGCACCCGTGAAACGATACTCCAGCGGTTTACTGGCAATCGCTCGCATCAGTCGATGAATGTTGATATTTGGGTCTTTGACAAAATTAAGTCGTCCACCTGCTGGGCCAATTTCGAATTCTTTCACGTCATGTTCTGTGGCCATCAATTTGAGTTCTGCAATTTGAAATAGGTTTTTTGCATTGTCGGCCAGCAAACCAAAACGGTCAATAGTTTCAACTTGTAATTCGTGTAGTTGCTCTTGGCTGCTGGCACTGGCGATGCGCTTGTACATTGTGAGGCGTAAATGCACATCTGGAATATAGCTGTCTGGAAAGCGGGCAGGGACGTGCAGGTTGATCTCGACTTTGTCTTGTCTGCTGGGTGTGGTTGGTTTTTCACCACGCTTGATTTGTTGCGCACGTTGAATGCTCGCAATCGCCTGTTCGAGAAAATTGCTATACATGCTATAACCGATTTGATCGATAGAGCCGCTTTGCGATTCGCCAAGCAATTCTCCCGCACCGCGTATTTCTAAGTCTTGAGACGCGAGCGCAAAACCTGCTCCTAAGGTGTCTAATGACTCAATCGCGGTCAAGCGTTTGCGTGCATCATCGGTCATGCTATTTAGCGGTGGGGCAATCATATAAGCATAGGCTTGGTGATGGGAGCGACCCACTCGGCCCCTAAGCTGATGTAATTGAGCTAGACCAAAACGATCCGCCTTGTTGATGATGATGGTGTTAGCGGTCGGTACGTCGATACCGCTCTCGATGATCGTGGTACACAGCAGAACGTTAAAACGTTGGTGGTAAAAGTCACGCATGACACCCTCCAACTCACGCTCGCGCATTTGTCCATGCCCGATTCGGACTGTGGCATCGGGTACAAGATCTTGAATGCGTGCCTGCATTTTCTCGATAGTGTTCACTTGGTTGTGTAAAAAGTAAACTTGGCCACCGCGCCGGATTTCACGTACCAACGCCTCTTTTAGCAGACCATCATCCCATTCACGAACAAAGGTTTTTACTGATAATCTTGCGCGGGGCGGAGTAGCGATCACAGATATGTCACGCAGACCACTAAGAGCAAAGTTTAGAGTGCGAGGAATAGGGGTTGCCGTGAGAGTTAGAATATCGACCTCGCTACGTAATTTCTTAAGCTGCTCCTTTTGCCTTACCCCAAAGCGATGTTCCTCATCAATAATCATCAAGCCTAGGTCTCTGAATTTGACGTCTTTTTGAATAAGTTTATGGGTGCCGATGGCGATATCAATCGTGCCATTTTTTAGACCCTCTAAACCTTCAGCTAGCTGCTTAGCGGTTCTGAAGCGAGAAAATAGTTCAACGTTGACAGGCCAATCTGCAAACCGGTCAGCGAAGTTACCATAGTGCTGCTGCGCGAGCAGAGTAGTGGGCACTAACATGACGACCTGTTTACTTCCGGCAATCGCCATATAGGCAGCGCGCAATGCAATCTCAGTCTTGCCGAAGCCGACATCTCCACAAACCAATCGGTCCATTGGTTTGGCTTGTGTCATATCGCCTATGACATCATTAATCACCTGTAATTGATCAGGTGTCTCCTCGAATGAAAAGCCTGCAGAGAAGGCATCGTAGACGTGATCAGCAGGTGGAAAAGCGTGGCCCTGACGCGCTAAGCGTAATGCTTGTACTTCCAGTAACTCGGTTGCGACATCATAGGCTTTCTCTTTGGCCCTATTGCGTAGTTTAACCCAGGTATCACTGCCCATTTTGTGTAGAGGCGCCGTCTCAGGTCCGCCACCGACGTACCGTGAGACTAAATCCAGCGACAAAACGGGTATATAAATCTTGTCTCCATCCTGATACTCAATGGTGGCAAATTCATTGTCATTGCCATCAATGTTGATACTTTCTAAACCACGATAACGCCCGACACCGTGATTTTCATGAACCACCGGGTCGCCAATTTTGAGTTCCGCCAGTGAACGAATAATGGCATCTGGATC
>JBLHMH010000151.1:0-8350 GCA_047621785.1 Polaribacter sp. | reverse complement strand
GATAGTCTATGTCTAGGGCATCTATTTTTTGGTGAATTTTTTGACGAATCTCTTGCTCGTTCAATTCTGTTGAAAAGCGCAAATTAAATACAATCTCTACTTGTCCAGGGATGACATTTGTAACGCCCGTGCCACCATTAATATTGGATATTTGAAAGCTACTCGGCGGAAAGTATTGATTACCTTCATCCCATTGAATATTACATAAGGTATCAATTACCGCGCCACACTTATGAATTGGATTATCTGCCAAGTGAGGGTAGGCTATATGCCCCTGGGTGCCTTTTACGATCAGTTTTGCGCCTAGCGAGCCGCGCCGGCCGTTCTTAATAGTATCGCCCAGTTTTATACTCGAGCTTGGTTCACCTACCACACAGTATTCGAATTTCTCGCCACGTGCCTCAAGGGTTTCTATTACTTTGCGCGTACCACAGGTCGCAGGGCCTTCTTCGTCGGAGGTGATCAATAGCGCGATCGAACCATGGTGATTGGGGTGTTCTGCGAGAAAACTTTCGATGCTGGTGATAAACGCTGCCAAGGATGTTTTCATGTCTGCAGCACCTCGGCCATACAGACGACCGTCGCGCTCGGTTGGTTCAAAAGGGCCGCTGTGCCACTGACCCAGATCTCCGGTAGGCACCACGTCGGTATGGCCAGCAAAAACTAACACAGGTGAAGCTTGGCCGCGTCTAGCCCAAAAATTTAAAACATTACCATTGTCGTCTGCAAAGTCGAGTCGTTCGATATTGAAGTCAAGAGCTGCTAAGCGCTCAATCATGATTGCCTGGCAGCCTGCATCATTTGGCGTGATCGATTGTGCAGAAATTAGGCGTTTGGTTAGTTCTAGCGTCGGATTTGGCTGAGGCATACTTGGTTAATTTTAGGTTTTTAGGGTCTTTTTCCCTGTGGTAAAGTTCGTGTACTCGCAAGGGCTGACAAAAATTAATCAACGCGCAACAGGTCATTCAAAGCAGTTTTGGAGCGTGTTTTGGCATCGACTTTTTTCACTATCACAGCGCAATAAAGGCTATGTGATTTATCTTTGCTAGGAATTGAGCCTGAGACTACTACTGAACCAGCAGGAATTCGGCCATAGCTGACTTCACCCGTTTCACGATCCAAAATTTTGGTGCTTTGGCCAATGTATACACCCATTGAGATTACCGAACCTTCTTCGACCACCACGCCTTCAACTATCTCGCTGCGTGCGCCAATAAAACAATTGTCTTCGATAATCACTGGGCCAGCTTGAATGGGCTCCAATACTCCGCCAATTCCAACACCGCCGGATAGATGCACGTTTTTACCGATTTGTGCACAGGAGCCGACAGTGGTCCATGTGTCCACCATGCTTCCAGAATCCACATAAGCGCCAATATTCACATAGCCTGGCATGATGACGACGCCCGGAGCTATGTATGCTCCCTTACGAACCGCTGCGGGTGGAACTACTCTAAATCCGCTGGCCTGGAATTGAGCCTCGGTATAGTCTGCAAATTTGCTCGGGACTTTATCGAAATAATTAGTATCGCCACCATCAATTATTTCGTTATCGCGAATTGCGAATGAGAGTAGAACCGCCTTTTTCAACCAGAGGTTAACGCGCCATTCGCCGTCAATTTTTTCCGCTACTCGGGCATGCCCACTGTCTAGCAACTCAATTGCTTCTAGCACTGCCGATTGAATTTTGGGATCCACAGACTTCGGTGAAATGGAAGCGCGATGTTCGAAGGCGTCGTTGATAATTGTCTGCAATTGTAGCGTCATTATGATTTAGGTCTGGAGAAGTATTTGGTTGATAAAATAAGGGATTTAATTTGAGTTTGGATTATCTATTAATGTGGCTGTCCTGTTAAGGTCTTCACTAGTGAAACTGGTCAATCAAATTTAGTACTCCAAGGGATGCTAAGTCGAGCTACTTTTAGTCAAGGCGGCGATCACATCAGTTTCTAACTGATCCAACACTTTTTCGGCAGAGACCGCAGAGTGATCTTGCCATTGGATGAAAAAGATATCTTCGGCTTTTTCGCCAAACGTAGCGATTTTGGCACTAAGCAATTTAATATTATGCTTTTGCAATATCAAGGCAACATTGTGAAGTAGGCCCGGTTGGTCCTGAGCAGTAACTTCCATTGCCGTGTAGTTGGGATTATTAAATGTGAAAAGCACTCGGGGGTGAATGGGAAAGTGCTTTAGCGCCCGGGAAACGCTGCGCCTTGATATTACCTTGTCTGATTGTTGAGACATCACAATACTGCGCAAACGCTCTTCCAAATATTGTATATAGTCTATTTCTTTTACCAGATCAATATCTGGTACCGTGGCATTGAATGAATACAGTGCTAGGCCGTTGTTACTGCTTTGTATTTGAGCTTCGATGATGCTGAGATCCAAGCTGTCGAAGGCTCCAGTAACTTGAGTTAATAGTCGCTTAGACTCGGGGGCGAAGACGAAAAACATATTTGCTTCCAGCCTTTCACTATAGCGAACAGAAACAATAGGCATGCCAATTGCCTTGCTTTGGAATAAGCTAGCTGCATGCCACGCAATATAGTAAGGCTCATTCCGAATAAAGTAATCGTTGGGCAGGGTACGCCAAAACTCTTCGACTTGGTTTACGTCATATCCGTTTTCACCGAGTTGCGCATCAAGCCTTTTCAGCGCCCCTATTTTGTCATCGCGAACGTGTTCTTCCTCGTTAAGAGGTTGCGCTGCCCCGTGCCTAAGGGCCTTTGCGGTGGCTTTGTAGAGCTCCAATAGCAATTGTCCTTTCCAGGCGTTCCACACCTTGGGGCTAGTGCCGCGAATATCGGCGAGGGTCAGAAGATACAAGTTATCTAGGTGTTCGATGTCGCCAACAATATCAGCGAATTCTTTAATGACCACTGGGTCAGAAATGTCCCTTCGTTGTGAGAAGTGCGACATCATCAAGTGACTCAAAACCAACCAGCCAACTAGTTTGGCATCATATTCGCTTAGCCCGTGGGAGATGCAAAATTCGTAGGCATCACTCTCGCCCAACACCGAATGATCTCCACCACGGCCTTTGGCGATATCATGGAATAGAGCGCCAAGAAATAATCGTTCAGGCTTATACAGCTTAGCCATAATGCGGCCAGCAAGTGGATATTCGTCTGGATCTTTACGTAATAGGGTCAGGTTTTCGATTACCTTTAAGGTGTGTCCGTCAACCGTGTAAACGTGAAACAGGTCGTGCTGCATCTGCCCAACAATTGCGCCAAAAGTGGGTATGTAGGCGCCTAGTACACCGTAGGCATTCATTCGCATTAAGGCGTTGGTCAGTCCTAAACCTTGATCCTTAAACAGCTCTAGAAACAGTTTCTTAACTTTTTTGTCGGACCTAAAAGTGTTGTTTATCTGATAAAGGTTAGCTCGAATAGCGCGAATAGTATCGGGGTGGATGCCGGTTATTTTATGTTCTTGCATCAATCTGAAGAGCTTTAGGATGGCTTCTGGTTTGCGCTTAAAGAGATCAACTTCGCGTTGCTCAATTAGCTTGCTTTTAACCACAAAGTCTTCATCAATAGCTTTGCTGACAGCCAGCGATAAACGATTGTTATAGCTTACGCGATAATGCGCCAGGAGCACCTCATTGAGGTAGATAACCTGCTTTGCAGTGCGGTAAAAGCGTTTCATCAATTGCTCTACTGCTAGATGACTGGCTGTATCTTGATAGCCGAATTCTTTTGCTAATTCTCTCTGGCTATCGAATAGTAATCTGTCTTCATGGCGTTTGGTGCTTAAATGTAAGCCCGAACGCATGCGCCAAAGAATATTACGGGCGCGGATCAAGATACGATATTCGTCAGCATAAATGTGGCCCTGTTCTTTCATCTCTTTGAAAGAGCGAACGCCAAAATGTCGATTGTAAACCCAAAGAATAGTTTGTAAGTCGCGCAAACCGCCGGGACTTTCTTTAATATTAGGTTCTAAAGAGTAGGCGGTGTCTTCATACCGGCCATGGCGCTGCTCCTGTTCTTCATATTTACCCAGAAAGAATTTCTCTGGCGACCATATTCTGCCTGTCCTTAGCTTGTCATCAAGTATTTCAAAAACTGAGCGGTCTCCTACAAGATGGCGGGCCTCGAGTAGATTGGTCATGATTGTTATATCGCCCCGAGCTTCCTTTAAACAATCTTTTATGGAACGTACGCTATGCCCAATTTCTAGACCGATGTCCCACAGAAAACGCAAAAAGCCTTCGATGAAATCCTGAGTTTCTTGGTAGTGGTTGCCACGCAACAATATTAATAAATCGACGTCAGAAAACGGATGTAATTCGGCTCTGCCATAGCCCCCAACGGCAAGTAACTCAATGGTAACTGCTTCGGTTAAATTTTTAGAATGGCGCTGCCATGCGATGATCACTAACTGGTCGATCATCCAAGTGTATCGTGCGACTAAGTCAGATGAAGAGGATCCTCCAACCTGATGGGCCGCAAGCTGTTCTTGGGCGTTCTTAATAGTTTTTTTGAACAGCGGAATTTCAGCTTCCCCACTATCTAAAGCATGTTTAAATAGTGCTGTGTTCAGTAACTTGCTTTTAGCAAAATGCATGATTGTGTTGACGCTGGTAGGTTGACCAAAAAAATAGCAAAGTTAGTCAAAGTCTGTCTGAATATTGGTGCTCGGCCTTTTTATGTTGAGTGGCCCAGGTGCAATCCGAATCGTGTTCAAGATGGAAACTAAGCCGAGTGTCTCTAAAGCCGATAGTTGGTATAGGTTTTAAGTAAGACTGAAACAGCTAAGGTCTAACTGAATTTGCCGATTCAGTCAAAATTTCATAGCCAGTACCAGTCACCAAAATAGTGTGTTCCCATTGTGCAGATAAAGAATGGTCACGCGTAACAACAGTCCAGTTGTCAGCCAATAAACGAGTTTCTTTCTTGCCCACGTTGATCATCGGTTCTATGGTGAAGGTCATGCCCTCCTTGATTTTCATGCCGGTATTGGGCCTTCCGTAGTGCAGTATTTGTGGATCCTCATGAAAAACTTTACCAATTCCATGGCCACAGTACTCTCTAACCACGGAATAATTATTTTTCTCGGCATGCTTCTGAATCGCATGTCCGATGTCGCCTAGATGCACGCCCGGTTTAACCATCTCGATTCCGATTAACATTGACTCTTTAGCAACTTCACACAATCGATTAGCCATAATGCTCGGCTGGCCAACGTAATACATGCGACTATTATCTCCATGATAGCCGTCTTTGATTACGGTAATGTCGATATTGATAATGTCGCCTTTCTTAAGCCGTTTATCACTTGGAATGCCGTGGCAAATAACGTGATTAACTGAAGTGCAAATCGACTTTGGGAACCCACGATAGTTTAGTGGTGCCGGAATTGTATCTTGCTCATTAACCATGTAGTCATGGCAAATGGTGTTTAATTCTTCGGTGGTGACACCTGGTTTAACATGCTCTTCGATCATATCAAGAACCTCGCTGGCCAACCTGCCTGCAATGCGCATTTTTTCAATCTCGGAGCCGGTTTTAATAGAAACGGTCATGTTTACTAACGTTTGATATTTATGTGAACTGCATTGTAGCAAATTTAAAAAGTTTTACGCCGCTTTGGGAGCCTAAATGGACTCAAGTTATAGCATAAGATGTATTCAGGGTGATTCCTGCTGTGCGAAAGGAAATCATTCGTAATTCTGTGGTTACACAGGTAAGCTCCATCGCATAAAAAAACAGTTAATTGTAGAGAGATTGCTAATGTCCAAAGATCTGTTGAAAAACGCCCAGTTTAAACTATTAAAATACGCAGAGGTGAGGGCAGTATTTGAATGGCAAAGTTTCTATTTGTTACGTGGCCTGATGCGCAAATTACCCAAGGGTGATGGTCATCCAGTGATTGTTTTCCCAGGATTTGTCAGTTCAGACTTAGCAACTCGACCGATGCGTAGTTTATTCGACGATTTAGGCTACACAACTTATGGATGGGGCTTAGGGCGCAATCTGATTTTTGATCAAAAACGTGAAAGGGAAATGCGTAATTTGTTAAGAAATGTATACCAAAAAGAAGGGCGAAAAGTGTCCCTTATTGGTTGGAGTTTAGGTGGTTTGTTCGCTCGTGAAGTTGCCAAAGCCAATCCCGAGTATGTTCGTTGTGTAATCAGTATGGGTAGCCCCATTTCAGGTGCCGCGACGCAATCCAATGCAAAAGATCTATTTCAAGCCATCAATGGCAACCCAGGCGAGTATCGCCGGGGTCGATTTCAAGATACCAACCAACCCCCACCGGTACCCACTACGTCGATCTATTCAAAGACCGATGGAATAGTACACTGGGAATCTTCGGTACAACAAGGTGGCTACCCACAGACTGAAAATATTGAAGTGCCAGCCAGTCATCTTGGCTTGGGTGTTAATGCACTGGTAATGATGGCCGTTGCCGATCGCTTGGCTCAACAGGAAGGCGATTGGAAACCGTTTGATCGATCTGGCTTCAAACGCTTCATTTTCACCGACTCAAAACAGACTTGGGGCGATGCCTTGTCAGGCATTTTTGGAAAAAATCAGAGCATGGGCGCCTAGGTTTCGGTTGTTATCTGGTTTATCCAATGATTGCCAGCAGATTATCTGAATAATCAATCTGGAGGATGAAATAGGATTCGTCACTAGCGTTAACGCTTACTCAGGTGCCTCCCCAGTTGTGAATTAAATTTTAGATGCGTGCTCAGCAATCATGCGAATGATTCTGGGGCGCAATTCTTTTGGAATATCGTGCCCCATACCTTCCAATAAACGTAATTTTGAGCCGTTGATGTGTTCGGCTGTATCAATGCCGCCCTCGACCGGTACCAGCACATCGGCCTTACCGTGGATAACCAATGTTGGCGCGGTGATGTTGGCTAAAATTGATCGTCGATCGCCATTGTGCGCGATAGCGGCCATCTGATTGCGGAAGCCTGCGGGGTAGATTGAGCGGCGCATGGAGGCTAATATTTTTTCAGTTAGTTCTTCTTTATCTGGCGGGAAATCGGGGCTGCCGATGATTGCCCATGTCTTAATGCCATGGTCGACTAAATCAGCCTCAGACCCAGAAGTAGGCCGACTCACCAGCTGCTTTGTGACTCGCCAGTTAGCGGCAGGTAAGGACGGATTGCCAGTTGTCGACATGATTGATGTGAGTGACAAACATCGATCTGGGTAGTGCGCGGCTACCAGCTGTGAAATCATACCGCCCATTGAGGCGCCTACAATATGCGCTGCCTCGATGCCTAGCGCATCGAGTACGCCAACTGTATCTGCGGCCATGTCGTTTAAGGTATACGGCACATCAAACGCAAGACCGATCTTAGATCTTAGGAATACATTCATCACCGAAACCGGTTTCTTAACTCTGATTTTTTCGGATAAACCAATGTCGCGATTGTCAAAACGAATAACTCGATAGCCGTTATCTGCCAAGCCCTGACAAAATTCTACTGACCACGCAATCATTTGCGTACCCAAGCCCATTATTAATAGAATAGGAGGGTCGGTTTTATCTCCAAATTCATCGTAACAAAGTCTTAATTTATTCGCGACTAAGTAACTTTCCTGATTGCTTTGAAGGGGGTCGGTATTTGTTAAAGGCTTGTTCATTGTATGTTTGTTCGAGTTTTAATTGGAAGATTGTTTGCTTGCTTGCTGTGCTGCGTTTTTTGTTAGCGCGTTTTGGCGGGCTTATCGATTGCCAGTGAGGCAGCCTTTAATTCGTCGAATGACTCCTGTAGGCACTGAGCATAGAATGCGGGGTCTGGCATCATTTCTCTGCAGGAACTAACGCAGATGTTAAATAGCCCACAATAACTACCGATCGCATGAAATAAACCAACTCCATCAATCGCAGGGCCCATGCCAAAAGAACTCAACATTTTCGCCCCAGTAAAAAACAAAGGTACTTGAGGGCCGGGTACGTTGGTGATCACACAGTTGTAGATCGGTGTTCCGCGATTTGCCAGTCTTATGCGACTGGCTAATCTAGCAGCAGAGGCGCTCAAGGTCGAAGGAATAAATTGAGCATAATCAGTCATTGTCTTGGCACCAATTGCGTTACTCAACTCTTTGGCCTTATGGGTGCCGTCTCTAACGGCTTTTAGCCGATGCGCTGGGCCTGCAATATCGCTGCAAACCTTAACCGACATTTGCGAAACTTGATTGCCTGCGGTACCGAGTTTGTCTTTGGTACGGACATTGATCGGAGTCATTGCCACCAAAGATTGCTCTGGCAGTTCCTTTTTTCTCGATAGGTATTTGCGCAAAGCGCCACCGCAAATAGCAATCGCGACATCATTTACCGTCACCCCATCAATCGAACTTTTGATGGCCTTAAT
>JBLHMH010000150.1:0-8538 GCA_047621785.1 Polaribacter sp. | reverse complement strand
TTCGGATTGATTCGCTCCGTGACACGCTCTTCGTCCATATGATGCGGTAGCGGTAACTGTACTAAAATTCCATGTACCGATTCATCGCGATTGAGTTTATCAACTTCATCCAATAAATCTTGTTCGCTAATATCAGAGTTTAACTCAACTTTTATCGATTTTACCCCGGTTTCCTCGCAGGCCCGTACTTTGCTGCCAACATAGGCTTTAGATGCTGGATTTTCCCCAACTAAAATAACCGCAAGGCAGGGTTTAATATCCATCTTTAGAAGTTCATCTATTTCAAGCTTTACCTCTGCACGAATTTCGGCTGCTATTTTTTTACCATCAATAATTTGGGCTTTGTTAGGTGTTGTACTCATTATCTAGATTCCACGGGTTTTCATATTTAACTATTTACTCAATCAAACGCTGACTAAGGGATCAATTTTTCTGTTCCTCATTCCGCTCCAATCTACGCGCAAAAAACAAGCCGACTTCGAACAATAAACAGACCGGAATCGCCAGCATGATCTGGGAAAAGATATCCGGAGGCGTCATCAACATGCCAAGCACGAAGGCGCCTAAGACAATATAAGGCCGTTGCTTCGCCATGTTTGTCGTGGACACGACGCCCATTCGCGCCAACAAGACAGTGGCAACTGGTACTTCAAATGCTACTCCGAATGCGAAAAACAACTTTAGGGCGAAGCTCATATAAGCGCTTATATCCGTCATCACCGCGACGCCCTCAGGAGCCATACCAATGAAAAATTTAAATATAACCGGGAAGACTACATAGTAGGCAAAAGCGATGCCGAGATAGAATAATAAAGTACTCGATACAACCAATGGCAGTGCGATACTCTTCTCATTTCTATATAAGCCAGGAGCAATGAAAGCCCAAAGCTGGTACAGCACCATTGGCACCGCCAATGCGAAGGCTGTCGCGAAAGCGAATTTAAATGGAATGAAAAATGGCCCATGAGGTTCAGTCGAAATCATACTACCACCCTGTGGTAGATTTGAAATCAATGGCTTAGCAAACCATTCATAGAGCTCACTAGCAAACGGAACTAGGGCAAAGAAAAGGATTAATACTGTACCTACCGCCCACACCAAGCGATTGCGCAGCTCAATCAAATGGGATACAAAAGGCTCAGACTTTTGTTCTTCTACTTGTTCGGTCATCGTTGCTTACCCACGGAATCATCGGCTGCTATATCACCCGCTTGCGTTGCTGGACCACTGTCTGGGCCAGCGTCTGGTAAGGGTTGATCAGCTCCACCATCTGCCGAACCTTTATCTGAGTTAGGCCCTTTTCCTTCGGTTGCTGAGCTATTAGAAGTAGAATTCGGCTTGCTATCGGCTTGCCCTTTTTGCTCGGCAGAATCCGCTAATTCACGTCCAAATTGCTTAAAATCGTTTTTAAGATCAGTCATTTCCTGTCGCGCTTTTTGTAAATCGGCAAATGGAGTCGCGTCCATCTCGCTTTGCATCTCATTGCGCAGGCGAAACATACCCTGGCGCGCCTTGCGAACCAAGAATGCAGCTTGTCGGGCTACCTCCGGCAATCGCTCAGGCCCCATCACCAATAGCAACACAATGGCAATAACCAATAACTCCCAAAAGCCAATATCAAACATAGTATCTCGGTGTAGAGAAGTATTACTTCTCTAGTGTTGTCTATGGCTTAGGGGCAGAGTCGCTGTCAGCTGACTCGACTGGATCAGCAACGTCTACTGTTTCTTCACCGTCAACGACCGGTTCATCACTAATGGCTTTTTTGAAACCCTTAACTGCGCCACCTAAATCACCGCCAATACCGCGTAGTTTTTTGGTGCCAAATATGAGTGCCACAATTACCAATACAATCAGTAATTGCCAAATTGAAATTCCGCCTAAACCCATCTTAATAACCTCTATGAATATCTAATAAATTATGTTTTTCTAATCTCTTCTATTGATCACGCGCCAATTTCTCTGTCAGGCCCGATGTACCCATGCGCCTTGCTAGCTCATCAACGACTTGCTGTGTCTCCAGGCCTTGCTGGGCCAATAACACCATTGAGTGAAACCAAAGGTCGGCCACTTCGTATATTATTTTATCGGGCTCGCCATCTTTCGCAGCCATTATAGTCTCCGCGGCTTCTTCAGCAATCTTTTTACAAATCGTATCTAAGCCTTTAGCATACAATGATGCCACATAGGAACTGTGTTCATCAGCGTCGAGCCGAGACACTAAGGTCTGATGAACCTCATTTAAAATCGAATGTTTGTGTTGGTCAGCCATCTCTACCTTCTTGGTCTAGGTCGTTAATTTATTTTGAATAAATATCAACCGGGTCTTTTAAGACCGGATCGACAGACTGCCATTCGCCGTCATTATACACCCGATAAAAACAGCTTTGCCTGCCTGTATGACAGGCAATACCGCCTTTTTGTGTAACTTTAAGTAAAATCACATCAGCATCGCAGTCTAAACGCACTTGCTTTACCACTTGCTGGTGGCCCGACTCTTCACCTTTACGCCATATCTTCTGACGCGAGCGTGACCAATAGACGGCACGCTTGGTCTCAACAGTTTCACGCAGTGCATCGCGGTTCATCCACGCGACCATCAAATTGACTCCAGTATCCACGTCTTCCGCAATGGCCGGTACCAAACCATCTGAATTCCACTTTATTTGTTCTAACCAAGTCGACATATTTATTTAGATTCTTATTACGTTATTCTAGTTGGGGGCTTATAGACGAACTGCAACGCCTGCATTGGCCATCGCTTGCTTTGCTTGCAAGACCGTATATTCACCAAAATGAAATATACTAGCGGCTAATACCGCATCTGCACCACCTTGTAGCACACCTTCTACCAAATGTTGAAGATTACCGACCCCACCAGAAGCAATCACCGGGATTGACACAGCATCGGAGACTACGCGGGTCAACTTTAAATCATAACCGGCTTTTGTGCCATCGCCATCCATGCTGGTTAAAAGAATTTCACCAGCCCCATAGTCCGCCATTTTAAGCGCCCATTCAATGGCATCAATGCCCGTTGTTTTGCGCCCTCCATGGGTGAATATCTCCCATCGATCGCCCGCATCGCCGCGGGCTATAAACTTAGTTTGTTTTGCATCAATGGCCACCACGATACATTGTGATCCAAAATGACTGCTTGCCTGCGTTACAAAATCAGGATTGAAAACAGCCGTGCTATTAATAGCGATCTTATCGGCTCCGGCATTCAACAAATTGCGAATGTCGGCTAATTTGCGCACACCGCCACCCACGGTTAGTGGAATAAATACTTCGCTCGCTACCTGCTCTACTACATGCAAGATAGTATCGCGATTGTCTGAAGTAGCAGTGATATCCAAAAATGTGATTTCATCGGCGCCTTGTTGATTGTATCGCTTAGCGACCTCTACAGGATCACCTGCATCTCTAATATTTACGAAATTTACGCCCTTGACCACTCGACCGTTATCGACATCCAGGCAGGGAATAATTCTTTTAGCTAGGCTCATTTAATTTTGGTATTTGTTACTAAAGCGAAAAAAATCAGAAGGCTTTACTGTCGAAGCTTGCGAGCAGACGCCTAATACGCGACAAATGCTCTGGGCCTGCTGATTAGGTATAAAGCTTCGGAACTTCGTGCTGGTCTAAATATTTCTGACCTTCTGCAAAATCTAAGCTACCTTCATAAATAGCTCGTCCGGTAATTACGCCACTAACGCCAGATTGCTCAATCTTCAGTAAGGCAATCAGATCGTCCATATTAGTCACGCCTCCCGATGCGATGATCGGTATACGGACAGACTCTGCAAGTTTTTTGGTTGCCTCAATATTTACCCCTTGCATCATTCCATCACGAGCGATATCGGTGTAAATAATGGCGTGTACGCCATCTTCCTCGAAATGTTGGGCCAGATCAATCACATCGTGCTTGGACAGTTTAGACCATCCATCGATTGCTACTTTGCCGTCTTTAGCATCGAGCCCAATAATAATATGACCAGGGTATTGCATAGCGATATCGCTCACAAAGTGCGGCTCGTTGACCGCGCGCGTGCCAATAATCACATACTGCACGCCAGCATCCAAATAGGCTTCGATGGTTTTCTCATCACGAATCCCACCGCCAATCTGGATTGGCACTGTGGGATGGCGCTCGGCTATCTCATGAATTATATCAGCATTCGCTGGTTTGCCCGCAAAAGCCCCATCTAGATCAACCAAATGTATTCGTTTGGCGCCTAGTTCAACCCATTTATCGGCCATCGCGACCGGGCTATCGCTAAACACTGTGGAGTCTTCCATCAGGCCTTGGCGTAGGCGTACACATTTGCCTTCTTTGATGTCGATAGCGGGAATTAGTATCATAGTGCTTTGGTTTTTATCTGGTTTTCTAAATATATTAGGGACTGCATCGACGTTAATTACATTAGCAACTAGTCGACACCATTCCAATTAACGAAGTTTCGAAACAATTGCAAACCATCTCTATGGCTTTTTTCAGGGTGGAACTGTACCGCAAACAGATTATCTCGCCCAATTGCAGCAATAAACTCATGTCCATAATCTGCCGTGCCGAATACAACATTATTATCCGCACCTTGACTAAGATTGGCGCAGTAACTGTGCACAAAATAAAAATACGCCTGATCCGTAATACCCTGCCATAGCGGGTGTTTAATCGTTTGAGTTACTTGATTCCAACCCATCTGCGGAATCTTCATTTTATCTTGTTGGGTGGCCAACGGCGCATGAAAATTACGAAAGTGTCTTACTGTACCATCGAACAAGCCCAAGCCGTCTACCCCTCCATCTTCTTCACAATGCCGGAACATGGCTTGCATACCCACGCATATTCCTAACATTGGCTTCTCGCTAAGCGATTGCTTAATCACGTCTTGCAAACCTCGCTGCTCGAGCGCAGCAAACCAACTGCCGATCGCGCCCTGACCAGGTAGCACCAGCTTATCGGCCCCCGCAATCTGCTTCGCATCTGACGTTACTAAAATATCCGCTTCATCAGCTACCGTCGATAATGCCTGCGCGACAGAACGCAGATTACCAATACCTAAATCGACTATCGCTATTTGCATATTAAATTTGAAGGTGTTAATTAAAACCAATATTAAATTGGTGATGGCTTTATAAGCTGCCCTTAGTTGAGGGTATAACACCGGCAATGCGTTCATCATGCTCTAAGGCTTGGCGCATGGCGCGACCAAAGGCTTTAAAAACTGTTTCTGCGATATGATGGGCGTTTTTACCTTTTATACTATCAATATGCAGCGTTATTCTTGCATGATTTACAAAACCATGAAAAAACTCATCAAACAAATCGACATCAAAACCGCCGATTCGAGCCCTACGATAGTCCACTTTATGCATTAAGGTCGGCCTGCCAGAAAAATCAACCACCACCCGGCTCAATGCCTCGTCCAACGGAACGTAGGCGTGCCCGTAGCGACGAATACCCCTTTTGTCCCCTAAAGCCTCTGCAAAAGCCTGGCCAATGGTAATACCAATATCTTCTGTTGTATGGTGGTCATCAATATGTAAATCACCTTCACAGCTCACGTCGAGGTCAATTAGGCCGTGACGCCCAATTTGATCCATCATGTGCTCTAGAAATGGAACACCTGTATCAAACTTTGTTTGGCCGGTACCATCAAGATTTATGGAAACAGAGATTTTAGTCTCATTGGTATTACGAACCACAGTAGCGATTCGTTGAATGGGTGGGTTTTTCATGCTGCTATTGGTTATCCTGCGCTTTGGGAGATTGTGATACCTCCCAAACTAACAGGTGGTGCAATTGTGGCGGAATTTTAACAAACTTAATCTAGCTTACCTATTTAATTTACCATTTAAGCTTGAGAGAATGACAAATTGCACCCATATGCGATATATAGTCCCAACAATAGCCATCTTATGCCAACTACTGGCTGTTAAGGTAGTGGATTGGGCAACAAGCATGAATTATTATAAATAGTATAATGACCGAGAAAAAGCTATCAACGAAACTAAGCAACCTGCCAGCAATAACGGCGATACCGCGTAAGTATCGAAGCGTTATTCGTAACAAGGCGATTGACCGTGCTCGAACTCGAATTATCGTCGCCGGCCGCGACTCACGCCAATTTAGTCAGGAAGACTTAGAAGTGGTAGTCAGAGAAGAGGAAGATAAAATCAAATCGTCGATTAAAGAGAAAGGCCTGCTTGCAGTACTGGCCTTTTTCGGTTTAAATTTTTTCGGCTAAGCTACACCTAACAATCAACTTGATAATGTTTTTGACAGATGTTTAAACAAATATTCAGAATCACATTTGTTACCCTGATCTGGAAGCAATATAAGCGCGCAATCGCCTCTACCTTGCTGCTGTTTGCTTTTCTGTGGTTAGTAGGTAATGTGCACCAAGACTATCTGGTTTATGCCGCAGAACAAAACGATGAAGGTTTGGTTGGCCGCAGTTTTTTATATAAATGGCTGGCGCTGGTGAGTGGCGTACTGTTATATCTTAGCTACCATTGGCTTCGAAGCACAAGCTCGAAGAGCGTAAAGGAAATTCAGCCTAAAAATGGTTATTTCACTAAAAACAACAGCAGCAACGGAAAAGCCAATTCATTGCCTGACGGTGACCAAGGTGATGATCCTTTCGCAGAACTCAGGAACAAGAACAAACTTAGATCACGTGCCGAGATATTAGTAGATAAACAAAAACCTTAGGGAGGTTTTCTATGAAACCATTTGCAGGTAAGCGTGTTCTAAAACACTGCTGTTAGAACCCGGCAGGTGAGCATTTTGACTAATGTGCCTGCGCCATAACCTAGACCGTGGCTCGCCATGATACAGGCCAACCACATGCCTTGAAAGTTGATTCAATCGGGCTCCATTGGCTATCTTGCTATCAATGTATTCGATATAAGCACGCATCACTTGTTCACGACTGGGCGCTCTCTCGGTCGCAGCATAGAACTCCTGGTCCACACCAGCGACGATATAGGGGTTTGAATAAGCTTCGCGCCCCATCATCACACCGTCCACATGCTGTAGGTGTTGGTGACAATCTTCTATCGTATTAATACCCCCATTAATAACAATTTCGAGCTCTGGAAAAGCCTCTTTAAGTTGATAAACCAACTCATATTCTAAAGGCGGCACGTCGCGGTTTTTTTTGGGGCTAAGGCCTTTCAGCCAAGCTTTACGGGCATGCACCAAAAATACCTTACAGCCGGCGGCGGCAGTTTTATCCACTAGCGCCCACAAGGCTTCGCGAGGCACCTGATCGTCTACCCCAATTCGACACTTAATGGTCACTGGTATATCGACTGCGGCCTGCATTTGCTTGATGTTTTGCGCAACCAAGTCAGGGGATTGCATTAGACAAGCACCAAAACTACCTGACTGCACTCGATCACTAGGGCAACCGACATTGATATTAACTTCCTGATATTGCCATTGTTGCGCTAGCTCGGCACAACGTGTCATTGCATCTGGCTCACTACCGCCTAGCTGCAAGGCTACCGGCTTTTCAGCGTCATCAAAATCGAGAAACCGAGGCTTATCACCAAATAAAAGAGCGCCAGTGGTTATCATCTCTGTGTACAAAACCGCGTTCTTGCTCATTAAACGCAATAGATAACGCTCATGCCGATCGGTGCAATCGAGCATGGGGGCGACGCAAAACCGTCGTTTTATTGGAGGATTATTTAACACGCACTGATTCTAACAAAAACCTTATCCAACCGCTAAGGAATCTCGGATTAAGTCCAAACTGTCTCGCAAAAAAAGCCAGTCAGCTGACTGGCTTTTTATCTACAGAGTAAGTATTACAATAATTTCTTAATTGAATCTACGCTGTCTTTAGCGTCTCCAAACAACATTCGAGTATTGTCTTTAAAGAACAATGGATTCTCAACCCCAGCATAACCAGTTGCCATGCTGCGTTTAGAAACAATAACCGTCTTAGCTTTCCACACTTCCAATACAGGCATACCCGCAATCGGACTATTTGGGTTTTCTAATGCGGCCGGGTTTACGATGTCGTTGGCACCAATGACGATTACTACATCCACGTCGCCTAATTCATCATTTATTTCATCCATTTCTAACACTAGGTCATACGACACGTTTGCCTCAGCCAGAAGTACATTCATGTGTCCAGGCATGCGCCCAGCAACCGGATGAATGGCAAAGCGTACTTTCACGCCTTTGGAGATTAACATTTTGGTTAAATCTGAAACCGCATGCTGTGCATTGGCAACCGCCATACCGTATCCGGGTACGATTACCACCTGTTCGGCATCACCGATCATTTGCGCTACTTCATCGGCAGAAATAGCGATTGCCTCGCCTTGTTCTCCGGCTCCGTCATCGCTACCGGTAGTTGCGCTACCGAAACCACCAAGGATTACGCTAACAAAGTTTCGATTCATCGCTCGACACATGATGTAACTTAATATGGCGCCTGAACTACCAACCAAAGCACCCACAACAATCAGCAAGTCATTAGAAAGCATGAAACCTGTCGCGGCCGCCGCCCA
>JBLHMH010000149.1:0-8711 GCA_047621785.1 Polaribacter sp. | reverse complement strand
GAAACCCGCCCTCAATCGATTTATGATTGAGTTTGAGGATCGATTAACCGATTATCTCTAAACCTAAATCATGGCAGATACACAGTTAGGTTTACATTCTCTGGTCACAGGCTTGACCATAATAAGTCGTCAAATCTAACTATTTTGAGATTTCGATAGTACCGCTCATTGTTTCTACATCAACTCGTGCACTGCCATTACCCAGTTTAAATTTGATATTCTCTGAGCCTATGAATTTTGATTTGGCAACAGCATCGTCACTAAGTTCGTTTTGAATATTACCCCCGGGGCCAGTATTGATATCAAAGCTGGCGTTTATTTTCTTGCTACTGAAGCTTAAGGTAACATCACCACTGACCGTGCCTGCTTCGAGCCGACCTTCATCTTCAAGATCAAATTGAATGTCTACGTCACCTGATACAGATACTAAATCGATTAATTCGGACAAGCCAATGCTCGCTTCAATATCGCCGGATATGGTACTGACATCATAGTGTTCAGCATTGCCGTCTGTTGTTACAGCACCGCTTACGGATACTAATCGCATCTTTGCGTCGCTGTCAGATACGTCGATGTCACCGCTAACAGATTCGATATTAATTGATCTAGCAATGTTCTGTGCGTCAATGTCGCCACTAACCGAACTCACAGTAATTCCGCCTTGCACGCCGTCAACATCAAAATCCGTTGAAATTCCGCCCGCCTCAACTGAGCTGGATTCAGGGATATAGATGGTTAAATCCGAGCCATCTGAGCTCCAGTTCCGGTTAAAGAAGCCATCATCGACTTTCACTTTAATTTCTGCGTCATCACCATCGACTTCGAAAATAAATTTCTTAGTGGCGTCGTCCAGCTCGCCTTTAACACGAACTTTAGATTTGTCCCAAGTTTCTATTTGCACGTCACCACGCATAACATCGATTGATATTTTGCCACCCGGGCGAACGTCTAGGGTTTCGTCTATTTGTTTACCAGCGTAGGCTGTTACTGAGAAAACGAGACATAAATAAACTATTAAATTTTTCATATTGCACCTGTCCTGAAAATTTCTAAAACTGTGAGCTTTTTATTAAATTGAAACGCCTTTGTTGCTCTTAACTTTATTCAGCAAATTCAACTCTTGCTGATAAGTGCTGACTAACATAAACGTGTAACTGGGGTTATTTGGTTGGGTGACAAGCGCATTTTTAATTTCGCTTGCTGCTTGGTCTATATTCATCATTAAAGTGCTCACTTCAGTGACGAAGGCCGGGTTTAAAGAGTCGCTTTGTTCTTCTAACAACCGCGCAAACTGAACTCTAACCATACGGTGTTGCTGGTCTATAAGCGCTAGCTGGGCCTGTTGATATTGAACTAGAACAGCATTTTGTTTTTTAGAACCTTGTGCGTACTGATAATTCATTGCAGAAAACATCAAGGACACAACTGCGAATACCGTGCTGGCTGCGACTGCATAGGGTAGCCAAGGTTTGTTGGTCTTAGCCTCGCTATTAGGCGTATGCTGTTTGCGCATATCGGCAAAGCGAATCTTCGACGAAATATCTGGCCATAGATCACGCCTGGGTTGGATATCCCAGTTGAGTTCGCCCATGCGCTGACCAAATTCAGCCTTGTTGGGGTTGTTTATATGTTGATTTGAATCGTCAGTGCTCATGCCGCTTTACGCTCTTTAAGTAAAAGTTTTGCTCTGTGTAAGTGTGATTTTGAGGTGCCGACCGCGATTCCAGTTATTTTTGAAATTTCGTGATGTCGGTAACCGAGATATTCGTAGAGAATAACCACAACCCGAGCTTGATCGGGTAATCGCATTAAGGTTTTCTCTAAATCCAGGCGTTCGTCGTGCATTTTGCTAAAACCAATAGTTGCCTCGTGAAGTTGACTGTCAAAACTAACCATTTTCCACTTGTTGTGTTGGCGTAGATGTCCAATCACTAAATTACTCGTTAATCGATATAACCAGCTTCCAAATGCGCTATCGCCGCGAAAGCTGTCTAATTTTTGCCAAGCTTTAATAAACGCTTCTTGGCATAGATCTTCAGCGAGTTCTCGTTGTCCACACAGCCGCATACATAAAGCATTAACTTTACCTACATTAGCTCGGTACAATTGCTCGTAAGCTTGGTGATCACCTTGTTGTGATCGAGCTACCAGCTGTGACTCGCTGTATTGCAAAAACCTATCCCCAAGAGTTCTTAATTATTTTGGTATCTGTAACTTAGACGCCTTTACTTCGCAAAAGGTTTAGTCCCATCACTTTTTTTTTGCTTATAAAAGAAAAATCGCAAAATAGTGACAGACACTACCGCCGATTACAAACAGGTGCCATATTTCATGACACCATGGGTACCAGTTATCCATAATATAAAAGACGACGCCTAATGAGTAAACGATGCCGCCAGCGACAAGAAAGTAAAACGCCATCATTGGCATACCCGCGATCATTTGTTCTAGGGTGAATACACAAGCCCAGCCCATTACAAAATAAATTATTAAAGGGAATACTCGCGGGCCCTTACTGGGTATCAATTCAATCACAATGCCGACTGTTGCAAGCCCCCAAACGACGGTAAACAACCACCATCCAGTAGCGCCCTGTATTGCGACTAAGGCGAACGGTGTGTAAGTGCCCGCAATTAATAAGTATATTGCTAGATGGTCGAGTTTTTGAAATACCTGCTTGGCTTTGCCCTGAAAACTATGAAATAAAGTCGAGGACAAATATAATAAAAATAGAGTGATGCTGTAGATGGTATAGCTTATTATTTTGATACTATCGCCTTCCACGGCGGCTAGCGTCACCAACACCGAAGTGCCAACTAATACCAACGCAGCAGCCACCAAGTGGCTGATGCTATTAAAGCGTTCACCTTTGTACATGTTTAAGAATTTTTATGGTGGGCAACATTTTATCTAATTCAATAGCTTAACTCGGAGTACTACAATGATTACCCTACACCATCTACGCATTGGGCGTTCTATTTTTACAGTTTGGTTGCTCGAGGAGCTTGGTCTTGAGTATCAAATGGAGGTTTACCGTCGCCACCCAGAGACTATGCGTGCTCCGGATAGTCTAAAACAAGTACACCCTTTGGGTAAATCACCAGTAATCGAAGATGATGGACTTATGCTAACTGAGTCTGGAGCGATTGCAGCCTACTTATTGGAAAAGCATGATTCCGAAAATAAATTTGGACCGGACCGTTCAGACCTTGCTCGCTGGGCAGAGTTTACCCAGTGGTTAGCCTATCCGGAAGGGTCTGTATTCGCGCCATTATTGCTAAAAATGTTTACCCTCAGAAGTGGTATTGACCACCCCGTGATAACCCCATTTAGCGATACTGAAATAAAACTGCACTACGATCATATCGCTAATAAATTGGGCGACAATGACTTCATCTTAGGAGATCAATTCAGCGCAGCTGATTTTGGCATTAGTTACGTGGTTTCGATGGGCGAGCGACTTGGCCAGTTAGGCAATCATCCGAGCTTGGCCGCCTACTGGGAACGTATGCAAGCACGACCCGCGTTTATTAGAGCAATCGAGAAAGCTGTCGAGTAATCGTGGTATGAGCGGGGCCTAGCTAGACCAGCACAATTACTCTGGTCTAGCTAGACTCACCTGCTGTTACTGAAGTCTCAATCAAGCATCTATCTAACCAGAGTTGTGCCGCCGTCAACAGGGATTATTTGACCAGTGATAAACGCACCAGCAGAGCTAGCTAACATAATCGCAACTCCGCTAATGTCATTTTCTTCGCCCCAGCGGTGTAATGGAATAACCGCAATTTCGGCTTCGTAAAGCTCTTTATTTTGGCTGGTATATTCTGTCATCTTGGAGAAAAACCGACCGGGTGCGATGGCATTAACCCGAATATGCTGGTCGGCTAAAGCAACCGCCAAATTACGTGTAACTTGATGTATAGCCGTTTTACTTGGTGCATAGCTAAACGTGTCGGTTGCCGCGCAAATACCCGCGATTGAACCAATGTTAATAACACTTGCGGTGCTTTTTGCAGTGGCGTTTGCACTTAATAAGGGGATCAAAGCCTTAGTTAGAAAGAACGGCGTTTTGACATTGAGGTCCATGACTTTATCCCAGCCTTGCTCTGAAAAATCTTCCAGCTCCTGTAACCAACCAATGCCCGCATTGTTGACTAAAACATCGATCGAGTCTTCACGCAGGGTAAGTTCTTTTACCAGGGCGTCAATTTCATCCATTGAACTGATATTGCCCGGTAGGGCGATGCAGTCACCGAACTCTGACAATTCCTTCGCCGCTGCAATACAAGCTTCTGCCTTACGCGCTGTGATATAGACTCGTTTAGCACCAGCGCATAAAAACCCTTTTGCCATATAGTTTCCCAGGCCACGTGAGCCACCAGTAACAACACATACTTTGTCCTTCATTGAAAACAGTTGATCGAGCATTGAATTCCTCTTAAATCGAAAATAAATAGGAGAGGCAGTGTAGCAAGACCGAACAGGACGACAAACCCGAATGCTAATTTATTCTCGTGCTATTTTTTTGAGCTTAAAATTGTTTATGGTATTGATAGCTCAAGTGGCCAATGATGCAACCACCAATCACCCCTGGTGCTACCCAAGGAATCATCATCAATTGGCCATCAAATATTTGAGCCATAAATCGGTTACCCCCAAATACAAAGAATACCGTGTATGAGGCAATTCCGGCGCCTATGATCGAACTTAAATGCGCGATCACCGATTCTTTGAAACTCTATTGGTAGCCACTTTTCATGTGTTCGCTTTAATGTCTTCGATGGCGGCCGTGAGGTCTAAATTAACTAATGAGCAAACTCAGTTATTAAATCAGCGAGCTGATAGCGACTCAGTACTTATTGGCGCAAGCGTCGAAGGAAATCGAGCGAACTCGAATCGCACGCGACTTGCACGATTTATTAGGACATCACTTGTCCGCACTAACCATAAATCTGCAGGTAGCGAGCAGACTTAGCCATGGCGATGTGAAGGACAAAGTTGAGCAGTGCCATGCCTTGTCTAAACTGTTTCTTAACGACGTGCGAGATGCAGTAACTACGCTATGCGATGCGCCCGCGGTCGGGTTGCGGGAGCTATTGTCGTTGGCCATCAGTGATATCTCTCGTTTAGAGGTTGATCAAGCGGTCACGGTCAATGATGTAAAAGTGGCAGAAACGGTGCTGCGTTGTGTGCAAGAATCCATTACCAATAGTTTGTGCCATAGTAAGGCTAAGAAATTGTCTATCCAGATCAATGAAATCGAGGGTAACCTAGCAATGAGCATTCGAGATGATGGGCAAGGTGCGCAGAACCTTTAGTTAGGCAATGGCTTGAAAGGTATACGTGAGCGAATGGGAGTATTCAAAGGGGAGCTAAGTATTAGCACCACACAGGGTTTTCAAATTGACGTACTGATTCCCTTAGATTCAAACTAATGACTATCTCTATTGCGCTGATTGATGATCAAGCTTTAGTTCGCGAGGGCATCCGTAGCTTACTCGAATTGTCAGACCTTGTGGGCGTGGTCGCACAAGGAACTGATGGAGATGAAGCGGTATCTATCGCCAAGCAGTATCAACCAGATGTTTTTCTGATGGATATTCGCATGCCCAGAATGAATGGGATTCAAGCGATTTCAGCGCTCTCGAAAAGTGATATATCGACACCAGTGATCATCCTTACCACCTTTGACGATCATGAACTGGTGTTGCAGGGTCTTCAGGCCGGCGCTAAAGGCTACCTGCTTAAAGACGTCAGTTTAGAGAGCCTGATTCAGGCGATAGAGTTTGTGCATCGCGGCGAAACTATAGTCCAACCGGCCATCACCGAGAATTTATTGCGTGGGCTTAAGGGGCACGCTGTCGAACTTGACTCTTTACCAACGCCTGAAGAATTGACCATTAAAGAAAGCGAGATACTACGCTTAGTTGCCAGCGGTTACAGTAATAAAGAAATTTCTCAAGCCTTGAATAAGTCAGAAGGCACAATGAAAAACCACGTGTCTAATATTCTATCGAAACTGGGCGTCAGGGATCGCACTAGAGCGGTGTTACGGGCGATTGAAACTGGGGTGATCTGAAGTATTCTGAACCGGATCTATTTGCCAACTGCGAGCGAGATAAATAAACGGTGTATCGAGTACTGCGATGACGAACTTGAACAAATATTTAGCTGCCGCCAATTGCATTGCCGTAACAAAATCAACAATACCCCACCACACGACCAGACCATAGATGAGAGTATCGAGCGCCTGTGAAATCAAGGTAGAGCCGGTGTTTCGCAACCAAAGGTGCTTACCACCAGTAGCCGCACGAATACGATGAAATACCCAAACGTCTAAACTTTGACTGATTAAATATGCGAGCAAGGATCCAGCCACAAATCGCGGCGTAAAATTAAACAAGGCCAGCATCGCAGCGTGAATAGTATTCGCAAACTCGGCAGTTTTAGGATTATCTGAAGGCGTAAATTGCAGGCCAATCTGACTCATGACAACCAGCAGAATACTTACCGCGAACCCTAGCCACACCGCACGCTGCGCCTCTCTTTGTCCGTATTTCTCACTCAACAGGTCGGTAGCAAAGAATATGCTTGAATACAAAATGACGCCCATGCTCGTTTGCAGCCCGAAGATGATTGTAAGCTTGGGTCCCAAGATATTTGCTAATAATAGGCTAAAAATAACCACGGCATATAAGCCAACTCGGCCGAATAGTCGATATAGCAATAGGGCTGCCGATAGGTCAATAGCAACAGTGAGTAACCATAACCATTCCTGACTTAAACTTGAAAACGCCATATCGGCCTCCAGTTGTATTAGCTAATTAATCAAACTGGGTGTCTAACATACTAGCCCCTTGTTTGTCTGCTACCGATTTAGTCTTAACAGTCTGTTTAAGGCTTACTCAGAGCTTCCCAGCAATAGTACTACCTTAATTAGCCTCTTGAATAGAGGGCTATCAAGTAATTGAATACTAGAGGCCTGGTTAATCGAGTACAATTTGCGCCTAACTTATTTAACACAGAATCACATCCGGAGAACCACATGACTACTGGCCTACAATTATTTTCCAAGATCACACAAGCCGGCGAGCTACAGCTATCCTTAGCGGAAGTAGAAGTACCCACCCCCGGAAAAGGGCAGGTGCTGGTAAAGATGGAAGCAGCACCGATCAATCCTTCGGATATGTGGCCAATGTTTGGGCCTGCAGATCTACGTTCAGCAAGTCTAGAGTTTACCGATAGTGCCAAGGTGATGACTGCGCCGATTCATGAATCCGTGATTAAAATGATGAAATCACGTTTCGATCAAGCGTTGCCCGTAGGCAATGAAGGCGCGGGAACAGTGATTGAGGCTGGTGAAGGTGCTGAGCATCTGGTGGGTAAAGTTGTAAGCCTGTCATCAGGCACAAGCTACGCCCAATATTGTTGTGTTCCTGCGATGACATGCCTGCCTTTGCATGATGGCACTACAGCGCAAGAAGGCGCCTCGTCATTCGTCAATCCGCTGACCGCATTGGCAATGGTTGAAACCATGAAGCTTGAAGGCCATACCGCACTTATTCACACTGCAGCGGCTTCAAACTTGGGTCAGATGTTGAACAAAATTTGCATCGCTGATGGTGTTTCACTGATCAACATTGTTCGTAAACAAGAGCAAGTTGATATTCTTAAAGACATTGGCGCCAAGTACATCGTCGATTCATCAGCAGACAGCTTCCAGGCTGACTTGATGAAAGCGATTGACGAAACTGGGGCAACCATAGCCTTTGACGCAATTGGCGGTGGTCAACTTGCGAGCGATATTCTGGCTTGTATGGAACGCGTGTTAAGCAAAGACGCCGTTGGTTTGAATACTTATGGTTCTGAGCAACTAAAGCAAGTGTATCTGTATGGCGGCCTAGACATCTCGCCGACCGTGCTTAATCGCAGTTATGGAATGTGTTGGGCAGTAGGCGGCTTCTTATTGCCTCATTTTCTAAAACGCGTTGGCTATGAAAAAGCAGGTCAAATGCAGGCTCGCGTAGCCGACGAGATTAAAACGACGTTCGCTAGTAGTTACACGCAAGTCTTATCGTTTGAGGAAGCCATGAGTCCTGAGAATATTGCCAAGTATGTTGCCAAGAAAACCGGTGAAAAATATCTGATCAACCCTGCTCTTTAATAACCTTTTGAGAACTTGATGATTGATTGCGGATTCAGGCAATCAATAGTTTTAATGAGCCAGTATAAAAAAGCCACGCTCAGGGTACAGACACCTGGGCGTGGCTTATTTGAAATCTCGGATCAGATTAATGCCGAAATTCATTTAGCAGCAATTGAGAATGGACTCGCTCATGTTTTTATTCAGCACACCAGTGCCTCACTGCTCATCACTGAAAATGCAGACCCTACGGTGTTACTCGATTTAGAAACGATTATCTCGCGCTTATCACCAGACGGTGATCCTGAGTTTAAGCATAACTATGAGGGTGACGATGATATGGCAGCCCATGTTCGTTCGGTGCTTACTCACACAAGCTTGACCATACCGATTCATGAATCACGCTTAGCTCTGGGCACATGGCAGGGGGTTTATTTGTGGGAACATCGATACCGCGCTCACGCTAGGCAGATAATTTTAACCTTGCAGGGCTTCGAATAATCACTTTTGCATGACATCTTTATAAATACTATTTACTGGATTGCTAAAGACCTTTCGAACCTGATCT
>JBLHMH010000148.1:0-8829 GCA_047621785.1 Polaribacter sp. | reverse complement strand
TAACCCTGAATCGGTTTCGTATATACTATAAATATTATTTATACGTTAGATGTTCATATCAGGCAAATAGATGCTTTTACTCGGCATAATTCACTGTGCTGAAATCAGGCGATGAATTATCTAGCGGTGTGTTATTTTATCTAATGCCCTTTTTAAATACAAAATAATAGGCCAAGGTTATGGCACTAAAACCGGAATATGTAATCACATGAATTATCTAATAAAAATGTCAACTAAATGGCTTATGACACTCCTTTTTTTGGTCACTTTCACCTCTTCCATTTTAATTTTAATTTCTGTCATTAACTCGAACTCTAGTATTAGAGAAAATGGTCAATGGGTAGAGCATACCCATAAAGTACTTACGCTTATCGAAAATTCAATTCAACAAGTCGTTAATATGGAAACGGGGTATAGAGGGTTTTTATTGACCAATGACGAAGTTTTTCTTGAGCCCTATCATTCAGGTAAGAAAGCAGCCTTGTACGACATTGGTAAGTTGTTAAACATTACCTCTGATAATGCCATTCAAACAAAGGCGTTTACCACCATTTCTCAACAAATTAAGTTATGGGATGAGCAGATAATTCAAAACGGCTTTAAGATCCGCAGGAATCAAGGCAATGTTGAAGTTTCAGAATTTGTCGCTAAAGCAACAGGAAAACAATATGTAGATAAAGTCAGAAAATTATTTGCAGACGCTTCTGCAAGGGAAAAAGAACTTCTTATCGTTCGAAATAAAGCGCAGCAAAATTCGTTAAACAACCTGACGTTAGTAACGGTAATTTTGACGATTATTGCAGGTATTGTTTCTGCTGTTTTTTTGACTATCGTAAATAGTACTTTGAAAAATAATGTTAACGAACTGTCTTCGGCTATAGCCATGTTGGCGAAAGGAATTTTAAAGCCTTTGCCTATTATCCCTTCTGGCAATGAATTTTTTAAAATTAAACAAGCATACAATGCGGCTGTTGAAAAATTATTAAATATTACCCATACACTTAATGGGGTGGCAGAGGCTACAAGTAGTTCATCTCAAGAACTAACGGTTGTGATGGACAATGCGGCCCAAAACATCCGCCATGAATTTTCTCAGATAGAGGTGATATCAAAAGCGATTAACAAGCTATCAAACACTTCAAAAGACGTATCTTCGAATGCTATTAGTGCAGAGCGTGAAACGGTAAAAGCAATTGAAAACGTGAATGAAGGAAATGAGACCTTGGAGCAGTCAATGTTATTGACTCACAGAATCAATGAGTCGGTACAAGAAACGGCAAATATGATTGAGGAACTAAAAAACAATGCCAATAACATTGGTGAAGTGACAAGTGTCATTAGCGCTATATCCGACCAAACAAACTTACTAGCACTAAATGCTGCGATTGAAGCGGCAAGAGCCGGTGAGCAGGGCCGCGGTTTTGCTGTTGTGGCGGATGAAGTTAGAAGCTTGGCTGCGAAGACTCAAAAATCAACACAGGATATTCAAGACATCATTGCCAAACTGCAAGAACAATCAGAAAAAGTAAATTACAATATGATTTCGAATGTTACATCCATTCGCCAGTCGGTAGAATTATCCAAAAATGTAAAAAGGTCGTTTGAGGTAATTGCAGAGTCGGTGCAATCTATTTCGCATATAAATTCATTGGTTACTGCTGCTTCACAAGAGCAAAATAAAGTAACCGAAGGTATTGCCAATAGCACAACTACAGCGCTTGATTTAGTCACTGAAAATGTAGCCGCTGTTAGTCAGACACAACAAGCATCGCAGGAGTTAGCGTTATTGGCTGTGAAACAGTCTCAAGAGTTATCATTCTTTAGTGTGGGTTGAGTAAGTTTTTGGGAGAGTATTTCAGAGCCGTTGTAGCACCGCTTGGCAGTTCGAATCAGAACAATCAATGGGGTCTTATTCTAGTCTCTCCAAAGACAGTTAGTCGTTTCTGCATCGCTACTAATAAGTCCAAGCGCTCAAGAAAACCAGCCATCCGCTTGCTAATTCATAAGTAAGTATATTCAATAATAGTGTCACCCATTAGTCAGTCAGGGCTAGAGCCCTGCTTCTGATTTGTCAATAAATTTACAACGAACGTAATTCTCAACGTCAACTAGACTAATACTCTTTAAAGGGCCAATAAACGACAATCCATGGGGCGGGACGACTTCTGCCCGCATCAATGTGCCCACCGGTGACCGGAGCAACACAATGATATGGTTACATTGGTCCATGCAATCAGCCAGTGTATTACTTGTTACGTAGAAATAGTTGGTTTAGTGGTGCGCGATATACTTAAAAAGACCCGCGCGCAAAAAGGAGCCTAATTTCTGTCGCGAGAACTCGCGGTTGATAGCGCTTCTTAGAATTCTGCTTCAAGAATCTATGGTACTTATCTGCATACTCAATACCCAAACTAGCAAGCTATGTCGTGAATAGCATGCAAGCATTTGTAACTAGCCTAACTAAATTTTCCGAATCCCCACCGCCAGCACTGGTTTATCGATTTATTAATATAAACTCCGCAATAAAGTTAACCATATGGAGCCCGATACCTATAGCTATAGGCAAGATTGAATAACGTGCTAACAAAACAGTTATACAACTGTACATGACTTAGCAGTAGATTAAATTAACGAAATTCATAAAGACCTTGAACACATATATCCGAGCACACATATATCCGCACTAAATAATATCATGCTGACTACGAACTACGTATTCGATTGAACTTAAAACTATTCATCATCGGCAACGCTGCACGATTTAAAATTTACAGCGTGCGTAGCAAAATTTCTCAGCTCAGTGTTAAAACGGCTTGGCTGCTCATAAAAAACCGAGTGCCCAGCGCCGGTATAAACAGATAGGCAAACGTTTGCATAGGTCTTTGTTAATTGCGCCGCATCTTTAAGCATTCCGGCATTGTCATCTGCGCCCATGGCTAAAAAAACCGGCAGTTTAGTAATCGTATCGAGCAGGTCTTGATTGTCCAGTGATCGACTATACATGGCGCGACGCGCGTAAACTGGAAACGTCATAGCAATAGATTCGAAAACGCTTTGCTGTGATGCTGAGAAAGGCTCGGTCGTAAGCCAACCCACCATGCGCTCCACTGCTGCGGCTTGATCGCGGGGGTCTGGGCTAAGTTGTAGTTTCCTGATATGCAAAAACTCCGCGGTGTTGGGGTCGTCCTCAGTTGGCATGGTGAATGGACGTAATGCTCCCAAAGACCCAGTAAGTAATACGCCTGCGATTTTCGAAGTGTCGTATTGGCGTATATAGTCGAGTAACACTAAGGTTCCGTAAGACCAAGCCACTATTACTGGTTTACGTGCCTGTGTTGCTGATATCACTGCCGCTAAGTCCTGCGCCCAAGTTGCTGAGTGAATGTAGGCTTCAGTATCCCATGGCTTACCCGATGCGCCATGCCCACGCAGATCAAAAGCAACCAAATAAAAATCGTCAGCCAATCCCGATTCAAGCTGTTTATGAAAACTGTAATGACTCTGCCCAATACCGTGTATAAAAATAATCGCTGGGCGCTCAGAACTCCCCGCAGTAACCACTCTTAAAGGGACATCATCGGCACCTTTCACAGTGCTGTAATTAATTTTTGGGTTGGCATGACAAGTCGCCCCAAAGAAAAAACTTAACAATATTAGCAAGCGGATCATATAGCACTCCTAGATTGGAAAAAATTGGGATCCTCACGAAGCAGCCTTTCCAACAACTCTGGTGGATAGTCAAAGAGGCTATTAAGCTTAGCGCCACAGACCTGCCACCAAAGTGATCCAGCAGGATGTTCCCCTGATACCATATTCATCCATTCACGCCACGTTTCAACCGCCGAAAAATTCAAACGCGAAGGAATTCTTTTAAGTTTGGGATCTGCTAACTGCTCCCAGTCACTTGAATATGTCATCAAATCAGCTTTTGGAAATAGCGGCATGCCTGGTGCCGGCCCTATTACCTCTCGTTGCATGTGCGCAACATTCCCCAGTTTAAACCACGCACGCATGCCACTTGGTACTTCATAATTCGCCTTGGTGGCCGGTAAAATTTGATTGCCTAATATTCGCACCTCACTGGGACCGTAGCGCGTAACCGGTACATTGCACACATTACCTGTGTATGGATTAGTCCACGTATCTAGAGTCTGCTCAGTCTCCCAGTCTAGAAACATGCCGATGTAACGTGTCTTAGCGCGGTATTCAAACTTAGAACGACGCGAATACAAAGAACAACCGGCACCTACTGTTTTGAATAGAGGCATTGCTGGCTGGCCAGCAACAAGACCATAAACGTTGCCGTGCACGATGTCGTAAACAGGCTCGGTGTCGAGGCTGCCGCTTAGTTTAATAAAAGCCTGTAAATTAGCTTCAGGATCGTCTAAATTTAGGTCGTATGTTGTTGCATGAGAAGCTAAAGGTGGCGCTGCTACCAAACTCGATGCAGCAACGCCAACCATGCCTGCAAGGAAATCACGTCGACAAGATACTTGCACTAGAGTTTGAAAGACAAAGGCGTGTCGAAATCTTCCCAGCGAGGACGCAGTAGGTCGGGATACTCGCGCCGAGTTCGGTCTAGAAACTCGTCTGGCAGCTCTTCAACGGAGTTGAGCTTTTTACCATCAAACATAGCGCTCAAATGGCCAGGCCGATCCTTCATATTCACCCATCGAGGATAATTATAGAGGTAATTACCAACGAAATGTGACGGTAACGACGTGATCGAAGATTTGGCAAACTCATCAAATGGGCACCACTGACATGAATTTTCTTGGTGGGTTGTTGGGATCTCTGGCGGTGCGCCGCGCACGCATTCCATTTTAATCAACTCGTCTTCACGCCGAAACATAGAGTAACGCTTCTGGTAGGTGCCATCACCGTTTACGTTGCGAAAGCCATCAGGGCTTTGAACCGTGCCGGGGTCGTTAAGTATTAAAGAAGGTTTTACTTTCAGTATTTCGCCTGTAACAGGATTTAAGATCGTATCGGTAAACTTCCCTGTCTCCAAATCACGGGGATAAGAAAGATTATGTGCATGTAGGCGAAAATTATTGTTACCCAAATGACGCAAATAACTAAACTCAAGACCCTCATAGCGCATGAAAGGTACAGGAGCACTTTTCACCGGTACCATAAAAACTATCCAATGATACCACGTTAGGGTATGGCTCTGTTCGGCGAGATCTCGCTCCATCCTTAAGTGATGGTGCAACTTGGCAACTGGATCATCAAAGAAAATAAATTCAGATTTTACCTGCGCTACGTTATGTTGTTTTGGGGTAGGCGGAATAGGTATTAGGGGCTTCGTAGCTGCGTTTACACCCGGCACTAACGCTGCGCCAACGCCAGCTAAACTGGCTGTCAAAAAGTTACGACGGCTACTTAATAAGTTCAGTGGGGTTTGGGGGAATTTACTCATGTCTTCTCCAATAGCTTGCTTATGTGAGTTCATATTGACACCATTTTTAGCCGGCGCCCGCTTTTTTGAGTTTGCTTGCGTAATCAAGCCCCACGTCCCCAGACATTAGAACACAGTTGTTACTCAAACAATTTACCAGTAATGATGCATGCGCCATCACAATCATAAAATAGCAGAGCCACGTCGCTGCTTCTATTGAGTAATGTTAACCTAACCATAAGTGAAAATCATAGCAAGCAAGAACGCCGTATAGCAGTCAACGAGTGCTATACGGCAATAGAGTCTAGGATGGCTTTTGGGTCTGCCACAACATCTGGATGGATCTTACGTGTGTATTGCAAAAAATCTTCCGGCAAATCCGCCACCGAATTGGCCCTGCGGCCAAAACCGTTCGAAGAGGTATGCCCTGGCAAGTCGCCCATATCCATCCAAGGACGCCAGCTTGTCATTGCTGAATAAGCCACAGTCGAATTTACCTTCGACCGCTTTGGATCGAGCACCTCTGCAAGCCGTGACGACCAGATAGTTGATTCTTTGTAAAACATAGATGGCAACTTTGCGTCGCTTGGGTAAACCCGTCCGTATTCCTCATGACGCAAAAACAAGTCACCGTTGTCGACCTTACCGACTTCAATAGACTTGGTCATAGATACCTCACTAGCCGGCGCAAACTCATTCTCATTGGTATTTGCAGCCGGCGCAAATGTCTCTTTTTCATCTAGGTTAACCGCAAATCGGGTTTTGAAAGGCCCGAATCGATACGGGGGAACTTTCACCTTCTTGTTTGAAAAAGGCATGACCAGGGTATCTAGCAGCTCACCTGTCTCAAAGTCGGTGTAGTGGGTAATTTCCATCGCAACTACCTCAAACTCTTTGTCGCTTACTTGGTGCAGACGGGAGAAAGTGGCAGCCACAAAGCCGCAAACTGGCTCAATGCGCCCCTGCGATACGGCAAATCGTTTGGCTCGCACCCATCCTATAGACATTTCCGGTCCAAGACTGAAGCGCATTTTCATGCAAGCGCGTAACAGGTCTGGATCTTTATTGAGAACCAAACCTTGCGCCAAAACAGGCCGACTGGGCAGAGCACCTAGTCCCATTAGAGCTGCGCTAACACCAGCGCCCAGCAAAATGTGGCGGCGACTATGATTAACCTTATCGATTGCTTTATTCATTTTGGTGTTTCCAGTAGGTCAGCAGCGTTATTAATTTTGCGTATGCCCGGTAATATGAGGTTGGGCAATGTCGAGGTCTTCCAGTTAGCGTCATAATAACCAAGCCGCAAGATAACAAGTTCTTGCTCTGGTAGAACGTACATTGTTCTAAAGCCACCGCCCTCCAAGAAGAAAACGCCGTCGCTTGCAATAGGTTCACCGTGAGGTGCAATCATATCGCGACCTTGCACGTAGACTCTTCCTAGCTCAGGGTCTGGGTTACCGACCCATATTTGATAACCATAATTCGGACTGAATTGTGAGGCTGTTGTCATTTCGTCAACCCAGCCTTTGGGCCATAATTGCTTCTCTGCTACTTGGCCGTCATTCAAAAGCGCTGCGCCATAACGCAACCAGTCGCGCGGCGTCGCGCGAAAGCAACAATAAACCGCCGGCATGCCATTTGAACTATCCATGTAAAGATAAGATGGACTAGCGCCAAGAGGTTCCCATAGCCGACTATTTAGGTAACTCACATACCCTTCACCAGTAGCCGATTCAAGCACGGCCCCAAGTAACTGAGCGTTAGCGTTGGATAGCGCAAAAAACTCACCCGGCTGGTTAGTAAGATCAAAGCGTAAGGCCGCGGCTCGAAAATCACCACCAAGGGCAAGTCGACTGTTTTTATTGTCTGGATCCGGATCACCAGCAAGCATCGGATTTTCAAGTCCACTTAGATTATGTAGTAGGTTGCGGATGGTGATTTGACCGCGCAGGTCATCACGCCATTCTGGCAAATACCGTCCCACTGGATCATCAACACTATCAATCGCGCCTTCATGAATTGCTATTGCAAATAAGGGAGGTATTAGCGAACGGGTCATGGCGCGACCAGAGAACAGAGAGTCCGCCGCTATGCCTTGCCAATACCGTTCCAACTGAACAACTCCGCGGTGCAGCACTATTAGCGCTGCGCTGTTATGCGCCTCAGCCCAAACAGCAGCCGCGTTTAGCGCCTCGGTCTCAATGCTACCACCGCTTGGATCGGCCACTGGAAAAAAAGCTTGTTTGTTTCCAGTGACCTCACTTATAGGTTGATAATAGCTGGCCGGCCACTCACCGGCATCTTCAGGTAAAGTATGCCAACGGTACCAAAAACGCCAATCAATGAAAAAGGCAGTTATCACAAAAATAATGATAACGCCTACTGTCGTAACGAACGCTGCAATATTTCGAGTCAAAAGATCATCTCCTAGCTTAAAACGAGTAACGAACTGTTAGGCCCACTGTGCGCTTTGCGCCGCGGATCGGCACATAAGAAGTACCAAAGGGTGTCGCGATGAAAAAAGAGCTTGCTGCATATTCCTTGTCAAACACGTTCTTGGCCCACAATGACACATTGAAATTGCCCATATCTATATTCGCGCGCACATTGACCAGCGTCCTGTCCGGCAGCCACGCTAAATTCAACTCGTCTATATACTGCTTGGACTGGTGATTGACATCGCCGCGCACCGACCAATAATAGTCTGCGCCAAACTCACCCGCCAGCTCTAGACCCACCGACGCCTGAAACTCTGGCTGACGTTGCAATTGATTGCCACCGATTGAGCCGTCAGCTGGGCACACAATGCCATCGCAGCCGCCAATCAGCCCAATACGTGAGCTTTTCGAACCATCCTTGAATTCTGTTTTGGCTTTAGAAACTGCGAAATCGATAGACAGGTTGTCGGTAGCTAGCCAAGCACCATCAAGTTCTAAGCCAATTATGTTCGCGCCGCCGGTGTTATCAACGATTGCTGGCGGCGTAATACCAACGGGTATGTCAATGGGTGAGCTGTTAATCTGCAGGCCGTTCCAATTTGTATTATAGATAGCCCCATTAAGGCGCAATTTACCATCAAACAGGTCGTTCTTCGAGCCTATTTCTGTCGTCCAATTCTCATCCGGCTCAAAGGCACGTTGCGACTCGTTAAATACGGTATTGTTAAACCCTCCAGACTTAGCACCCCTTGCGATACTTGCATACACCATTTGGTTATCATCCAATTGGTAATCAACACTCAAACGTGGCGTAAACTCCGTCCAGTTTTCACGGAATATGACGTCATCTTGTGAGGTCGTATTGCTGTCGAGCACCTTTTCTTCATCAGAGTAACGTCCCTCGGCGGTAACGCGTAAACTGCCGTCCAGGGTGGTCCATGAAATCTGGCCGAATATAGCGTCGGTGAAGACGTCGGTTGCCGCATTCGT
>JBLHMH010000147.1:0-8841 GCA_047621785.1 Polaribacter sp. | reverse complement strand
TGCGCGACATCAAGATTGGAAAATGTGATTTCATCAAATGGAATTTTGAACAAACCAGACCGCAAGCGTATATCTGAGGTGAAGACCTATTCCAATTATCAACTAATGTCGGATCAGGCATCAGGCCCCGGTTGGATATTATTGGGTGACGCACTTGGCTTTGTTGACCCCATGCTCTCGCCCGGCGTTTTTATGGCGCTTGAGTCAGCACGGCTCATGGATAAACTAGTATTTAGTCAAGGCGGTCTGCAGCAAAAAGGGGCCGTCAGGTACTACAAAGGGATGGTCGAATGGCATAGCGCGTGGTCCAGCTTGATAGAATACTTTTATGATGGAAGGATGTTGGCATTAGGCGCTATGCGCCCGGAGAAAACTTCGAAAGATTCCTCTTTTTCTTTAAGTAATCTCCCACAAGCCATACAGAAGCTACCCGATGCCTTCGTCAGCAGTGTGCTTTCAGGCCTTGTTTCAGGCGCCGGAACTCGCTCTAAGTTTAATCAAAAAATGTTAAAGCACGCATGCGTCCTGCTGCCCGAAAAAAACACTCCCGTTTCAGACTACGCTATCCGTGGCTTCCCTAAAGGCGAAGTGGGCGTTGATGGCCACCAATTTAGAAGCTCGATTTCTGAGTACAATAAGACGTCAATGAAGAAAGGCTCAGACGAGATGGCCGCTTAGCTCGAAAAGCCTTACGTAAAACCAACTTACTAGACACAAACGCTTATAACAATCGGTTTCTCTCCTTCAATTAGTTGTGCTCCGCTTGACCGGTTTGATCTATTTAAATTTAATCTCGGCAATCTGCATGCTGACCTTAGGTCTAGGTTATTTTTAGGGTAAACTTCCCGTTTGTTTCCACTCCCACATTTAAACGCAGGTTCTTTGACTACTGGTTTGAAGGTCAATGGCAATGTTCAATAAAGTTAAACACTCGATAATTCCCAGAGAGCCACTGCTCTCTAGTGAGCGCTTTGTACACGAGTACAAAACACGTGCCAAGCCTGTCGTTCTTACCGAACTAAGCAAGACATGGCCCGCACGATCAAAATGGAGTTTTGATTATTTGCGCGAGGTCGCAGGAGATAGTATCGTGCCTGTTTATAGCAGCGCAAAAGCTACCGGCAATCAGCATCAACATGCGACAGCAAAAAACATTCCGCTCAGGGAATACTTAGAGTTGCTGAACAATGGAGAGAAAGATTTACGCTTGTTTTTTTACAATATTCTGAACGGCGCGCCGGCCCTGCTAAAGGATTTTAGTTACCCAGAAATTGGTTTAAAGTTTTTCAGACGGCTGCCTGTTCTATTTGCCGGCGGTAAGGGGGCAAAGGTGCAAATGCACTACGATATCGACTTAGCAGACTTATTACTCTGCCACTTTGGTGGTAGAAAACATGTTTTGCTTATTCCACCCGAACAATCAAAATATCTCTATAAAGTTCCTTTTTCGTTTAGCGCACTGCATGAAATCGATTTAGCCAATCCTGATTTAGATAGTTTTCCCGCCCTTAAAGAGCTCGATGCACAAGTGGCGGTATTAGATCATGGGGACGTCTTGTATATCCCGTCCGGATTTTGGCATTACATCATTTATGAAGAAGCCGGGTTTTCAATGACCCTTCGCGCGATGCCTCAAAGTTTTAAACGACGGCTGGCAATGCTAAATAATGTTTTTGTAACGCGCCTTGTCGAAGGTTTTATGCGGCGCGCCATAGGCCAAAAGTGGAATGATAGAAATGAGCGGCTTGCCATCGTAAATACCCACCAGGCATTGCTCAAAGAAGCTAAGCTGAAGCTTTAAACACCGGCAGCCTTTTTAAACGATAGCATCAGCTCGCCGCACAATTAGGGACGTGTTAATTCCACCAAATGCAAAGTTATTGCTCATCGCAATGGCGGTGTCAATAACCGCAGGTTTATCGCGAATATAATCTAGGTCGGCACAACGATCGTCGACCTTATCCAAATTTAGAATCGGCGCAAATTCACCCTCAGACATCATATTAATGGTGCTCCAAATCTCAAACGCACCACATGCTCCGAGCGTATGCCCAGTATAACTTTTAAGCGCACTGATCGGTTTACGTCCGAGCACATTGTAGGTAGCGTGGCTCTCTGCGATATCGCCATGCTCCGTTGCTGTCGCGTGAGCGCAAACCAATCCGATGTCTTCTTTGCTGAGGCCAGAATCTCGCAAACTTAACTGCATGACCCGCTCCATGGTTGCTTGACGTGGGCGAATCATATGGCCACCATCGGTGTTGGTGCCAAAGCCTATAATCTCAGCTAAAATATTAGCACCACGCGCCCTTGCATGTTCCAACTCTTCTAAAATGAGAGTCGTTGCTCCTTCACCTAAAACCAAACCATCGCGCCCATCGTCAAAAGGTCGCGGTGATTGATGCGGAAATTCATTGCGCAAGCTGGCAGCCAAAATGGTGTCGAATACGGCCGCTTGAGTGGGGCAGAGCTCTTCTGCGCCGCCCGCGATCATGATTTTTTGTTGCCCCGCTCGAATAGCTTCGTAAGCAAAACCTATTCCCTGACTACCCGCGGTACACGCGCTAGACGTTGTGTACATTCGGCCTTGAGTGCCAAATACCACCCCAATATTGACGGCCGCAGTATGACTCATCATACGCAAATAGGTGGTGGTATTGATGCGCCGCATTGATTGATCTTCTAACAGCCCAAAAAACTCTACCGCTGCTGAGCTACTACCAGTCGCCGATCCATAACTTACTCCGGTATCACCGTTTTTTAATTCCTCGCTGCCAAATAAACCGGCTTCATTCAAGGCAAGATCGGTCGCCAAAACTGCCATTTGAGCCACTCGGCCCATGCTTCTCTTTTGTTTTAAACGATAACTACTGGGTAATTCAAAGTCATCAATCGGGGCTGCAAGCCTTGTCTTGAGACCTGGAAATTGATCCCATTCCTTCATGTAGCGAACCGCGTTTACCTGAGATTGAAAACTTGAACGTACCGTGTCCCAAGCATTTCCTAGTGCTGAGATATTTCCAGAACCGGTTACCACGACACGTTTGGCGTTGTTGCTATTACTCATTGCTTAGTTATGTTTATCCGTACTAACTGGGTAATTTAATAGGTCTTACGAAAGACTGAGAGGCTAGCTTGTGCCTGCTGTTGACCGCTTGGGTAATCCCGAATTGTACATTCAAATGTGATTAAACTCTCGCCTACGACCGCAAGTTGGCTGCATTCAACCAGTAATTTTGTGTTAGGTGTAAAGTAAGTACTATTCGCACTGTAGGTTCGGGTACCCAAAAGTAACCCGAGATGCGGTTTGGCCAAGCCTTCTCGCAGTTGGAAGCCAGCGATCAGGGCCGCTGTTTGGCCCATATACTCTAACCCGATCCAACTTGGAACACCTAAATTTGCTTCATAAAACGGGGTTTGAGAATCAATAAAGACAAACGCGCTAGAAGACGTTTGATCAAGACTCTCCACCCTATTGATCAAAAGCATTGGTGGGCGGTGGGGTATTAATTCCAGAAGCGCAGGATCAAAACGGTTCTTGGCTAAACTTAGATCAACCATGAGCTTTCACCGTTTGGTCGACTGGCGAGGGTTCTTGCGGTGCCCAAAAATCATAAAAGTTAAACCATTGGTAAGGTGACAGAGCACACTGTTTTGCCAATTCATCTGCGTAGCGTTGGGCGTATGCCTGTAATTGTTGATCACGATTCTTTCGTTCTAGCACCATTGGATCAGCGAAATTGATTACATCGACTCGTATTTCCAGCTTGTCGCTCTGATAGTCACAGCAGGTAAACATTAGATGTACTGGGCACGCCAAGGCTTTGGCTAGCAAATACGGCCCGATAGGCAATTCGGCTGATTTGCCTAAAAACGACACACTTACTGATCGTTTCGAGCCGGACAGAGGGGACCGGTCGCCAGCAATGAATACCCACTCCCCTTGATCTATTCTAGCTTTCAATTTGAGCATAGTTGGAATGTCAAATTGTGCAACCTGAATGATGTTCAAGCGCGACTCTGGGTTGAGCTGTTGCATCAATGTATTGTAATTTTGTGAGTGTTGGTCATGCACCAAAATATTAATCACTTTACTTCGGTAACGATGGACGAAGCCGCGACAATATTCTAGATTCCCGAAATGCGACCCTATTATAAGTTGCCCGCGTGGGTCCTCCATCAATTTCTCGACGTACTGCGCGTCGCGCAGATTGAACTGCTTTTCATCAATCGTTACCAACCAAGATAATAACTTATCAACCACCGTCTCAGCAAACTCGTGAAAGTGATGCGCTACATTTCGCAAACTTGGTGGTTTTTTCCAGAGCGAGGGGAATGTTTTAAAATGGGCGTCCAAGTAAGCCGCAGAGCTGTTACGGGTCAGTGATCTAAAGATCAAAAAATACGCTACAGTCGGATACAGCATTATTGAAACCATGCGCCGCCCAAAGAGACTGTGCACCGACTTTAGGAAGCGCAAGCCTAATAGAGTTCCGACCTCTTTAAAGTTGGACCAATGCAGTGCTTGTTTTTGCTCATTTTCGGACATCAGTTGCTCGTAGCCTGACGCCCAATGAGGCGCCAGTATAGTAATTTAGGTAGACGAATCAACATGCCTATTATTAGCCCGACATGTAGGTAGATCAATCGTAGATTATCTCTTAAGTAGTGAAAGTGAGACACGCTGTTTTCGAAATAGATAACCTTGGTCGGGATAAAATGAATCTGTATTCCTTGCCAAATGGATTTTACAAGCACGTCAGTATCAAATTCCATACGAGCTCCGATACTGTGCTTTTGATAAACCCGTTCAAACTCAGCAAGGGGGTAAACACGAAAGCCGCAAAGACTGTCTTTGACTCCAAAGGAGAGTGTTTCAAGCGCGACCCAAAAATCAGTTACTTTTCGGCCATATACCCTGGCTTTGGGGGCGCTTGCATCAAAGGAGGGTGCTCCGGACACAATTTGCTTGGGATGGGCTCGGCTATAGTGCAAAAATTTTGGTACATCAGCGAGATCGTGTTGACCATCGGCATCTATCTGGAGCATATGCGTAAACGCTAATTGCCTTGCGTGCCTACTGCCGGTTTCGATTGCAGCACCCTTACCTTTATTTTCTGCGTGCTCTATTAATTGAAATCCTTGAAGGGGGCTGATCAAACTCCTTAACTCAAGCTTAGTTGTGGGCTCGCTACCGTCATCCACCACAATACACGCCAAATTCAAACGCTCTAATTTTGGCAAAAACGTTGTGAGTGCTGCTAAGTGATTGTAGTGCGGCACCAGCACGCAGTAATCTGACCAATCAGAGGTTTCTTGTAATTTCGTTAAAGGTGAATTAGGAGTCTTCATTCTATTCTACTTTCTGGTTCTCTAAGCCGCTTTATCAGCTCGTCGGCTGATAAATGGCAGCGCGCGGAGGGAAGTTGATTACTCCTGATGAGAATGTATGCTCGGAGTTGTGATAGTGAAACGTTATTTGGGCCTTTTCGGCTCTATACATTAATTCCAGACACAGTTCATAATTAGGCAACACTGGGGTATTAAACTTAACTTTTTTAAGTTGAACAGAACTTTCTATGGTTTCGCTGTGCTCTGCATTGGCTTGGGTCCAGAGCCGCCCCAACTTTGCGGCCCAGTGTACCTGAACCACTCCAGGTAACACCGCTTGCTCTGGAAAATGCCCAGAAAAATAACTGATCTCAGCGCCGATTATTAGGTCGAATGCTAAACAAGGAAATGCTATTGCTGATCCTTCGGATGGTGTTCTTACATCAACAAGTTCCGGCCAATCAGGGTCGTCGAACTGGGTGTTTAGGTTCAAGAGGCTGGGTTGTTGCATTATTATTTTACGCCGATGACAGGGTCGATATCCTAGCCTATTAACAGGTGGTGATCCGCTCACTTTATCGGCAGAGATCGAAAGTTTTACGAGGATCTATCTATTTAGAGCGGGTAACGCTTCTTATAATAATGGCGAACGATAAGTTCGCCTAAAGAGAAAACCGCAAAAATCAGATAAGCAATAACGCCATTATAAATTGCCCACTGTTTAAGGGGAAGGCAACAGGCAGTATAGCTTGAAATAATCCCATTGACAGTTAACAGACCAGCCCAAACCTGGGTTAATCGCCGCATATAACAGCGCGCTGATGGGTTCAATTCTGTCTTCATTAAACTGGCAAGCCGTTCGATGAGAGGCTGTTCAGTAAATAGGGAAAAAGCAAAGAATGAGGCTATCCCAAAATTCATCAACACCGGGTAATAACGCAACATAAGTTCACTTTCAAACCATGCAGCCACGGCACATAAGGTTCCAACCAGAAGCAAATAGAATAATTTCTCAGAAAATTTAAATGCCTTCCAATAGAAACTACGCACCAACAAAACCAGGAATAGGAGTAGGGCTAAGGCGCGTGGCCCGTATTGATTCAGGCCATAGTAAATAACGATTGGGTAGAGCGCGGTCAACAGCGCAACAAAACCGTACAAAAGGACGTTATGTTTCATTATTCTGGGCCCTAATAAGCAGTCCACCGAACTGGTGACACATGAGCGCTGTGAATTTAGGCCAGCACACAGCGTCGGTAATCTCCAAGCAAATCCTGTTCGTCCATCGAAGCGCTGGTACTGGCTGATTCAGACAGCATTTCCTCGACATATATAAGCAGGCGTTGTAGCTGAGCAACATTATCGATTAAAGCACTCTTGGTGTCGATCTGGTCTGCGTTCGCCAGCGTCTTGTTCAAATTTCGCAGTAAAGGAATTTCATACTGATTCATAAATACGCCTTGGGCAGGTAGCTGCAAGCGTCTTGCAGATCTTGCTCGAAATAATGCCTGAGCATGTTGGTTATGCATCTGGGCTTTGCGTAATATCGGATTTAGTTCTCGCATCAGTACCACGTCTGTTATCGCCGACTTGAAAAACAGCAAGCTCAATACTCCCCAATAAAAGGCGTAGTCCCAAACTAATTTGAGGGACATCATACGGCGGTCGCCAAAGCCACCATATTGACCAGTGTAAAGTGACAGCGTGTTGTCAAAAAATGATTGGTTGAAACTTTGAAATAACTGGCTTTGCATGCGTATGTCGCGCGAAAGCATATCTTCACTCACTAGATGGCTTATAAAACTATTATTAAGCGCAATAAAGTCACTTCCAGGAGAATAAAAAGGGTCTGCGAACACTCCCGCTTCGCCAGTGATTCCCCACCTTTGATCGGAAAACATCCGCTTGCAGCTAAGTGAATAATCATTGATGACCACATAATCTAATACATCGGCCCCCTCTACTGCTTCAGCACATCGAGGATGTCGTTCGCGCAACCAATCCATTGTGGTTTCATAACTTGAGAAATCGTGTTCGGCAAACACCTGGTCGTCCATTACTACACCAATACTTGTCGCTCCATTATCCAGCGGAATGACCCATACCCAATAACCCGGGCCCATTAAGTGGTTAGTGCTTAACCAACGAGTGTTTGGCTGTTTGACTCGTTGTTGCCAGGCAGAATCGGCAGACCAATTATCTAGCTGAACTTGTCGATCAATTCGAAACCAAATCGCGTTGCCCTGATGATCGTTCGATTTTTCCAAATCTAATTCTTTTTTCAATAAGGCTTGGCGACCTGCAGCATCAACTATCCAGCGGCCTGAGCGTTGTTGCTCGCCAGCTTGAGTCGTTATCGAGATGGTTTTTAACTTTTCGGTCACAGTAATACCGGTTGTATGTGCTCCGTCGATTACCTCAACCCCTTCACTGCTTAGCAACTGATGTAGATAGTTCTCTATTGCCCCACGGTCAATTTGATAGGCCGGAATCCCGAACAGCTCGCTAACACCCAACTCATCTTGCTGGGAAAAATCATTTTGTGGTTCTCCAAAAAAGCAACGCAGTCCATGTTTACGCAAATGTCGGTCGTTAAAATGAGACTGTAAATTGAGGGTGCGGTTTAAATAATGTGAGCCTATCTCCACCGTCGACTCGCCCACCTTGGATGTCTTTTCCGGAATTGGAAATGTGTTGCGTTCGACAACCAGAATATCCGCCTCTGGCTGTGATTGCTTTATTTGGTGCGCTAGGCTAAGTCCTGCTAAGCCCCCACCTGCAATTATCACATCATGGGTTTTGGTGTTCATGTTAAGTGCGTTTCTGTAAAAGAGGTTAAAGGTATTCTGATTAACGGCGAATCACACCATAAAAACAGGTTTTGGCTACGGTGACGAAAGTTTCGTACGTTAGCAAGAGATACACAACAACGTTTGCCTCGCTAAGTTGTCGCCAACGATAGTTTTAAACTAGTCCCTGAGCTTAACGGCATTTGAATTGTATTAATAGTTCTGTCCGCAGAGCAAATCATTTTTAGTAAAGGCAATATCCTGGCTGCCGGATTAGTTTGGTAACCTTCTAATAATAGGGGGTCGCAAGCGAATGTCGGCCACGTTGCCGACTCACCAAGCACCTGCGCTCGTACCGTCCCAATAACCGGTTTATCGTGCTGAAAACCTTTTGGAGATATAACGATAGCCGCGGAGAAGGCTTGTTGGTTTTTTAACAGTTCTTGCAACACATCAGAACAGGGAGCATCGTAAAAACTGATGAGCATAGGCTTGGTATGTGCTTGGCTTTCTATCAAGGCTTCTAATAACGCTAAGGGCATCGATTTTTCGTTGCCGGCAACGGAGTTTGCTGAACGCATACATCCCGTGCTGATGGTCCAATAGCCAGCGGCAGCATTGTGCACCGAATTATGAAACTTGGTCGGAGACAATGCCTTGTTTTCGCCAATCAGCGCTCGACACATATAATCGGTTAACTGGGTATCTCCTAGGCCAGAGA
>JBLHMH010000146.1:0-8872 GCA_047621785.1 Polaribacter sp. | reverse complement strand
CGTAGAGCTGTGGGCTGTGGATATAGCTAGCTCTAGCTTGTCTTGCGCAATGGCACTCTTCAAGTCAGCCGCAATAGGTGTGGCGGAGTCTGACCCCAAAGGTACGATTTGATCGTTATCTTTCAGAGCTCCCCAGCTCGCGATGTCGTTATGGCAATAGCTTATAAACTTCATATTGTGTCCTCAGTTTTACTTTTCAGCACTAATTTCCGATTCTAAGTTTGCAATTGTACATGATTTAACTTAACATGTTAACTATATTATTAATTGCTTCGGTGTCAACCAATATGAGTGAGTTTGAATCTAACCTCTGCGCAGCAGAAGGATTTCTTGAAAAGTTCAAGCGCAATATCACCGGTCATTTCATCAATGGCAGTTTTGTTGTGCCAGACGGTGCCGAGCTGTTTGAAAACACTAGTCCGGTAGATCAATCTCCATTAGGCCAGGTCGCGATAGCGACCGAAGCGGAAGTTGATCAAGCCTGTGAGGCGGCCGAAACGGCTTTTCCTGCGTGGCGTGATATGCCGGGTAGTGAGCGTAAAGCGTTGCTGCATCATCTCGCTGATAAAATAGTGGAGCGAGCCGATGAGATAGCATTAGTCGAATCCATGGATTGTGGTCAGCCGATAAAATTCATGAAGAAAGCGGCTATTCGGGGTGCAGCCAATTTCAGATATTTTGCTGACAAAGCACCTGAAGCCACCGCGGGAAGTTCTTCAATGCAAGAAGAGCATACTAACTTCACTAGTCGATCGCCGATAGGGGCGGTTGGAATTATTACGCCGTGGAATACGCCGTTTATGCTATCGACCTGGAAAATAGCACCAGCCTTAGCTTCAGGGTGTACGGTAGTGCATAAACCAGCGGAGCTATCGCCACTCACTGCCATGCTGTTGGCAGAAATCGCCCGAGATGCCGGCATACCTGATGGTGTCTGGAATACCATAAATGGATATGGCCCTGTCGCAGGGAAACGACTTACCGAACATCCGGCAATTAAAGCAATTGCGCTGGTAGGCTCCAGCATTACTGGGCCACTGATCATGAAGCAAGGCGCTGATACACTAAAGCGTATGCATCTTGAGTTAGGCGGAAAAAACCCTGTTATTGTGTTTGATGATGCGAATTTTGAGCGTGCCTTAGACGCGGTTGTGTTTATGATCTACAGCCTTAATGGCGAGCGTTGTACATCCTCTAGCCGACTTTTGGTACAGTCGGGTATTAAGCATAAATTTTTAGCCGCCTTGGCAAAGCGTGTCGCCAACATTCGAGTTGGGCATCCGCTTGACCCCGCTACCGAAGTCGGCCCAATGATTGGCAAAGTTCACTACGCCAAAGTGAATAGCTATTTCGATATTGCTAAGCGCGATGGAGCCCAAGTATTGGTGGGCGGTAGGCCTTGTGAAACGCCTAGCAATGGTGATGCTTGCGGCAACTACGTCGAGCCAACTTTATTTGTAGAGGCTAAAAATCAAATGCGCATTGCGCAGGAAGAGATTTTTGGCCCGGTACTAACCGCAATAGAATTTGATACTGAAGAGCAAGCAATAGGGCTTGCCAATGATATTCAGTTTGGCCTTGCGGGCTATATCTGGACAAACGACACCAGTCGCGCAATGCGCTTGTCGAGAAAAATCGAAGCCGGTATGTTGTGGATAAATTCTGAAAATAATCGCAATTTACCTTCGCCATTTGGTGGAATAAAAATGTCCGGTATCGGCCGTGATGGTGGAGACTATAGTTTTGATTTCTATATGGAGACCAAAAATGTCTGTGTCGCTTTGGGAACGCATAATATACCCGTGTTAGGTGGTTTTTCTTAGTATCAGTAACGCATTACAAAGGTATTTAAAATGGCACATTTCATTCTCGAATATTCCGATAACCTCGCTCAAGACGATTCGTCTATTCAATCTCTATTCTCAGGTCTATATGATGCTGCGCTGCAGACTGGGATATTCCCTGCCAAAGGTCTTCGGTTTAAAGCTTACCCCTGTAATCAATACAGGATAGCCGACGGAAACCCAGATCATGGCTTTGTCCATCTAGAGGTAAAGTTGGGTGTTGGCAGAACCCTCGATCAACGTAAGCTGGCATCTGAAGTAATATTCCAGGCGTTGACAGCGCATTTTCAAAACTTGATAGATTCACGAGGAATGGCAGTTTCTTTTGAGATGAAAGAGTTGGAAGCAATCACTAAGTTCAACCAAAATAATATTCAAGACTACCTATAGGTTCGGCTAGAACTAAAATGCTCACTCCACAACAAATCAATGAAGCCGCAGACGCTCTGTATCAAGCAGAAAAAAACCGTCAACAAATTGACCCAATAACATTGAGTTATGCGGGCATGGGAATGGATGACGCGTACGCTATTCAGTCTTCCTGGGTGAAGCGAAAAATAGCAGATGGGCGTAAAGTGATTGGCTATAAGATTGGGCTTACCTCACGCGCCATGCAACGCGTGATGAAAATAGATACGCCTGACTATGGGGTGCTATTAGACGATATGCTATTTGAAGATGGCGCCAACCTTGAAGCCGCTGCTTTCTTAGATCCTCAAATTGAAGTAGAGCTGGCGTTTGTGCTCAAAGATAGATTGTTTGGTGAAAACGTGACGCCAGAACAAGTAATGGCTGCGACCGATTATGTGATCCCGGCTTTTGAATTGATTGCTGCACGAAGCTTTAGGGTGCATCCCCACACCAGCTATACCAGAACCGTATTCGATACCATCGCTGACAATGCGGCTAATGCGGGTATCATTATGGGCGGGCGCAAGGTTAAGCCTGGTGAAATGGATTTGCGATGGGCGGGCGCCATCGTGAAATTGAACGGTGTTATAGAGCAAACAGGTTTGGCGGCAGCCGTGTTGGATCACCCAGCCAATGGTATCTGCTGGATCGCGAAACGCTTTGCCCCGCATGGAATCGCCTTGCAACCAGGGCAAGTCTTACTTAGCGGTTCATTTACTGCGCCTATCAAAGTCAAAGCAGGTGATGAGGTCACTGCTGAGTACGGTGCTTTGGGAGACATATCGGTCAATTTTATTTGATGGTAGCTAATTATGATTAAACAAAACCAATTTAAGAAAGCATTGAACGACGATAAGCCGAGTTTTGGATTATGGCAGGGTATTCCTGACCCAAGCGTTGCTGAAATTGGTGCAGGTGCGGGTTTTGATTGGGTTCTGATAGACGCCGAACATGGCCCATTTGATCTTAGGTCTGTGCTGTCACATTTACAGGCGGTGGAACCGTATCCGGTTTCAGCGCTGGTGCGTCCTGTTGAAGGTAGTACCGCGCTGATTAAGCAGTTACTCGATATAGGAGCACAGACTTTACTGATTCCTATGGTTGATTGCGCTGAGCAGGCACAACAAATCGTGCGGGCTGCCAAATATCCGCCGCAAGGGATCAGAGGCCTAGGCACTTCGATGGCTAGGGCTGCAAATTGGAATCGCACACCTGATTATTTGACCCAAGCAAATGCTGAAATCTGTGTGATCGTACAAATTGAGACGTTGACTGGCTTGCAAAATCTTGAGACGATTGTCAATGTTGACGGTGTCGATGCCGTATTTATTGGTCCTTCCGATTTATCTGCAGCGATGGGCCATATAGGGAATCCTGGTCATCCCGATGTTATCGCAGCGATTGAAAACGGTTTTAAGGTTATCCAACAAGCAGGCAAGAGCGCAGGTGTATTAGCCGTTACCAAAGAATTAGTCGAAACATATATTGAAGCAGGGGCAAAATTTATTGGTGTGGGAGTGGATGCCGCCCTACTTGCCAACGCAACGCGACAGCTAGCCAAACAATTCATTTGTGATGCTTCGCTCGATACCACAGAGAAAGAATCAGCAGGGTATTAAAATGAGTCTGTATTATTTGCAAAAAGTGTTATTCGACCTGAATCGTGATCCTTTGGTTCAGGCAGAATATTTAGCTAATAGCGATGCGCTATTTAGTAAATATACTTTAACCGAAGAAGAGCAAAGCGCCTTAAAACAGCCCGACATAGGCTTGTTGTACGTGCTTGGCGTTAATGGCCAAATCCTGATGCATTTCGCAGCATTCCATCAAATTGAGTGGGATGATTATTTACGCTTGATGCGCGAAGGTGTAGAGCAACATGGTGCGGTTCGTGATGGGGTCTATGCGATGACCGGCGAAGGAACAAATTTCACGCTTGATACTGAGGCCAAACAATGAGTCTAGTTTATATAGGCGCATGCAGTCATGCGCCCGGAATTACTGCGCGTTCAGAACGAGCAGACCCTGCGGTTCGCGATGAGTTTTACGCAAATTTTGAGATTATGCGCCAGGACATCAAAGCATCTGGCGCCGAGGCATTGATAGTGATCGCCGCTGAGCATTTCGCAAATTTTTTCATGAATAATATGCCCGCCTACTGCATTGGAATGAGCGATGAGTATGAAGGCCCGATTGAAGACCCTGACTGGTTGCGAATTGCGCGAACTAAGGTGCCAGGTAATGCAGAGCTATCCAAACGCCTGATTGTCGAAGTGCAGCAAACCGTGGATGTAGCATTTGCAGAGGAATGGAAATTTGATCATGGCATTAGTGTGCCATTGCATTTTCTAACTCCAGACTATGATATGCCCATCATTCCGGTAAATATTAATTGCCAGGGGCCACCGTTAACACCATTGCACCGTGCTTGGGAATTCGGAGAAGCGCTTCGACGCGCTTGTGACGCTGTGCCTGAAAAAATTGCATTAGTGGGTACCGGCGGCATTTCGCATTGGCCCGCCACACCAGATTCAGGTAAGATAAATGAGGCCTGGGACCGAGAATTTTTAGATCGTTTTAAGCGCAATGATAAGCAAGCAATGCTGTCGTATACAGACTTCGAAACCTATCAAAATGCTGGTCAGGGCGGCTTTGAAATACGCACCTTTATTGCAGCTGCGGCGGCGGCGAGAGGTGCCCAAGCGGATGTGCATTTTTACGCGCCCATCCCCATATTTGCGGTCGGCTGTACCTGCGCTAGATTTGAGCTATAGCCTCAGCCAATACTTGTCGTCAGGATTGAAGGGTTCGATCTAATTGACACCCGCTTTGATGTGCCCTTTAAGTTTGTCCATATTCTCCATCAGGGATTGAAGCTCGTTGGGTTTTATTCCGTCCATTAAGCTGATTACCCATCCCTCGTGCGCCAACATCATTTTTTCAAACTGTTCTAAGCCCGCTTCGGATAAGGTGACAATAAATGAGCGGTTGTCTTTCTCTTGGGCAACGCGATTAACAAAGCCATCTTTTTCTAGTTGTTTGACAATGTTGGTCACATTGCCGCCAGACACCATCATCAGCTCTGCAAGGCTGCTCATACTTAAGCCTTCAGGATGGCGTTGCAGCTGTGCCATTAAATCAAATCTTGGGAGGGTGAAATCAAACTCAACTCTGAGCAATTCGCGGATATTGTTCTCGATGAGCTGTGAGGTTGAGAGTAACTTAAGCCACAGCCGTAAAGCGTTGTGATCATCGTCGCGAACCCGTGTCTCAAGATCGCGCGCGGATATTTTAGTGAATTGCGTTTTTGACATGTGGCTTGCTGAAGCTATTATTTATGATTGATTCTAGCGTTTTGCGCCATAAAACAAAATTGTTTTAACTGTAAAATATATACTTTAAGCTTAAACTATAATATATTCTAGCCCTATTGGATAATGTACGCATTGCGTATGAGTTCCACGAATTGAAAACCAATTGAAAACGAGTTGAATGTTATGAATGTTGTTTGTCTTGGTGGTGGCCCAGGTGGGCTTTACACTGCAATTTCGTTAAAGTTAAAAAATCCAGAACACCAAGTAGCGGTTTACGAGCGCAATAAGCCAGGTGATACTTTCGGTTGGGGTGTGGTTTTTTCAGATCAGACTATGGATAACCTGATCGCCAATGACCCGGTTAGCGCCCAGCAAATGAATGCTGAATTAATTCACTGGGACTATATTGATGTCATCGTAAATGGCCGTAAAGATCGATCCGGCGGACACGGTTTTATTGGCATTGGTCGTAAACGTTTATTGGAGATATTAAGTGCGCGGGCTCAAGAGCTTGGCGTAGAAATGCATTTTGAGAGCGATATAGATGTAAGCCATTTACAGCAGCAGTTTCCACAGGCAGATGTAATTGTTGCAGCTGACGGCTTGAATAGCCGCGTCCGTAATGGTGATTTAGAGCATTTTGAAGCGGATATCGACATACGCACCAATAAGTTTGTTTGGCTGGGTACAAAACAAACTTTCGATGATGCCTTCACGTTTATTTGGGAGAAGACGGAGCATGGCTGGTTGTGGGTGCACGCCTATCAATTTGACCAGAACACATCGACCTTTATCGTGGAGTGCGATACCCAAACTTACGATAATTTTGGCTTCGACTCCATGACCCACGACGAAAGTGCGGAGACCTGCCGTAAGGTCTTTGAAAAGTCTCTCGATGGTCATAAGCTACTCACTAATTCAGCCCATATTAGAGGTTCAGCGTGGATAAACTTTCCTCGCGTACTTTGCCATAACTGGATAAAGGACAATGTAGTGTTGATCGGTGACGCCGCTCACACAGCACACTTCTCAATTGGCTCAGGTACCAAACTCGCATTAGAAGATGCGATCTCGCTGGCAACTAAGATCGACGCTTCATCGGACATTCAAACTGGTTTGAGGGAATACCAAGACGAACGAGAGATTGATGCGCTTAAGCTCCAGAGTTCAGCCCGAAATTCACTGACCTGGTTTGAGCAATTAGATCGCTATTCTAAATTTGATTTTGAACAGTTTTCCTATTCCTTGCTAACTCGAAGTCAACGAGTTAGTCATGAGAACCTGCGACTTCGTGATCAATCTTGGTTGGAAGGCATGGAGAAATGGTTTGCAGAGCAAGCACTAGGACATCCAGTGAGGGAGCCGATACCGCCCATGTTTGTGCCGTTCAAGCTGCGCGAAATGACCTTGGCCAATCGTGTTGTGGTTTCACCCATGTCGATGTACTGCGCTGACAACGGCGTGCCTGATGATTGGCACTTGGTTCACTACGGTTCATTAGCAAAAGGTGGCGCCGGGCTTATCTATACAGAAATGACAGATGTTTCGCCAGACGCTAGAATCACGACCGGGTGTACTGGATTATGGAATGATGAGCAACAGCAGCGGTGGACCAAAATTGTTGGTTTTGTTCATCAGCACAGCGGTGCAAAAATGGCTATCCAACTCGGTCATGCGGGGCCTAAGGGTGCCACCAAAAAACCCTGGGATTCTAGTATTTCGGATGAGCCGTTGGAGGCTGGTGCATGGGATCTTGTTAGTGCTTCAGCAACTCCGTTTGCAGAGCACAGTAAGGTCCCGCAACAAATGACGCCCGATCAAATGCAGGCAGTGTTAGCTGACTTTGTTAGCGCCACTGAACGAGCCGATAAATGCGGTTTCGATATGTTAGAGCTGCATGCGGCACATGGTTATTTGATTTCAGCATTTATTACGCCGGTGTTAAACAAGCGTGAGGACGAGTTTGGTGGTTCATTAGAAAATAGAATGAGATATCCGCTCGAAGTCTTTAGTGCGATGCGTGCCGTCTGGCCAGCACATAAGCCAATGGCGGTGCGGATCTCATCGAATGACTGGGTGGGCGATTTAGGTATCACTCCAGATGAATCGGTATTGATTGCCAAGTTATTCAAACAAGCAGGGGCAGATATCATTGATGTGTCCGCCGGACAAACAAGCCTAGATGCCAAACCTATCTACGGCCGAATGTTCCAAACTCCTTTTTCTGATCAAATTCGTAACGACGCGGATATACCCACCATGGCAGTGGGCAATATTTTTGAGGTTGACCATGTCAATAGCATCTTGATGGCAGGCCGCGCAGACTTATGCTGTTTAGCGCGCCCGCATCTTTCTGACGCCAACTGGACTCTTCGCGCTGCCGCTGAGCAAGGCTATTGTGGCGATGGGGTTAGCGTGCCGCAGCAATACGAAGCTGGTTTTACCCAATTGCAACGGAATCTACAACGCGCCGCCGACATGGCGATTAATGTGTAATCATTACCACTATGAATAAACATGTAATTATAACTGGCGCTGGAAGAGGGATTGGTGCTGCCATAGCCGATACTTTTGTCGCCAACGGATACAAAGTTACCTTGATCGGTAGAAATGCCGCGCTGTTACAAGAGAAGGCCAATTCGCTAGTACAGAACACAAAGCCGCTAACCGGCAAAGCGAAGGAGTTAGGCGAAGTTGCATTGGCTCTAAGCTGCGACATCACTAAACCCGAAGAAATCGACCTTGCCTTTAAGCAAGCGGTCGATACTTTTGGCCCAGTAGATGTGCTGGTGAACAATGCAGGAGCAGCGCTAACCGCGCCCTTTGTAAAGACCAAGCCAGAACAATTCCAAGCCATGATGAACGTTAATTTTCTAGGGGCTTGCTACTGCATTCAGGCGGTTTTGCCAAACATGCTAGAACGCAATAGCGGCCGAATTATTAACATTGGTAGTACTTCCAGCGTTAAGGGTTATGGATATGTGTCTGCATATACCGCCTCCAAGCACGCGATCATGGGTTTAACGCGCAGTATTGCCATTGAGATTAGCAAAACCGACGTAACAATCAACACCGTTTGCCCCGGTTTTACAGAAACAGACATTGTGAGTGACGCAATTGATAATATCATTCAAAAAACAGGTCGCAGCACCGAGCAAGCGATAGCAGCATTAACTAAACATAACCCCCAAAAAAGATTTATCCAACCGAGTGAAGTGGCAGATCAGGTATATTATCTCGCGGCGCATGCGCCTTCGAGTATTACCGGGCAGGCCATTATGGTCGACGGCGGCGAAACTTCTT
>JBLHMH010000145.1:0-8885 GCA_047621785.1 Polaribacter sp. | reverse complement strand
GGTATCCATATCGCCATGGAGCTCAGAAGTATTGATGATCCCCTGAATCTCATCGTTTGATAACACTTCTGCGTGACTTGCTTCTTCGACATTAAACCAAGACAGAATAGAACGAGATGCTTTATTCAACAGCCAGTTCAATGGGAACGCAAAAAGATAGAACCAGTGCAAAGGGTAAGCGCACCAAAGTGATACCGGCTCTGATTTTCTAATAGCAAAAGTTTTTGGCACCTGTTCGCCAACAATAATGTGTAATGACGAAAAGATTAGAAAACCAAGAATGAATGCAGAAGTATGCACCGCAGCGTCAGATAGGCCCACGGCATGAAATGCTGGCTCAAGTAAAGCTGCGACTACCGGCTCACCCACCCAACCGAGACCCAGCGATGCCATGGTAATACCCAATTGGCATGCCGCTAGGTAGGATTCCAGTTTGAGTTGAATTCGTTGTGTTAGCTTTGCTGCTTTGCTGCCACTATCGGCGAGTTGGTCAATGCGAAAAACCCGTACCTTGACTAAGGCAAACTCTGCTGCGACAAAAAAAGCGTTTATCGTAAGCAATAATAGAATAATAATAATACCGCTGGTTTCACTACTCATACTGATACCTTAACCTTTATAGAAAACAAGTCATTGTGAGTCTTTCGAAATTTGATTTTTGATCGTCGCGCAGTATGTATTAATCAACAAATGATTAATAGTGTCTAACAATCGGAATAAGCGCCTTGCAGTGTGTTGCAGCCTCAGGCTCTCAACACATCAATCCAATCAGCGCTCTGAAGAATCTTCGACTGAACTATCTCGACTAATATCGAGGTCAAAGACATCGTTTAGATCTGAGCTGCGTAAATGAAGGTCTCGCTGTGGATAAGGAATTTCGATGTCATTCTGGTGAAATTTATCCCATACCAGGAGCAACAAATCGCTGGTTACATTGGCACGCCCATTCATAGGATCATTTACCCAGAATCTCATTTCAAGATTGACTGAGCTATCGGCAAACTCTCTTAATAGACAAGACGGCACTGGTGATTTTAAAATTCGAGGCACCTCGTCCATTGCTTCCATACACAGAGCGATTGCCTGACGAACATCTGCTTTATAGTGAACGCCAACCATTTTACGTAATCGCAGAAGACTATTGGAGTGCGACCAATTTTCGACCCTACTGGTGATTAACTCTTCATTTGGAATTAGATGTTCGATTCCATCGCGCGTTAGCACCGATACATATCGTGCGCCGAGTGAGTCAACTGTTCCATAGTCAGCGCCCACCACAATCACATCACCAGGCTTGATTGACTTATCTGCCAACAGAATAAATCCACTTACAAGATTGGCAAATATCTTCTGTAGGCCAAAACCTAATCCGACGCCTACAGCCCCGCCCAAAACTGCAAATACAGTTAGATCTATCCCAACAATGGTTAGTGCGAATAAAAATGCGCCTATCGCCAGCGCCATGCGAAGCAGCTTGCCTGAGAGTACTTGAAACGACGGTGTTAAGTTAGGTGATGCCTTTATCCGGCTTTCAATAACCTGACCAAGTAGCGCTGTGCCCCACAAAAGTACCGCAAGGCTAACCGCGCCTTTAAAGACCATCAGCGCAGATATATTCGCTTGCCCCAGACTAAATGAAGCTTGGTCTAAGAACGTAATTGCCTCGTCAAGCAGACCGAGTATATTTAAAGCGGCAATCGCCCAAGCGGTTAAAGCAATAATTCTAGAAGCCAGTGGATTAGCTACAAAAACTGTCACCACACTTATTACGATCCATGCGGTCAATAGACTCGACGTGACGACGATCAATCCTATGCGTAAACCCAATTTCGCCATCGCCAACTCAATCAGCCACTGCAAACTAAGCCATAGAATGGGGAATGCTATCTTACTTAAGCTTAGCCATAAGCGCCTGAGCAGCGCATATCGAGAATTACGTTGGCCGAACGCGGTAGTTTGAGTGCGAAGAAATTTGGCTAACAACCAAGCTATCGCAGCTGCCCCCGCAATAAGCCCCAATTCAATTAAGGTTTCTTGTGAGGCTAAAGTATTGTCAAACCAAAGTGCCGCTTTAGCAAACCCCTCATGCCAAAATTGGCTACTACCAAATTTAGCGATAACTGACGTAGATTCAGGCATGTTATAGCCACTTCCTGCGACGAAAATACATTATCTGTACAATAGCCAAAACCAACATAATTCCAAGCAATACGAAGTATCCTGCCTTGAACCCGAGTTCTGGTATGTACTCGAAATTCATTCCGTAAATTCCTGCCATGAAGGTGAGTGGAACGAAAATAACAGTAATGATGGTCAGCAGCTGCATTACTCGGTTTAGCTGGTGGGAAGACATGCCGAGATAACCGTCAGTTAAGTCATTACAAATCTGATAATACATATTCGACAGCGTCTGAGTTCGCTCAATTTGTTCGTACAGATCCACAATTTCGTGAGACAAGGACGAATCTATTAATAGTTCCTCACGATCACGCAGCGCAGCGGCTAGGTCTTTGTGATAACTGGCAATTCTGGTTAGCTTCCTCAATCTTGACTTGTAGCCTGTAAGTTCCGCCAACAGCTTGTCGTCAGGGCTACGAAACATTTCTTCCTCTATTTCGTCCAGACGCGGCTCCAACTCCAGAAGCATTTCTACATATCGCCTTGCGAGTCTATTACTAAGACGTATCGCGAGTGCACCGCAACCCCCTTGTATTGGTGCGTCACCGTTTTTTAATTGACTGAACAGCCAGTTAACCGAACTAGACGCTTTAGTATGCCGCGAGATTAGAAATCGACTACCAACGAAAAGAGACAATTGAATCGCGCCAAAATCGATTCCCAATGAGTCCGAGTCTAATCCCTTTAACAAGATAAACAGAAAATCTTTGAATCTTTCGATTTTAGGCGGGTGGCGTGGGCGTAGAGCATCCTGAATCGCAAGCGGATGAATGTTAAATTGCCCTAACAAAGCGACGTCTTTTTCCTTAGGCTCGCCTTGGATATCCAACCAGATTAAACTGTGCTGGGAGTCACTCCATGCTTGTATTAATTCAACTCCACCATGTTGTGATACTTTAGTGGTTGGGTCATAAAGAAATGTACTGATCATGGACAGGCTACCAAGTGTTAGAATTGACCATCTCTAAGAAAAATCGTGTCTTGATTTTTGCTAATCACCATACCACAATTGATTTCCCTTACTTTATCACCATCTGTATGTTAACTCATATGATTTCACTGAAGGAATTTATGTGCGTCGTACTGACCAATAGTTTACGAGTACTTTGACCTATGCTTTAAAAGCATGCATGCCAGTTAGATTTATTCGATGACAAGACTTCCCCTTTAGTACCTTCAGCATGCCTTTTGTATGCTTTAACATGACTCGTGCATTCTTTGTCGACCACACTTCTAATTTAAACTTTACGATTAAACCAATCATTTTCGGAGCCCTTTATGCGAATCGCCATTCTATCTAGAAATAAAAAACTCTACTCCACAAAACGACTAGTAGAAGTAGGCGAAGCCCGAGGCCACCAAATCGATTTGGTTGATACCATGCAGTGCTATATGGATATCACTAAAAGCCGGCCGGTAGTCCGATACAAAGGTGAAGAATTACCTAGGTATGATGCGGTAATTCCAAGGATCGGCGCTTCGGTCACGTTCTACGGGACAGCAGTAGTACGCCAATTTGAGATGATGGGCACATTTTCGGTCAATGAATCGGTCGCAATTAGTCGATCTAGAGATAAACTGCGTTCCTTGCAGATTTTATCACGCGAACATATTGGGCTACCTCGAACTGGGTTTGCGAATAAATCGAACAATACAAAAGATTTGATTAAAACCGTTGGCGGTGCACCACTGGTAATTAAATTACTCGAAGGTACGCAAGGCATCGGCGTGGTGTTAGCCGACACTAATAAATCAGCAGAAGCGATTATCGAAGCATTCATGGGTCTTAAGGCTAATATTCTAGTCCAAGAGTTTGTCAAAGAGGCCAATGGTGCTGACATCCGTTGCTTCGTAGTGGGTAATAAAGTAGTTGCTGCAATGAAACGCCAAGGTGCCGAAGGTGAATTTCGTTCCAACTTACATCGTGGCGGATCGGCGACGCTATTTAAACTCTCGCCGCCAGAACGAGCCACTGCGGTTGCCGCTGCAAAAGCGATGGGGCTAGGTGTGTGCGGGGTTGATTTACTGCAATCCAAGAACGGCCCGGTGGTTATGGAAGTAAATTCAACACCCGGCTTAGAAGGCATCGAACTCGCGACTGGCAAAGATGTCGCAGGATTGATCTACGACCATATTGAAAAAAACGCTAAGCCGTTTAAAACTAAAACTCGCGGCAAGGGTTAGATTAAATAAGGATTAATAATGAAATCGATTAACATATGCGGCCACGAAATATTGCCCGGCAAATCAATTGACATTGATATGCCGATTGTTAAGTTATATACCGATACCAATATCAGTATGCCGATTCATGTTAGGCGCGCCAGAAAAGACGGCCCAACATTTTTTGTATCGGCGGCTGTCCATGGCGATGAGATCAATGGGATTGAAATAATTCGGCGCTTGCTTCGACTTAAAACTTTTAAACTAAGCGCAGGAACACTAATTCTAGCCCCAATGGTCAACGTTTATGGCGTATTAAACCAAAGCCGTTACATGCCAGACCGTAGGGATCTTAATCGATCCTTTCCGGGCTCGGAATACGGCTCATTGGCGGGCATTGTGGCACATAATTTTCTGAACGAAATTGTTAAAAAAGCCGACTATGGTATTGATTTGCACACAGGGGCCATCCATCGCTCTAACCTCCCACAAATACGTGCCAATCTTAACGACCCTGAAACCACTGAGCTGGCCGAAGCCTTTGGTGTGTCGGTATTGATGAACTCAACCTTGAGGGACGGTTCGCTGCGCCAAGCAGCTCTAGAATTAAATACTAAGATATTATTATATGAAGCCGGTGAAGCATTGCGCTTCGACGAACTTTCTATTCGAACCGGCGTTCGGGGCATTCTCAATGTTTTATCTGAATTGGAAATGACAAAAAAGGTTAGCCGAAAAGTTAAGGCTGTCCCCTATATTGCCAATACAAGTGCTTGGGTACGCGCCCATCACAGTGGTATCGTCAAGAATCTAAAGAACTTAGGCGATCATGTTGAAAAAGGTGACGACCTAGCTGAGATTGGCAGCCCGCTAGGTGCAGTATTCGGAATGGTCAAAGCGCGCCGCGCTGGAATTGTGATTGGCAAACAAAACATTCCTTTAGTACAACAAGGTGATGCAATGTTTCATATCGCCTATTTCTCTGAACAAGAAGAAGAAATTGCTGAGAACATCCAAACCATGTCTGAGTATTTACTGCCAACAACTTAAATTACCACCTGTAACTGACGGTGGGTATAGCGGTAATTATTTTAACTCCTTGCAGGTACGTATCCTTGGTGATATTAATAGCGTATTCGAACATGCATGATAGTAGGTAAAAAAACCATGAAAACGAAGATAGTAATCGTAGCTTTGCTATTGGTGTTTGTGATTGTTTTTTCAATCCAGAATGCCAAAGAAGTAGAGATCATTTTGTTTTCTTTTGAATTGAAAACACGTCGAGTTGTATTGGTTTTTGGCGCGCTGTATATAGGTTTTATCATCGGCCGCTACACCAAATATATTAGCTCTGCGTTAGAAGATAGAAGGTCCTAACATGCATAGGCGAGCAGGGAAGATATTCATCGGCTTATACCAGCAAACATGCGCAAGCAATGCCTAATTATTATTGATACGATTTTATGAGTTACGATAAAAAAATGATCGGCAACCAGGAGTGGTGTGCTTTTCCAGAGTTAGGTATCCCAGCCATCAAAGCACGCATAGACTCTGGTGCAAAAACGTCGTCTATCCATGCGTTCAACATAAGTGTTTACCTTAAGAATGATGTTCAATGGGTGCGTTTTGAGGTACACCCAGTCCAAAAAAACGACGAAATTTTGATCAGCTGTGAATGCCCTATTGTCGATAAACGAGACGTTAAGAGCTCTAGCGGGACATCTGAAACCCGTTATGTCATTAGCACACCAATCAGTCTTGGAGACAGCATTTGGGATGCTGAGCTAACCCTGTCCGACCGCGATGCAATGGGTTATAGGATGCTGCTTGGGCGTGAAGCCATGAATGGACGTTTTGTCATTGATCCATCAATGAAGTGTGTCTTAGGACGGCTGTCAATCAAGAAAATAAATAAATTTTATAAGTTATAGTCAGTCCTAAGTTGACGAAAATTTACCCTGCGAGGAAAGTATGGACAAAGCTAAATATATGGTCTTCTTAAGAAATCCGATTGATGAGAGCCTAAAAGTGCTACTTAATGCTTATATCGTCAATCAATCGGGCTTAGAGTTTATTTTTCAGCGAATGGGCAGAACGGAGTCTTCGTTTATATAAAAGTAGCAATGGGACATCAACATTCCGCTTAGTTCAGCGTTGAGCGTAGCGGAATTCAGCGAAGAGCGAAATGTCCGTTTTACAACGCAGAGGGTACACAAGCCTATCTAATTAGAGCGTTTGAGTACTTATAAATTTAGATGAAGCGCGGCTTAAATTTTGCAAAAACCTTAATATTCCATCCACTGTGCCTGGCTATTGCCAGTCAAAACCATTTCAGCTTGCACAGTATCCAAAACTGAATGCAAACCATTACTACCAGCATCGCTGCAAATATCCAGAATGCATTGGCGTTTTCTGCGCCCGGCATTCCCCCAACATTAATGCCTAACAAGCCTGTTAAAAAACCGAGCGGTAAAAATATAGCTGACAAAATTGACAGCATGTACATACGACTGTTCTGTTGTTGAGCTATTTGAGAGAGAAAGGCTTCTTGTAATACCACGGCACGTTCACGCGCTAGATCGAGGTCCTCTAGGTAGCGAGAAACACGATCCGACTCATCCCGTAAACGCTGATGATCTCGATCATTAAAAATTTTGCTCTCAAGATGATTTAACCGATCAAGCGCATCCCTCTGCGGCGATAAATAACGTCTTACTACCGCAATTTCTCGCCGCAGTGAGCCTAAAGTAACTCTCAGCTCGACAGGGGTGAGCTGCTCTAGTCGGTCTTCGGTGTCACTTAATTTTTCATCAATTCGACCAACAAAATCACCAATTCGATCTGCCAATTTATCCACTAATGCAGTCAGAAACTCTCCAGATGATCGCGGCCCTTCGCCTTTTTCAAGATCCTCGATTATGTCATCTTCAGCCATAATGCGTCGCCGACGAACTGAAAGTATTCTGTTCTTTTCTAGCAAAACACGAATCGACACCATGTCTTCAGGATCCTGCCCCGGATTCATGTTAACCCCTCTTAAAACGACCAATACCCCGTTTTTTACTTCTAGCGACCTAGGGCGAGTCTCTAGGGCGCATAAGGTATTGATGATTGTTTCGTCAAGCTGTGACTCATTTTGTATCCAGTGTTGAGAATCAACGTCATCTAGATTCACGTGTTGCCAGATCGTTTGATGGTGCTGTATATCAGTTAGGTTGGCGATATGATCGTGCGTCCGATCTCCGTTCAAAACTATCTGATGAATAAATTGTGGCAAATTGGCGGTCACCATTATTTCTCTCCCATATCTTTTTCTAGCATCTGCACTGCAATTGGCTTGGCGGTATGCAAATGAATATCGCGTTGTGGAAAGGCTACCACTATGGCTGCCTGTTCAAAAGCTTTTGACAGTGCCAATCGGATTTCACTACGAACCGCCCTCAAGGTCTTTTCGCCCCCGACATCACACCAAAAATAGGTGTCAAAAATTAGTGCATTATCACCGAAGTCTTCAAATATAAATTCAGGCTTGGGTTCAACTAAGACTTCTTTACGATCGACTACACACTGCTGAATAATTTCTAATACCTGTTCAGGGTTCGAGCCATAGGCTACACCGACCCGTATTTGACTTCGAATCAAGCCATCGATCAAGGTCCAGTTAATTACTGTATTTTCAAGCAACTTGCTGTTTGGCACCAGCACATGCACGCCATCAGAACGATGGACCAATGTCGAGCGTGTACCTACATTTTTCACAACTCCATGAAAGCCATCTATTTCAATAAAGTCATTGACGCGAATTGGACGCTCTGCGATTAGTATCCAACCGCTAATAAAGTTATTGATAATGTTTTGTGCTCCAAAACCGATACCAATCGCAACGGCACCTGTGGCAAACGCAAAGGCAGTAATTGGAATACCCAGCAGGCCCATAATGGTTAGAGCCACCATCACAAATATAGAATAAAACGAAACTCGTTTAATCACATTCACTGCATCTGAGCGCAGCTCTGTTTTGGCTAAGCGACGCGCCAGAATAAACTCGATAAACCGACTCATCAGATAACCGGCATAAATTAGGCCAAGAACCAAAATGACATCGGCGACTGACACCACAATACCCCCAGCCGTATCAATAAGCTTGAAGTTCAGAAGCTCTTGTATTTCCTTCATGACTAAATCCTTCAGATAATGCTCAATAATGAACCGCGTCTAGATTATACCTTGCAGTCTAGTCTTTTTAGGAGCAAAAAAGAGGTAGAACACAAAACAAATGGTTAGAGCGTCTAGTTAAAACATCTATACTGGATGCACGACACTTCCACTTCGTTTCCAAATTGCTGTTAGTCATGGCTTTAGTTCGACTTTAGTAACAACCTCAATAGACATTAATCACATTTTAGAAAGATGGAACACATCACACCGCTACTACTGCTCGGACTGATTGGCTTATTAGGATTTTTGAGCCAGTGGCTAGCCGAGCAGGTTAAATTGCCAGCAATTCTATTTCTGTTGATAATCGGTATATTGCTTGGGCCTAT
>JBLHMH010000144.1:0-9012 GCA_047621785.1 Polaribacter sp. | reverse complement strand
CACCGCCAGTAAAATGAAAATGTCGGATATCTTAAACATGTACTAATCTCCTGTGAGTTTAATTAATTTTGACAAAATTCTGCCAATTGTTATTTACAAAAGCATTTTAAAAATCTTCGAACCCAAAAGCCGCTAACATGAGGCCAGCAATCACAATCCCAGTAGGTATACGCAAGCCTTGCATTCCAAATACGTCGATCATTGAAGGAATTACCGGCAAAAAACTTAAAGGCAGCCATATGAAGAACGGCAAGGCCAAAATAACACCCAGCACTCTTGCTGCTTTCTTGGCGGCCTCTAATATTTTTCGTTCGCTCTTTGCTTGTTTTTTAGTCACGCCGGTTTCATCTCTCCGTGCTTCTGTTGAGCCAGAATTGCTAGCTTTTCAGATACCACAGTTAATCTATTAAACGCCAAAACGGCGCGGTCTTCTAGCTTGACAACTGGACTGTTTAGCAAACAAAAAGGAAGCAGTTCAAGTTGCGTTTGTTGCACCACTCATTTTGCGTCTAGGCAGCAAGATTTTATTAAATCAAGGCGGGTTGAGCGATGCGTGAATTTATTTTCGCACACTATCACCGTGGGGGGAAATCTATGTCGTTTTTTGGTGTTGATGTCAGGTTTATTGAATGGCTCGCGTCAATTTATATGCATTCAAACTAACGATAAATTCACCCCTAGTTCTGTCTAATCGCATTTTTTAGTCTTCTTTTATTCTATTTTCAACTAACTGTCGAAATGGCAGTAGAAAAAGCCCTGGATTTTTCCAAAAATGACTCAACACGAATACGTCTTTATAGCAATCTCCATCATTCTGGGCCTGGCAATTACCCGTCAACTGAGCTCTGTAGCAGGTTTAGTACGCGCTCATAAGCATGTGACTTTTGATTGGGCAACGGCCTTGTGGGCGGTCTGCGTTATGCTCTACATTCTACAATTATGGTGGGTCGGCTGGGAACTAAGAACTTTTACAGACTGGACATTCGGCAGTTTCTTTATCCTTGTAGTGGGCGCTATTTTTATTTATGGCGCAGCAGAATTGTCCTTACCCAAAGAGGATTTTGATATTACCAATGACTCTGAGCTCGACTTTAAGTTGCACAGTGCAACCTTCGGGCGGGTAGCGGCAGTCTCGATGCTCGGCTATTTATGTATAGGCCCCTACGTAAATATTGTCATGCTCGGAAATCCGGCCGCAGTGTCCTTGGCGCTCCCCTCGATCGGGATTGTTCTAATGCTCCTTATTGCTCTGCGCCCCGCTTGGTTTAAGGTTCTGACCTGCCTGTTTGCGGTTTATACGATTTTGATACTGTATCTGACGGCCTAGTTATAAAGCATACTCAAGGCTAACAATACCTTTAGCTCTAGACACCCAATAGATTAACTAATTATGCTTGAATCCATTCTCGAAGCCTTTTCCCAGCTGCAACTAGAAGCGTCTAGCTATTCTTCAGGCGTACAAATTTGGATGAAGGTGATGGCCTTTTCATTTCTAGGCAGTCTATTTTTTGTCTATTCAAAGAAAGGGGCTCGATGGATTCTGGCTGCCTTTGTGATAAACGTGGTCGGGCTAATCGTCGTTAAAACAATTTTTAACGACCTGACGCGTACCCAAATCGGCACCTACCTACATCTCATTTTTTGGACTCCAATCTTATTTTTAGTGTGGGGATCAAAAAATAGACCAACCTTGGCCAAGGCCACAAGCAGTATTGTCAAGCTAAGCTATTTAACCTGGATCACTTGGGTAAGTTTGCTAATGCTTGTTTCCATCGTACTAGATGCTCGCCAATTAGTTATCTTTGCGATGTAGCAGTACTTATCAAGCGCTTCAAGTAGAACTCGATAGATTAAACCCAGCACGCAAATTGCTGGGCAATATAGGGCATTTAACAGAGACAAGGATGGCTCTTCAAAAAAACACTCCTGCGCATAAGCGACACGCTCGCTTAACTTTGCGCTGCGCTCGACTTGCCTACCTGCCTAGCCTAGCCCGCTATTTAGCAACAGACTATTATTGAAATGGCTATCCGATGTATTGATATTGTAATCTCAAAGGATTTGGCCTGAGAATGTGAAAATATTTTTGTAACCTTTTCCGCTGCCAAACGTATTAATAAGTAACGAACACAAATAACGTGAAAAATAGAGCTATTTGACTGCATGAAATTCTTGTTTCGAACTTTGGTTAATCAAAACCAACAACTGGTGTATTCACAAGCTATGTATATTTTGGCAGATAAAAGTGATGCAGAAGATGCGACTCAAGAGACTTATGAACGTTTATGGAAACATATGAACAAAGCACAAAAGCAAAACGATCTGAATCCAGAGTCAGGCAAAGCATGGTTATTACACGTGGTTCGAAATCTTTGCATCGATAAACTACGCCAACGCAAACCAATGTCTATTCAAAATCTTGATGAATTGCAGAGCGATAGTTCAGATAGTAAACCAGCAACCATACTAGCGAAGAAGCAATTGAGCGCTTGGCTTAGCAGCGCCATTGAAACACTAACAGAACCTTATCGCTCGCTGATTATTTTGGCGGATCTACAACAGCGATCAATTAAAGATGTAGCCAGAACTTTAGACCTCAATGAAAATCAGGCCAAGGTCTACATTCATCGAGGTAGAAAACAATTACGTGTTCTTTTACAAGGCGTCGAATTATGAAAGACAAAGAATCAGAATTTTTGAATAGCTTGTTCACCAGATCGTCTGAGCAGGCAGATGAATCAGAAGTTGATTTTCCGATGGTGGATGTGCCGACAAATTTAACCGAGAAACTATATTCAATAACGCAGCCGACTCTAAGCAGCTCCAACTCAATCAAACAACGATCCTTTAAGTCATGGCCAAAGTTTGCGAGTGTCGCAGCAAGCTTATTAATGGCGGTTGTTTTGATGCAAGTTTACCAACAACAACAGACACTTAATCAGCTTGAACAAGCGCAAATCGACCTAGCCACAGCGCTTCACTATTTAGGCGAAGCTAATAAAATCACGCGAATTCAAATGTTAAAAACGCTTAATACCAATATGAAAAAAGCAGCTTTTGCACCCGTAATAGAGATTGGTCGAGATGCAGTATCACCGGCCGTTGAATCGCTAGAGTCAACAAGCAAAACATCAAACCGTACGCTGTGAAACGTGCGATCACTAACAATCAAAGAGGAACTCATGAAAAACCTTAAACGAATTCTTAGCATCAGCTTTATAACATTAATCTTTACAGCTTCAGCTTATGCCGACAGCAAAGGGCAAATTGATTTTGCCGATCTTTCATCTTTCTACGGCGAACCAAAAGTTGAGATCAACTTAGGCTCAGGGCTTATGAACATGGTTGGAAGCTTCGCTAAAAGTGAAGATCCTGAATTAGCTGAAATTTTATCTAATCTGGAATTTATTAAAGTTCGGGTTTATAACCTAAATGGCAAGGTTGAAAAAGCTAGCTCGACCATAGACGCAGTAAGTAAAAACCTTAAAGCTCAAAAATGGGAGACTTTGGTAACCGTAAACGACAATGAGAAGAATCAAAAAGTACGCATCTTTAGTAAGACTACAAAAAATGTAATTGATGGCGTTGTAGTGATGGTGGTTTCTCCTCAAAAAGAAGAGGGCGAAGCGGTATTTATTAATATTGTGGGAGAGATTGACCCGAACAAAATCGCCAAGATCACCAACAACCTCAACATCGATATTGACTAGAACGTGAAGTTTCTAAAATACAGCTTTATAACTCTTTTGACGCTTGCGCTATTAGGCAGTGCTGCCTACCTATTAGCCGCAGGTGGAATGCAGTCGAAACCCGGTTATGCCAAACTAATTCTGCCAAGTTGGTTATCAACAAATACTACTTTGGCATTGAATTTAGGTCCTAGAGGTTTAAAACCAGTTAAATGGATTGTTAACCGTACAGTAAATACCTCTGAGCAAGAATTAGAATTACCTGAACGAATATTGATGAACGTGTTACAAGATCTACAAGGAGTGCAACTACGGATCTATGAAGTTGAAAACAATAGACAGGTTTTTGAACAGGCGATTGATGCGTCTATGGCTTCATTAAAGCTAAACGATTGGCAAACGTTACTTAGTGTTCGAGAAGATGATAAACACGTCGTTGTCATGCAAGCTGAAAGCGAAGACTTGATTTCAGGTCTATCTGTGTTGGTTAGCACACCAGAAAATGCCGTTTTCATGAATCTTATGGGGCAACTCAACCCAGAGTCGATTGCGCTAATTGCAGAGGGCTTTGGCTCCGCCAATGACACTGATTAATGAGATAGCCCAGTTCGCTAAAAAAACACTATGCCCTGATCTATTTGCAATCAGGGGATGGTGTGGCAGATTAGTTCACCTTCCAATCGCGCGGCACGGCCGGCTTATTGTTGACGATCGCCTCAATCGCCTGCATAACCTCGTCGTCCATCTGCTCAAGCACGTCAAGTGCTTTTAAGTTGTCTTGCAGCTGAGTCAACTTGGAAGCGCCCAAGATTACCGTAGAGACGTTGGGGTTTTTTAAACACCAGGCGATTGCAAGATGATGCAGGGGTATTTCAAGCTTATCAGCGAGTGCACTCAATTCGCGCGTCTGTGCCAGTTTAATCTGGCCCTGTTCACTCTCAAATTGGGCTTTTAACCATTCGTAACCGGCCAGATTGAGACGCCCGTCTACCCCAAGACCGTCATTGTACTTGCCAGTTAGCATGCCGCTGGCCAGCGGTGACCAGATGGTGGTACCCAGACCTATTTCACTGTAAAGATTAGAAAATTCGTCCTCTACTTTTTTTCGGTTGAACAAGTTGTATTCTGGTTGCTCCATTTGCGGCGGCGTTAAATTGTGCTGTCGCGCTACGCCATGTGCTTGCATAATTTGTTCGGCCGACCATTCCGATGTACCCCAATACATCACCTTGCCCTGCGTTATAAGGTTGTGCATGGAGCGCACAGTTTCTTCTATGGGCGTGTGCACATCTGGCCGATGACAAAAGTACAGATCTAGATATTCCACCTGTAAGCGAGTTAATGCAGCATTGCAGGCATCTCTCACGTGCTTGGCACTGAGGCCCAGTTGAGTAGGCTTTCTGCCACCCCAAAAAACTTTGCTTGAGACACAATATTCATCGCGTGGTATGCCCAGATCCGCGATCGCCTGGCCCATCACAATTTCAGACTGGCCGGCTTCATAGCCCTCAGCATTATCAAAAAAGTTGATGCCCGCGTCGAACGCAGTCTTGATCAAACTCTTGGCGCTATCAAGCTCAACCTGTTTATTAAAGGTTACCCAAGAGCCTAGTGAAAGCGCACTGAGGCGCAGGCCGCTATGGCCAAGTTGACGATATTGCATAATTGTTTTGTATTCCCAGAGTAAAGAGTTAATGACATTAACAGTTTTGACATGCGATAGGGGTCAAATTAAAGTGTACTTAACTGCACAATTGGTGCCGGTGTTTCGACAATAGCTGTTTTGATTATTCTGCATAAAATGCTTTTATTCTAGGAGAGCGTAAAATATGTTGCCCAATAAATAAAGCCAAAGCTATAAATCCCCCACCTGCTAATGCTCGTGACCAAGGTTTGCGTAACAAAATTCCTATAAAACACAAGGAAGGCGGCAACCAAAGCGCAAGAATTGTTGGCATATCGCTTAAGCAATCATTTTCTAGCACTATCAACAAAATAATAGCCATGGCTCCAAAAATAAAAACCCCGCCTAATAGCACAGTAAGAATGAGCAAAGACAATGGCCAACTTTTTATATTAGTTTCGGTATCTGTTTTTAGCTTCCTGCCCTGCCCTGCCCTGCCCTGCCCTGCCCAATAATTTCAAAAATAATCCACAAAAGCAAATGCCCAAGCAGCCAAAATATAAGCGCAGTGGTAACAATATGATCGCAGGAGGATGTCCACCCTTGGAAGTAGCGAGAACCACACACACAGTTAGGCTAACAATAGCCCAAACGATATGAAGAATACGAAATAGCGTTGCTGCACACATATTGACCTTACTGTAACCCATCTAAGTGCAAATGAACCTTCAACGATGGCTATTTTTCTGAAACAAAATGGTGCATAACACCATTCAATTGACCCAGCTCAATGTCTTTAAGCACTCAGCCACTAGACTGGAAACAATTCAAGGCATAGATCAACGCTAAAATTGTGCCAAACATCAGATAGTCAGTGAGGAAATTATGTACAAAGACATTTTGGTAGTAATCAGTGAAGAGCAGTTCAACAAAATAAACGAGCAACAGGGCATCGAAACCAACTGGATTAGCGATACGCAAGCTCAAGCACCGCTGCAAGCTGCTAGGTATGTAGACTTAGTGATTGCCTCACAACTACAAGACGATGTTCAATCTGGCGATAACAGTTTTTCACTGCTTAATTCATTAGTATTGGAGTCTGGCAAACCCGTAATGCTGATTCCGACTGATTGGCAAGCGGGCTCTCCAGGAAAGAATATCGTCCTGGGTTGGGACCAGGCACGTGAATCTGCGCGCGCAGTCGGTGATGCCATGCCGTTGCTACAGGGTTCCGAAAACGCACATGTCGCCACAGTTGTGCCAGCCGACCAAGAACAACCCAGCGTGGCAAGCATCAGTGATTACCTTAGTGCACGTGAGATGCAAAATGAATGTCACTTACTAAGCAAAGATAAACAGCACAGCACTACTGCCAAAGTCATTCAAGCCCTAGGTGAATCCTTGCAAGCTGACCTGTATGTTATGGGCAGTTAGGGCCACTCGAAGTTTCGCGAAGTTGTACTGGGCGGACTCACACGCCACATGATCCAGCACTGTAACGCGCCGGCACTACTGTCTCACTGGCTCTGTCAAATCAGATCTTTCGACTGCGCTCAATAATTCGAAGGCCGGCTCAGCTCACAAGCATATGACAGAGATAACGGAGGTGCCGGAGAGTTCTTGTTGAATCATACCAGCACCTTTTCAAGGTTATTTTGTAGGCTTTTTAAACCTTAGTGTCATACGGTCGCTTTCACCGATGGCTAGGTATTTCTCTCTATCTTCGTCACCCAAACCAAGGGTAGGCGGTAAGCGCCAAACACCCTCTTCATGGTCTTTTAGATCCTTAGGGTTCGCATTAATCTCAGATTTACCGTCTAAAACAAAACCTGCTTTCTCAGCCGCTTGTATTACTCGGGCCTCAGGAACGTAGCCTTGCTTGGCCCATACAATAGCATCGCCACCGTCTGGCGCACGATGCTGAACAACCCCAAGCGTGCCACCAGGTTTAACGACTTTAAAGAAGTCTGAATAAACATCATCAATCAAGCCTGCGCCGACCCAGCCATGACTGCTTCTGAAGGTAAGCACCATGTCCACCGAATCTTCCTGCCAAAGATCTCTCGATTGTGGTGGTGAATAGCTGGCCACCTTTATTTGGCCATACAACTCTGGCTGATCAACAATCTGACTTAATAATGCTTTATGTTGTCGGTAACGATATTTGGGCTGCCCCTCTACCTGTACATCGTAACTTCCAGAAATATACACACCCGTATCGCGCATCGCTGGAGCGATAATCTCAGTGTACCAACCACCACCCGGCGCAATCTCCAAAACCGTCATCTCTGGCTCCAAACCAAAAAAGGTTAAAGTTTCTACTGGATGACGATATTTATTTCGCGCTTTGTTTTTGTCACTGCGGTGTTCACCTTGCAACGCCGTCTCTATTTTTGAAGTCAGTTGCGCATCCATAGCGAAAACCAACTGAGCCGAAAAAAATGATGCGGCCGACAATAATGTAACGATAAATCTCTTCATGCGCAGATACCCGATGTTGATGTGTTAATGTAAATGATGTGTGATTCTATAAGCAGTGAGCGTTGGCTCCAATCCCTTTTCATAAGAAAATGTTAAATTGATCACTTGATAGAATAGAAATGGGGGCTTGGTAAGCATATCGAGCTTGATTTAGGATCTGAGCCAACTACCTTGCTTGGAAAAGAAGGAGATGTTCACGAATGAATATTCGCAAAGGTAGGCTTACTTTGGATATCGATATTTAAGCAGAGTTTTCGGGCATTATCACTCGATGAAACAATGCCCCATATTTGGTGTTTGGCTCTATCGACAACTAGACAGTGCTGTTCCCCACTCTCTTTAAGCACGTCAATCACGTCGCCAATTTTAGCGTTCGACAATTGCTTATAGTCCATGGCTTTCAACTTAGCTCTTGGCCTCATAAAGTCTTTTATCGATAATTCATCACGCCTGGTATCACGTGATATTTTCTTAATAAGTTCTTAAGAATTAAGATCATCTAGATCATCTAGATCATCTAGATCTAACGATTCCTAAGAAACGGGTCTCTTCACTCACCATGAATTTAAGCCTTACATGAGCCGTTTTCATCAGAAGCTCCGCCTCCAATGCCGTGACAGTGGCGTCTATGACTAACGGCCTGTGCCGACTGGAGTCCGTGAAAAATGCAATTGAAGGTGAATTAAGCGAAAGCCGACTATTGATCTGCGGCCATGCTAGTTCATCAGTATCTTCCACATTGTAAATGTTAAAAGTTCGCATACTATCACCTCGCTTATTGACTATATTAATTCAGATAAAAGCGCTTTACTAAGCGATTGCTAGGGCTAAACGCGTGGCGTAAGTACTAGTAGCCCATTTATCTATATTTAAGCAAGAATTGCCCAACTGGAACTTGATCTGCATCAATTGGCCGTTGACCAACTTAGTTATATTGAAATTTTTAACGAGATAGCTGTAAATCAATAAGGACAGGTTCATTTTCGCCCTCTCGTAATTAACGACCCTACTCTAATCAGCGACCTTATCAAACTGTCGCTTTCTCAACGCCATTAGTTATGCAGCTTAGTCCCCATTACTCTCTCTCGGGTGGTAATCCCCCCTAAAAACAACTGAAGTCAAAAGTAGAATATTCTTGTAATCTTAACGCAGGAGATTCTGCATGAAAAAGTCTAGATATTCGGACAGCCAGATACTGGCCATCCTAAACCAAGCTGA
>JBLHMH010000143.1:0-9043 GCA_047621785.1 Polaribacter sp. | reverse complement strand
TTTTCAACTCGATGAGCGGTACCAGTTTTACCTGCTACCCGATATTGTTGAACACGGGCTTTAGGCGCAGTTCCCTCGTCGCTTACCGCTGCCTCGAGCATTAGATTCACCCGCTCAACAGTCTGTTCGGAAAACACTCGCTCACCAGATGGAATCTTGCCAACTGGGTGCAATGACACATTTAGCATTACTCCTTTATTAGCTAGCGCCTGATAGGCGCGCGCCAACTGTAAGGTGTTAACTGAAAGGCCATAACCATATGACAATGTCGCATGCTCGATGGGTTTCCAGTTTCTACGGTTGGCCAAAATACCCTTTTGCTCACCCTGTAATTTTAAGTTATTGGTTTGACCAAAGCCCAATTTACGATGGCTCTTATACAGGTCGCGAGGTTCCATCATCATGGCAATCTTCGCCGAGCCTATATTGCTTGATTTTTTAATCACTTCTGCAACAGTTATCAGACCATGATTTTTAGTATCACTAATTCGATTGCGTCCGATATAGAGCTTGCCATCCGTTTCGATTTTGCTCTGAGCGCTGACCACACCTTCATCCATGGCCATTGCGATAGTAAAAGGCTTGACCGTTGAGCCCGGTTCAAATGAGTCAGCAATCGATCGATTCCGAAATCGAGAGCTCTTCAGCTGAGCTCGATCATTCGGATTGAAGTCAGGCGCGCTGACCATGGCCAATATTTCACCCGTCTTGGCGTCCAAGGCAACCAGTGAAGCGCTGCTGGCTCGGTGTTTCTTTAAGGCCGATTGGAGGTGCCTATAAGCTAGGTATTGAATTCGCGAATCCAGACTTAATTTGACATCATCTCCATTTTGAACACGACTCAATTGCTCAACGTATTCAACCACATGACCCATTCTATCCTGCAATATCTGAGTGCGACCGGGTTGGCCTTCCAGTTCAGATTGATAAGCTAATTCCAAACCTTCCTGGCCAACATTATCGATATTGGTAAATCCCAGCACATGCCCGAACACAGGACCGGCTGGATAATAACGCTTATATTCTCGAACCTTATCTACGCCTTTAATACCCAAGCCCAAAATCTGATCTGCTAATTGCGGAGATATATGGCGCTTGAGGTAGGCAAATTGACTCGCTTTCTTTTGTCTTGCCGTATTTATAATGGAGTCAACGCTAATCCCTAATAATTCACCGAGCTGGGTATAGGAATACTCACCGTGCTGCTCGAGTATCGTGGACGGGTGAATCCAGATGGAGTCAACCGGCGTACTAATCGCTAAAGGTTGGTCATTGCGATCAACGATCATACCGCGAGTGGCCGCTTCTTTCATTACTCTAAGGTAACGAGCATCGCCTTGAGATTGTAAGTAGTCGGTATCAATCACTTGCAAATAGACCGCTCGAGCAATCAGAGCTAGGAAAAAACCACCAAAAATTACCCCAATGGTGGCATATCGCCAAGTTGAAACTGGAATCAACACATCCTGTTTGAGCGCACTTGTGCTGATACTATTGCTACGCTTAGCGACTAGCATGATTCACTCCAGCAGCTTTGAAATGTAGGCCTACAAACTCAATTTCTTTAGGCTTCGGCGCCCGCATGGATAGAAGCTTAGTTGCATCTTTTTCAATACGGTGTGGGAACGCCCAGAGGTTTTCTTCGATCAGTAACTGACCCCACTCATCGTTTAATACGTCGCGCTGCAGACCCTCAGACTGAAAGTCCGAGTACGCAATGCGATGTTGGTGGCGCACATACACAGTAAACAAAGAGGTTATAACCACGCTACTGACCAAGAACCACATGACGCTATCACGCATGCTTGCCTCCGGGCTTTAGAGCTGGGCTATAGCGAACATCGGTACGTTCAGCAATTCGAAGAACCGAACTTCTAGAACGAGGATTTTCCCTGACCTCCTCTCTGGACGGCTTTATTGCCCGGCCGATAGCGTTCAACGGTGTAAGGTAAGCATCTTCACTAACTGGAATGCTTTTGGGCGGCAAGTTCGGCGTGGCTAACCCTCGAATGAATCGCTTCACAATACGGTCTTCCAAAGAATGGAAGCTGATGACAGCTAAACGCCCACCTTCATTGAGTAAGCTCACCGCTTGCGGCAAAGCCTCACTAACTTGCGATAACTCCTGATTCACGTACAAACGGATTGCCTGGAAAGTTCGTGTAGCTGGGTGCTTGTGCTTATCTTTCTTGGGAATACTTTGCTCAACCAACGTGGCTAGTTGAAGCGTAGTTTCAAGCTTTGTTTCTTCACGAGCCAACATGATGGCACGTGCAATTCGACGCGCGAATTTCTCTTCACCAAACTCAAATAACACTTTAACCAAATCAGACTCTTCGACGCGCGCAAGCCAATCAGCCGCTGACTCGCCTTGACTGGGGTCCATCCGCATATCCAAATCACCTTCGCGCATAAAGCTAAAGCCGCGCTCAGCCTGATTAAGTTGCGGAGAGGACACACCTAGATCCATCAGAATGCCGTCGACTTTCTCGACCTTAGCAAGCTCACGAACCAGACTTCCGATACGGGCAAACTCGCCGTGAATGATCTGAACTCGCTCATCGTCTTTAAACATCTGTCGACCCAACTCCACTGCGCGCGGGTCACGATCAAGCGCAATCAACCGCCCTTGATCACCCATTCGCTCTGCGATGGCTCTGGCATGCCCGCCCCGACCATAAGTGGCGTCCACGTAGACACCGCCGGAAAATACATTCAACGCCTCGGTCGCCTCTCGTTTTAGGACAGGTATGTGGTCTTCTAAAGTCATCATACGGTGCCCTAAAAGGAGATCGTTTCGAGCTCAGTCGGTAAATCCGACTCATCGAGCTGTTCTTCGAGAATAGAATCACGATGTGCTATCCATAGCGCTTCATCCCATATTTCATATTTGTCACCTTGACCAACCAATACTGCTTTCTTGTTGATCATGGCGTATTCACGTAGCTGTGCTGGAAGTAAAATCCGACCACTACCATCCATATCGCAATCATCGGCATTACCAATCAATACGCGTTTTAACTTTCGTGTTTTAGGGTTCAAACTAGGCAACGCAACCAGCTTACGCTCTACTGCCTCCCAGACAGTCAAGGTGTACATCAACAAGCAACGATCATTGGGACTAATAGTGACCACCATCCGCCCAGCAGATTCACGCAATAAGTCCTCACGATGCTTAGTAGGAATCGAAATTCGACCCTTGGCATCAGTACTTATATTGTTACTTCCTCTAGGCATGGTCTAAATTAGCTCGCTTATCTTGTCGTTTATTGAATTCTGAGTTGGAATTTGGAATAAATACCACAATCTCCCACTTTTCTCCACAATTTCCCACTATCCTAGAGCCAAGGATTAGTGTCAAGCGCTATTTGCACAAGAAAACCTTTTTCTTTCAGTAAGTTAGCGCACATCCCAGTACGACTTAAAGATGCTTGTTAAAGTATTACTTTAACTAATAAGCACAATATGGTGTTTTAAAAGCCTAAGTAAAACTACCAGAACTAAATGCGTGACCGACAAGCTCAGGCATTCGCCAGAGCAGTCACAATAAACATCAAGATTAAAACGTGTTAATGTCCATTAACGGCTCGATAACCAACGAATGACTAGTAAATAACCGGAATAAGAGGACATACGTCAATTAAATATAAGCGAATACGTACACTCTAGACTTAAAAACGGCTTAAAAACAGAGTGAAAATCAACCCAAAAAACGCATAAATCGGGGAACTCGATTTATACCAAATTTGCTATCGATCTCTGTCACTAAAAACAACCTTAAAAAAAATCATCGGCACCACAATCCCCAGTCAAAATCAACGACCCCAGTTTTCAGAAAAACTAGCGGTAGGGCCTCAAAGAAAACAAATACGCTAATACTTGTTTGCTAGGGAATAAAAAGTTCTTTATTCCCTAAGGAATAAAGAGTGAGTTGACCTATAAGCCGGGTTCTGTCGAGAACAGTCATTCATCTAGGACAAACATCGCTGCTTGCCTCAAGCAACCTACCCGTGTTCAGCGCGGGCCGCGCCTTTTAGCTTTCGCCAATAGAACACCTATTTGGTTTTGCTCCGAGTGGGGTTTACCTTGCCGCTTGTGTTACCACTTGCGCGGTGCGCTCTTACCGCACCATTTCACCCTTACTTCCGAAGAAGCGGTATCTTTCTGTTGCACTAGCCGTCGGCTCGCGCCGCCCAGACGTTATCTGGCACTCTGCCCTTTGGAGCCCGGACTTTCCTCCCTTGAATTACTTCAACGGCGACTGCCCAGTCAACTCAGGTGAGAGTCTACTTGCAGAACGAAGACTCTACAAGTGCGATCTTGCCAAGCAAGCTCTGTTTAAATGTAGTTAACCCTGGGATTACCCTAAGTAAGCTGCTTACTCGCAAGATGTTTGTGCACGCCGATCGAAAACCAATCTTCGCGGGAATGGCTTAGGGGCCTATTTGTACACCTCTGCGTGGTGTATGAGACGTTTAATTAGGATATCAACTCTCTCTCAACGCAGCCATTGCGGTAGCTATATCGTCGTATCCATGCTCATCTAATTTCAATTGCAAGCCTTTAACAATATCAGCAATCATGGCAGGCCCTTGATAGATGAATAAACTATAAATTTGTAAAAAGTCAGCCCCTGCTAGCATTTTCTCCCAAGCGTCGTCTGCATTGGCTATGCCTCCTACACCGATAATTTGTACGTGTCCTTTGAGAATTTTATAGAACTGGCGAATACATTCAGTGGACTTGTCCTTTACCGGAGATCCGCTCAAGCCGCCACCTTCTGGCGCGTACTTACTCTGTAGGCTAGAGGGTCGGTCAATTGTGGTATTGCTAGCGATTAATCCATCGAATTTATGCGAAATGAGCAACTCGGCAATCGTTTCAATTTCGTCACTGTCCAAGTCAGGAGCCACCTTTAGAGCAATTGGCACATAACGCTTATGTACTTTCTCACATTTTTTTAGGGTCTGTTTAATTTTCAGTAATAAGTTATCCAAGAAGTCAGCGTTCTGGAGATCACGTAAAGACTTAGTGTTCGGTGAAGAGATATTGACAGTAATGTAGTCGGCACGGCTATAAACTTTTTGTAACGCAGACACATAATCGAAATGTGCATCTTCAATCGAGGTTACAGCATTCTTGCCAATGTTTATCCCTGCTACTGCAGACTTCTCTGTGGATTTCAAATTGAGTAAAAATTGATCGACGCCACAACTATTAAAACCCATCCGATTTATCAGGCCCTTGTCTTCCAGGAGCCTGAACATACGTGGCTTCGGATTGCCATCTTGGGGCTTTGGAGTGACAGTTCCAAGCTCAACGCCGGCAAAGCCAAGCGCGGAAAATGCCGGCAGTGCGCAAGCATCTTTATCAAGCCCTGCCGCTAAACCAATCGGGTTTGCGAATTCAATCCCCATGCACGTCACTGGCAACTCCGGAACCTTGGATCCGAACAACTGTTCAATCAGCTTTAACAAAAGCCGCTGCTTGGATGCTAAGCGCATCTTATCCAGAGTCAGCTCATGAGCTTGCTCAGGATCGAGACTGAAAAGAATGGGCTTAACTAGAATTGAATACATAGAATAAAAAAACGAGTTGGAATTTGACTACTTATTGCGTCAATAGTGCAATATCGCTACCGAGCTTCGAAGCCCGACAATAACAGACCTATGTTGGCAAGACACTATCTTAATAAGAGTAAACCAGAAAAATCAGAGGTTAACTCTAAGTTGAAAAATCGGCGCCTGCGCCGGAATTCTGTAACATCCAAAGCGCAGCATAATATTGATTCAGATCCAGCAATTGTTGGTGAGTGCCCCGCTCTACAATCTCACCTTGCTCTAACACTAAAATCTGATCGGCGTCGACCACAGTTGAAAGCCTGTGAGCAATGACAATGCTTGTATAGTTGCCCCTTACTCTATCCATTGCTTGCAGTATGCGCTGTTCGGCTCGACTATCCAGGCTTGACGTGGCTTCGTCGAAAATCATAATCTCAGGTGACTTTAAGATGGCTCTCGCAATGGCAACTCGCTGCTTTTCACCACCGGATAATTTCAGACCGCGCTCGCCGACCATGGTTTTCTCACCGTCGGGGAGTTGCCCAATAAAATCGTCAAGATAGGCCATGCGAATCGCACTCCACACCTCTTCTTCACTAGCGTCTACGTTGCCGTACTGGATATTGTCGAAGATACTAGCATTGAATAAAACAGTGTCTTGTGGCACCACGCTGATCAGCTTTCGGAGGCTATATTGACTAACCTCACTAATATTCTGGCCATCGATGCGAATCGCACCAGAGCTTACATCATAAAATCTAAATAATAGCTTCATAATAGTGGATTTGCCTGATCCACTACTGCCAACAATGGCGACCTTTTGCAGGGGCAAAACTTTAAAGCTCACGTCAGACAGAATAGTCCTACTCGGGTGGTAGTGAAAGCCTACGTGACTGAATTCTATTTCTCCTTTAACTAGCTCAATTTCGGGTGCTTGGGGTTTGTCTATCACCTTTGACTGAACCTTCAACAAGGCGAACATGGCGTCTATATTAGCCATCGAACCCTTCATCTCTCTATACACAAATCCGAGGAAATTCAGTGGCATAAAAATTTGCATCATCAACATGTTGATCAAAACAAAATCACCAATCGTCATTTCGCCGGTAGTGACTCTGGTCGCCGCTAAAATCATGGATGCAGTCATCGCCATCGCGATAATCAACGATTGCCCCGCGTTTAGACCGAAAAGAGTTAAGCGGTTACGTCGTCTAGCCGACTCCCATTCAGTGAGATTTTCGTCATAGCGAGCAGCTTCATAGGCTTCGTTATTGAAGTATTTGACCGTTTCAAAATTCAATAAACTATCTACCGAGCGAGTACTGCTCTTTGATTCAGCCAGATTCATCTGGCGAATGAAATTAGTACGCCACTCAGTAGCAATTACCGAAAACCCGATATAGGCGACTACCGAAACCAGGACAATTAGTGCAAACCAGAAGGTGTAGTTCCATAACAACAAACCTATGATCATGCTGATCTCGAGAAATGTTGGAACTATGTTGAACACCATAAAACGCATTAAAAAACTAATTCCGTTGACGCCGCGCTCTATGTCTCGAGAAAGTCCACCGGTTCGTCTATCCAGGTGATACTCAAGGTCAAGGGAGTGTAAGTGCTGAAACACTTGATGGCCGATGCGGTGCATTGCGCCTTCTGTAACCCGGCCAAAGATGGTGTCCCTCAGTTCCCCGAATAAGACATTCATAAATCTAACTAAGCCATAGGCCAGCAACATTGCCAAGGGTATGCCGATTAGCGAAAATTCAACCAGGCCTTGCTCCAAGCCACTGACGACTTCTTGATTAGACCCGTTGATGACTCCTTGATTCAAAAAGTCGACGATTTGCTTCAACAGAAACGGTAAACCTACACCGGCAGCTTTGGCTCCAACTAAACAGAGCACCGCCAGTGCGATGCGCCCCCGATACCCTGCCAAATAGGGAAGCAAGTCTCGCAGACTACTCCAGCCGACGGATGCAACTTCTAAAGTATCTTTGCTAGGGCGCATATTTATTGACTCACTATTTGGTCAGCCAGTAATTGTAAAAGCTGTTCACGGTAGCGGTATGGGGTCTTTCGGTTGAACATAAAAACAAATTGGTAATGACGCTGATCAACCGTTAAGAAACCAGCAAAGCTATGCACTCCATTTAGAGTCCCGGTCTTAGCTCGGGCATAGGTCGAATTTGCGCTGGAGACCTTAGGCGTCTTTAAATTATAGCGTTTTAGCAAATTCTGATATGGCTCGAGCTCAGTCAAGACTTGGTTTAGCTGGCGTGCCGAAACCCTATTGCTTCGCGCTAAGCCAGCGCCATCATCGATCCTAGGCTGCGGCTTGGCGTACATGCCTGCCAATTTCTGTTTAACATAAGCGTCCGACTTGGCGAAATTTAGTTGCTCGTCCGTCTCGTCTTGCGCCAGCAATAAGTACAGCTGATTGGCAATAAAATTATTTGAATATTCTAATGCGCCACGCAGCACATCGGCTAAGGTTTTAGAGTTTTGATACCTTAACAGTAGGCGCGTCTGGGAAGGCAGCATTTGATTGATGAACAGCTTCTTCACTGGCACGGACGGTTTAGCGTCCTGATACAGGTCTAGCTTGATCGACAACAATTGGGCGAAGTGTTGCTGCGCGCGATTCGGATCAATTAAATTAATTCTGCTGGGTTTTGCGCCTATTGTTTTGGTGCGCTTATTCGCCACATCTTTCGCAGTTGCGGTAAGTGGTGTTTGTGGTTCAGCACTGACTAGCGAGCCGCTTATGCGCTGCAACATAACAGTATTGAAGTTGGCAGCAACCGCCGACAAAGGTGCATTATAAGGGTCTACTGCTTGAGTTCGTCCCGGCACTGGCTCACGTGCGATAGCACTAGAGTCGATGTGAATCGATTCGATCTCACTCCCCGTACTACTGAGCAATTGAACAATCTGCGCAGCAATCAGATCAAGCTCTTGTGAAACTAGATAGGGATCACCAAAGCCTTTCACCCATAGTTGATTTTCCACTATATGAAACTCAGTGACGAAACGATGATCTAAGCCCCACTTTTTAATCGCTAAGTTAGCGGTCAACAACTTAGTCAAAGAAGCAGGAATTAGCGCCTTATCGCCCTGCCATTGATAGACAATATCCCCAAAACTATTAGTCACCAATAGCGCATCGTGGGACGTGAATTGCTGTTTCGAAAAAACAATTTGATTAGCAAGAAAGTCCTCAACAGGCGCCTGTGCTTGGGCATAGCTTGTTATCCAAAGCTGCACTAAAATACAAATTAGGCATGCAAGGCTAAGCTTTATCGACGACAACATACTTGTTAGCTTTGCTCGGATTCTGCTTTGATTGCCAAAGCCAATTCATACACTTCATTCTTACGATTGCCGGTAATCTTGGCGGCGATGCCACTGGCTTGCTTCATCGGCAACTCCGCCAGCAACACTCGAAGCAAAGCACCTAATTCTGCCTGATCTTTTTCAAC
>JBLHMH010000142.1:0-9060 GCA_047621785.1 Polaribacter sp. | reverse complement strand
TGGCATCCGATTACACTGGTCACCCCCGAAACTTTGGCTCTCGACGTCACTATTGTTTTAGCCATAGCGCATATCGTCAGGAGTCAGTAAGAATTGCAGAGCTGATGGCGCAGCGTTATGCCAAATCTGAATATGTCATCGCATGGCAAATAGACAATGAATATGGCTGTCACGATACCGTTGTGTCGTACAGTCCGGCGGCGCTTATAGAATTTCGTGCATGGTTGGCTCAGCGCTATGTCTCAATCGAGGCTTTAAACGATGCATGGGGTAATGTGTTTTGGTCAATGGAATATGCTGGTTTTGACCAGATCGATTTGCCAAACCTCACAGTCACAGAGCCCAACCCATCTCACGTAATGGATTTTAGGCGGTTTAGCAGTGATCAAGTGGTTGTCTATAATCGTGCTCAGGTAGATGTGATTCGCAAGCATTGTGATAAACCGTTAATTCACAACTACATGGGGCGCATCGTCGATTTTGATCACTTTAGGGTAGGTGATGACTTAGAGATCGCGAGTTGGGACTCTTATCCGCTGGGTTTCCTTGAAGATCGTTGCGATACAGATGAGGCGTGGAAGATGCACTTCTACCAACAAGGTGACCCAGATTTTCAGGCTTTTCATCATGACCTTTACCGTTCTGTCGGCAAGGGCCGATGGTGGGTGATGGAGCAACAACCAGGCCCGGTTAATTGGGCGCCGAATAATCCTGCCCCATTGGCCGGGATGGTGCGCCTCTGGACTTGGGAAGCGATTGCTCATCAGGCTGAAGCTGTCTGCTATTTCCGTTGGCGCCAAGCGCCTTTTGCCCAGGAGCAAATGCATGCGGGTTTGTTACGACCTGATAGTGAAGAGTCGATATCCTTCAAAGAAATAAAGCAGGTCGGTGAGGAGCTGCACGCGATCGGTGAGATTACTCCTGGTCAGTCTAAAGTCGCCATGATTTTCGATTATGAGTCTTGTTGGGCCTGGCAAACTCAACCACAGGGAAAAGATTTTGACTATTTCTCACTAGCCTTAGACTTTTATCGTAGCTTACGCAGATTGGGCTTGTCAGTAGATATCCTACCAGCGAATACACAGCAATTGAATGATTATCAATTGTTACTTATTCCCGGCCTTATGCACTGGGGGGATACGTTATTGTCTCAACTAGAGTCATTTGAAGGCATCGCTCTAATTGGGCCCCGAACAGGTTCAAAAACTGTGAATCTGTCGATTCCTGATGGCTTGCCGCCGGGCATACCCGAACTTGATTGTAAGGTGGCTCAGGTAGAAAGCCTGCGTAGCGGAGCGGTTCGAGCGTTAGCACAGGGCGGTGGTGTGCAGCGATGGTTTGAACATTTAGAAACGACAGAGGCCGTACTTGAGGTCACCGCCTCTGGAGAACCATTATTGGTCGGTTGTTCCAGCCTAAAATATCTAGCAGGCTGGCCGACACCCGATGCCATGCAGCGGATTGTACGCAATATATGCAACACGCTTGGAATCCCGGTAACTGAGCTTCCAGAGGGGCTGCGACTACGATCTACGGCATCTCACAAATTTGTATTTAACTATAATCCTCACGCAGTAGAATTTGAGGGCGAGACGATCACCGCAGCAGGCGTTTTATGGAGTGAAATTTAGAAACAATTAATTTGGGTTAAGATGGTATGCACGTTACAATTCGCTGCTGTATTTTTGAGCATAGAGGCAGTCAATGGCTTGCTATGTGTCATACATGCCATAATATTCAGAATTGCTCTGTTAAATAAATATTTCATAACCTTATTAGCGAATAAATGAAAGTAGAAGAAACTAAACTAGCCGGCGTAGTATTGCTTACACCTAATGTATTTGGAGACGACAGGGGTTTTTTCATGGAAACCTACAATCGTGATAAGGCGGTAGAGCTTGGTTTGCCAACTGAGTTTGTGCAAGACAACCATTCTAAATCCAGCTATGGGGTGTTGCGCGGATTGCACTACCAGACCCCTCAATGGCAAGGTAAGCTGGTACGGTCAGTTGCTGGCGAAATCTTCGATGTGGCAGTGGATATTCGTCACGGTTCCCCGACCTTTGGTGAATGGGTTGGTTTTTATCTTAATGCCGAAAACAAACAGCAATTATATGTTCCAGAAGGTTTTGCCCACGGCTTTTGTGTCACCAGTGACACCGCCGAAGTGGTCTATAAGTGCACTTCAACGTATGCCCCTGAACAAGAGGGTTGCTTGCTCTGGAATGACCCTGACGTAGGTATTGAATGGCCTCTGGATAAGCCGTTACTGTCGCCCAAGGATGGACAGGGACAGCGCCTCTCACAATTACCTACATTGTCAGTAGAGTAATCAAAATGTCTTCAATATTGATTATCGGGCAGCACGGACAGGTAAGCACTTATCTGCAAAGAGCATTTTCATCTGAGCACAACTTAGACTGCGAAATTGTGGTCGCTGGTCGAGATCAAATTGACCTGAGTGTCCCGCAGAATATTAAGCCAGCTTTAGCCGCGATTAAGCCAAGCCTAATTATTAATCCAGCAGCCTATACTGCAGTCGATTTAGCTGAGCAAGAAAGTGAGTTAGCGTTTTTAATTAATGCGGCGGCGGTGAAACAGATTGCTGAATATTGTGTTAACACCAATACTCCGTTGATTCATTTTTCTACCGATTATGTTTTTTCTGGTGACGCCAGCCGCCCCTACACCGAACAAGACCCAGCCGCGCCAAATGGGGTTTATGGGCAGAGTAAGCTGGACGGTGAACGAGCGATTACTGCTAGTGGTGCACCCGCGATTATTTTGCGCACCAGCTGGGTATATTCGAATCATGGCAAGAATTTTTATAAGACGATGCTGATGCTCGCACAGTCAAGGGATGAACTTTCAGTGGTAGCCGATCAAATTGGTGCGCCTACTTATGCGGGCAGTATCGCGCAAGTGTGCAAAGAACTCGCGATGACGGTATTGCAACGCGGTGAAATAACGTCCGAACAGCGCGGCATTTATCATTTCAGTTGTGAAGGAGAAACCTCTTGGTGCGAATTTGCTAAAGCGATTTTCAGGGAAAATGGTGTAAAGCATATGACCGTGAATGGCATATCCACGCATCAGTATCCTACTCCAGCAAAACGCCCTGCTTATTCGGTACTCAACGGGGAACGCTTACAATCGACCTTTAAGCTGAGCCTACCTAAATGGCAAGATGCCTTAGCAAATTGTGCTGCAGAGACACAATCCTCTAATGCTTAACACAGCTTTACAGGTCTCTTAAATTGCCTGCACTGGACGATTTTGACGGAGCTGGGCCGGTATTGGGTGAAGGAGGGCCTTTTGCGGCTAAGCTGACTAGTTATACGGTCAGAAGTTCTCAAGTAGAGATGGCCGAGGCGATTGAATCAACTATTGCAAAACGTCAAACCTTGATTGCTGAGTCTGGCACTGGGACGGGAAAAACCTTCGCATATTTAGTGCCAGCATTACTGTCCAAGAGCAAAACCCTAATTTCAACTGGAACTAAGCATTTGCAAGAGCAATTGTTCCACCGTGATATTCCCACAGTGCTCAGTACGCTAGGTATTAGCGCTAAGGTGTCCTTATTGAAAGGACGTAGTAATTATCTCTGTTTACAGCGTATGCAGGTAGCGAGAGGCTCGTCACGCCGATTAGACAACAAACAACTAGCAGAGCTCGAAGCTCTGACATCGTGGGCGCCTAAGACGTCGACAGGTGATATTGGTGATTTGTCAGATGTGCCCGAGGATTCGAAAATTTGGCCTCTAGTGACTTCCAGTGTCGATAATTGCCTAGGTCAAGCTTGTAGCTTTTACGAAGATTGTTATGTAAACAAAGCACGTAAGACCGCTTTAGTAAGCGATATAGTGGTGATTAATCATCATTTATTCTTTGCCGATAAAGCTCTTAAAAATGATGGTTTTGGTGCTCTTCTCCCAGAGGTGGAAACTATTATTTTCGATGAGGCTCATCAGATTCCGGATATTGCCTCTAACTTTCTAGGCAGCAGCTTTAGTTCTTGGCAGCTTATAGAGCTTGCAAAAGATACCCGGGCGGCAGAATTAAAAGAAAAAAGCCTGCTTAGAGACTTGCTTAGCACCGCGGATCAATTGGATAAGATGGCAGCCGATTACCGGCTTAGTTTTGGTTTAAATGAGCGACGCATTTCTTGGGACGATTTGACTGACGAAGTTCCAAGTCTACCTAAGAAGATGAAGGCCCTTGCTGATAAGCTTAGCGAATTTGCCGATCTATTAGAAAAAGCAGCGGTTGCTGGCGAAGCCTTAACTCGATGCTTCGAGCGTGCGACCGAACTGGCCCAGTCCTGTCACAAGATTGCCCTCGACGCCGATGACGACAGTATGGTTCGTTGGGTAGAGCTGGCTAGGCGGACGTTTCGTATTCATGAAACGCCCTTGGATATTGGCCAAGAATTGCAGGCCTATTTTGGGAATACTCAACAAGCCCGAATATTTACATCTGCGACTTTGTCGATTGAAGGAGATTTTAGTCACTACCAGGAATTAGTAGGCCTGGACAGTTCGACCCCGGTTGCAACCTGGGACAGCCCCTTTGATTACTATAATCAAGCGGTGTTGTATGTTCCTGAAGGTCTTCCAGAACCAAGAGATGATGGTTTTGCCAAAGCCCTATTTGACGTTGTATTGCCCGTACTAGAAGCGAGTAGAGGCAGGGCCTTCGTGTTGTTTACCAGTTTTAGAATTATGCAGCAATTTGAGGAGCGCTTGGCAGAGCACGACTTCAACATCTTAATGCAAGGCGAAACAAATAAACGAGATTTGCTGCACGAATTTGTCAATACAGAAAACTCAGTGCTATTGGGGACCATGAGCTTTTGGGAGGGGGTTGATGTACCAGGCGATTCGCTTAGCTGCGTGATCATCGATAAGCTACCCTTTGAGTCGCCCTTTGAGCCGGTATTGAAAGCACGCTTAAAGGCAATGCAGGAGGCAGGCCATAACCCTTTTATGAATTATCAGGTGCCGCGTGCGGTGACTACGTTGCGCCAAGGCTCAGGTCGGTTAATTCGCAGTCAACAGGACAAGGGTGTGTTAATGATTTGTGATGCTCGCCTGCGTCGAACCCACTATGGCAAAATATTTCTGAATAGCTTGCCGCCAATGCGACGCACCAGTGATCAGTCAAAGGTGTGCGGTTTTCTAGCCAGTATTGCTCGTGGCGATAATTCCTGCGTGACCACCTGCAGCGAAACTGAGTAGCTCTGCATGCCCAATCCTTCTGCCACAATACTTGCTATTGAAACAGCCACCTCATCCTGTTCAGTTGCCTTGAGTCATGGCGATCTTGTTTTTCAACAAGCGCAAGTAGGGAGTAATATTCATTCGCAGGTTTTATTGACGATGGTGCAGGAGGTATTGGCACAAGCGTCGCTAGTAATTTGCGATATTGATGCCGTAGCGGTGGGTCAAGGGCCGGGTTCATTCACTGGGCTCAGAATTGGCGTCGGTGTCGCCCAAGGTTTGGCTTATGGGGTCAATTGTCCAATGATTGGGGTTTCATCGCTAGACGCCCTTGCCCATCAGGCCAATCTCGATGGTCATGTGATTGCCGCGATTGATGCCCGAATGGGTGAGATATATTGTTGTCAGTATCGTAATGTCGCAGGTCAATTGCAGCGCCTTAATGAGCTGGAGGTGCTAAAACCTGCTGTTGTAAATGCGACCGCAAACCAGTTTACAAATGTATTTCTGGTCGGCAATGCGTGGTCAGAATACTGGCAAGAATTCGACTTAGAGCTATTGCAACATGCGACTCACCTAGAAAAAATTGTCTATCCCAGCGCTGTTTCGATATTGCATTTGGCACAGTCTAAATATCGAGCAAAAGAAACGGTTTGCGCAGCTGAATTTGCCCCAGAGTATGTTAGAAATAATGTAGCAAAAAAGGCAGTGGCAAAAGCTCCTACGGCAAAAATAACTTAGCAGCTGACATCAATCGTCTTTTTATTGATCCGATTGCCGTTGATAAATACTTCAATCGTCCATATCCCTATAAAGCTCTCCAAGCCTGCAGCAGGGTCTATCCATTGGATTAGCCCAGCGCCTGTAGCACGGCTTAGCGTGAGCCAAGCCCAAATTTTGGTCTGTGCATTATGCACATTAAAGGGATAACTGGTTTTTTCACGAACCGAGTTATTCGGATCCTTCCAAACAACTGTTAATTGGTATTCGCCTTTTGGATAATTAGACAGTTCCGCTACTGTGTAAATTTGATCAGTGCAATCAAACCTCTGTTTAGCTTCTGCTTCCGTTTTTGGGCCGTTAAACTCATCGGCTAGGCTGAAATAAACTTTATGTGATTTTTCAAAGGACGGGCTCCTTGCCTCATCTGCAGTTGATTCATCGATGGCTTGCTTGCCTCCGAGCGATTCTTGCGCGACCGCTGCGAATGAGCCACACAATAAAAAAGCCATCATATAAATGATAGCTTTACTATTAGAACTCATAAAAAAGGACTTTGATTCGTTGCTGTTGTACTTCATTGTATCTTGTGATTTTCGTATAGCGCATTTCTCTGTCGAGTTAGAAAGATAAAATCTACTTAGTCAGGGTCATTGTGCCGCTACCTGTTTGGTTGCTACATGTGTTTCCATTAACAACGTATGTACCACCTAGATTGTTGCCACCATTGCTGATGGCAAGCTGCATATTTAGAGTGCCGTTGGTGTTCTCTACAGTGGTTCTTTCTGAACCTGAAGAGCCATCTGAATTCGTGAAGGTGTCAGTTCCGGCTTGTCCGGTACGTGATGTTCTCGTGGTAGTGCTCGTTGAGCCGCTAGTACTGATGGTAGTAATCGTTGTAGTGAAAATCTCACCGGACTGATCCGCCGTTAAGGTTAAATTGAATCCATTCGAATTACCAGAAGCAATAGGCGCAGTCGTTAGGCAGTTATTGTTGCCTTCGGCCACAAAAATAATATTACCCGTGACAACCCCGGCAGCGTTTTCCACAATATCCAGCGTGATTGTGCCATTTTGGGTGCCTGGTGTGTTTTGATAACTGCCTTGGAATAGGTTGGTTACGTTCTGAGGTAACTCAGTCGCGGTCGAACCACTACTACAGGCTGATACCAGTAAAGCTCCAATTAATGCGAGAACAATATTTTTCATAAGATAGATTCAGTAAGGTTTATATGTATCTGTTATTTCAGCAAATATATCATAAAAAATATCCCGAACAAGGGCATTGCCGAGAAATTAATTGATTTGTGAGCTTTGCTGGTTTGTGTGTTCCCGTTTCGGCAAGGTATCTAACCAAGTGTCTAATTGACGAAAGATAGATCTTGTAAACGCGCAACATGTACCGAAGTATCTCGAGTTTGCACGATTTCAATCATATAGTTTCCCATTTTAAAACAGGTGCTTGGGTGCGGTATGTCTTCTAAATACTCGATTATCAGTCCGTTCACGGTTTTGGCATTCTTGGTAGGAAGATCCCAGTCTAAACGTCGGTTTATATCTCTTATGAAGGTATTTCCGCGCACTAAGTATGAATTGTCGCCTTCTGGTCGAATTCCTTCATCCATTCCCGGCACGATGGTGGTGAATTTACCGACCACTTCTTCCAATATTTGTTCTAAGGTTATCAAGCCCTTAATGTCGCCATATTCATCGACTACTACGCCAAATTGGCGCCTACGTTCCTGTAAATGCGTCAAAGCATGGGTAATCGATGTGTTTTCCGGTATGAAATACGGCTCGCGAATCATGTTCATCATTGATTCTTTGTTGAATTCACCAAGCTGCGATAAGTAGAAAATTTTGCGGATATGCACAATCCCAACGAAATTATCCAGAGTTCCATTAAACACGGGTACTCGGGTGTGGTGCGAGGTGGCGAGTTGGTTAACGATATTGTCCCAGTCGTCTTCTAAATCAATTGCTTCAATGTCAGCGCGCGGCACCATCACATCCTCTACCGACACCTGTTCCATTTCGAGTATCCGCAACAGCATGTCTTTATGTGAGGTGTCCAACTTGCCGCCTGATTCATGCACAGCAACTCTCAACTCCTCGGTGGTCAGGGCATTATTCTGCGCAATTACCGTAACTCCAAAAAGGCGTAGAAACCCATTCGAGAATATTTTCACTAGCCACACAAATGGGCTAAAAATTTCTTGCAGAAATACCAGCACCCAACAGGCTGGAAAGGCAATACGCTCAGGATTAATTGCAGCCAAAGTCTTGGGGGCTACCTCAGCAAAGATAAGCACAATAAATACCAGTAGCAAAGGGGCGTAAGCAAGGCCTGCATCACCGTATAAGCGTAAGCCGATCACCGTGGCTAGCGTCGAAGCAGCTATATTGGCTACGTTATTGCCGAACAAAATGGTGCCCAGTAAGCGATCGGGAGATTCGAGCAAGCGCAGTATTAAGCGAGCGCTACGGTGCCCGCTATCGGCCAGGCTCTTAATACGATACCGGTTAACTGCCATCATGGCAGTTTCAGATGAGGAAAAAAATGCTGATAAAAATATCAGAAGAACAAGGGCGGTACATAAAATCCCTATCGGTATTTGGTTCAAGGTGTGTCTTTACTCATTGTGTTTTGGGCTTGCCGGAAATCAAAATACCCATTATTCGGCAGAAGCATAGTGTATCACTTCAATCTTGGGCTTGGGTATAGTAAAATCAGCAACCCATATGGGGTTTGCCGAACATTAATTGCCGCGATTCAAGATTGATTAAAACAATTTAAGGTCCAACAGGCTACCCCTATATTGCAAATTTTGAGTCGTTATTTAGACTCACACATCGAGAGGATTCAAAAGTGTTAGAAGCTTACCGCGCCCACGTCGCTGAACGTGCAGAAATAGGTATCGTACCTGAACCGCTAAATGCGGAGCAGACCGCGGACTTGATCGAGCTATTAAAAAGCCCGCCGGCCGGTGAAGGAGATTTCTTGATGGAATTGTTCACACAACGAATTCCGGCTGGGGTAGACCAAGCAGCATATGTAAAAGCCAGTTTTTTGGCCGCGTTGGCAAGCGGTGAAGCCACATGCCCATTGATCAGCGATGAA
>JBLHMH010000141.1:0-9074 GCA_047621785.1 Polaribacter sp. | reverse complement strand
AAAAAAGCATCGATCAATTCTTCCATATCACGCGCAGCCCCCTTTATTCGATTTGCGTACTTGCTTGAATACTTATTTAGATCTGGTTCGTTCAACAGCAAGTCGCTGGCCATCTTAATCACGGTCAAAGGAGTTCGAAACTCGTGACTGGCGTCTCTAGTAAACGCTCGTTCGCGTTCAACAAAGAGCCTAATCCTGGTTGAATAGGACGAAAACGACGTGAATAACGTCTCAATTTCCCAGTCTATATCACCGGGAATATCAGACATATCAGTCAGATCACTATCAGGGTGCGCGGGATCAAATCGATCAAACTTATGTGCAAGCCAGATTATCGGGCTGAGCAACGCATTCGATTCACGGTAAACCCACCAAGCGGTCACATAGATCAGCACCAGAACTAATGTTAAGGGGAATATGCCAAAATAGATCGCCAAGCGCAACACACTCTTACCGTCGAAGAGAAGATGTAGGCGCTTGCCATTTTGCTCGGTGGTATACAACAAAGAGTGAGAAGTTTGGCCATGCATCTTGTGATAACCAAGCCCAAAACCCTTTAACTCCTGCGGGATTCCAGCTCTGGAGTGAGCGTCACTCAAGTAGCCTTTCAGATTGGCAGTATGTGGAGCTGGAATATTTGGATCAAGTTGATGAAGCTTCCAAAAGTGAGCTGCCTCACTCTTCAGTGCTTCGCGCACCAGAAACTGTTCAATTATCACGCTAGCCGAGCTAATACCCAAAACCGCAACCAATGCTATCAAACAAGCCTGCAGAGTCATTTTCCGGCTAAGCTTGTGCCTAATAGTATTCTGACTTAGTTTTACTGGCTGGTTCAAATGAATGTACTCATAAGATAAATGAAGCTGGTTTTATTGCCAAAGCTTGAGCTCAGCTTGTTTAATCTAAAGTGAAACAAAAGCGTTTGGGCATGCCAAATCGGTGGCTTGGCTGTCTAGCATAGACAAATTTTGGCTTTCATGCTCAAAACTCGTCAGGCGGTTAACCAGGACCTCCGATTCTATAGCCGCGCGACTGAATCGTTTGTAACAATGGTGTTGCAAAAGGCTTATCGACCTGTTTACGTAGATTGTACATATGGCTACGCAAGGTATCGCTGTCCGGTAAGATATCGCCCCAGATTTCGTGCTCCAGCTGGTTCCGACTTACCACCTTGGGTGATTCCTTCATTAGGATAGTAAGTATTTTCAAGCCAATTGGGGATAAATAGATCGATTGATCAGCTCGAATAACTTCCAGCGTTCCGGTATTTAATGACAACTCACCAACAGTTAATATTTCTTGTTGAGAAACTTGGCCTTTACGACGCATCAATGCATTAACCCGAGCTTCCAATTCAAGAATTTCAAACGGTTTAACCAAGTAATCGTCAGCGCCCATGTCTAGACCAGCAACCTTGTCTTCGAGAGTATCGCGTGCGGTTAACATAAGAATTGGCGCGAAGACTTTAGCTTCTTCGCGAAGTTTTCGGCAGACCTCCATCCCGTCCATCTCCGGCAACATTAGATCTAATAGAATAATATCGTACTCGTTCTGACATGCAAGGTTATACCCCATTCGGCCATCACTCGCATAATCCAATTCATAATCACGACGCTCAAAATATTCATATAGCATTTCGGCTATTTGTTTGTGATCTTCGATTATTAAAACGCGCGTATTATTGCTCATTGCAGTTGCCATCAAATTTATAGTTTGTCGATGCTAGGTGCTAGTTAGTGATTTGAGTGTGAATAAAGGAACTCGATGACCAATTAAAGATGCAGGCTGAGTGTCATCACTGGTGTATTTTACCGTGTATTGCTACGAGCCTGCTGGGCAGTCATTGGCCCATTATAATACTCAAGAGGTTGACCGTGAAATCTTCATTATCAAACGGTCTCCAGCTCAATCACCAGACCAATTAAAATTAACACACCGAGCGACTGTAACTCAAGCAGGCAGTTATGTAACTATTAACACACAAAATTAGCTGCTTACCCGAACCGCTGAATCATCAAAACCCACGCTTTGTTCGAGTTCAGCTTCACGGCCATCTCGTCTTTTTTTCACGGTATCTAGTATAGGGTGGTCGACAGAGATCCTTACACGCAAGCCAGGATCATTATCGACAAAGCTTAATTGCAGCTTATGTAATTTAAGCACAGCATGGACCAGTGCTAAGCCCAAACCACTACCCGGTGTTGTTCTACTCTGATCTAGGCGATAAAAACGTTGGGTTACGTTGTCATATTCACTTTCAGGAATTCCTGGACCATTATCAGCAATTTCTATGTGCCAGGCTCTGCCTTCTTGGTAGGACTTAATGGCTATCTGCCCTCCCTCTGGAGTGTATTTTATTGCGTTATCCAAAAGATTTGCAAAGACTTGAAATAACATATCACGATCAGCTTGAATCACCATGGGCTTATCAATTTCGACTTCTAGTGATTGACCCTTTTCTTCGATCAAGGGTTCGTACAACTCTTGCAGGTCATACAAAATTGAATTCACGTCAACCGGGCTAAAGCTCTTACGTTGCTCGCTGTATTCTATTCTCGCGATGCGCAATAAAGCATTAAACGTCGCCAAAAGACCATCGGCTTCATGGATTATTTGATCGACTGCCGCTTCTTCTTCAGCATTGCCCGCCACTCTAAACTTAAGCTCTTCGACTCTATTTCTCATTCGAGCCAGTGGTGTTTTCAAGTCGTGGGCTATATTATCAGATACTCGCCGCACGCCGTCCATGCCGTGTTCTATTCTATCCAACATGCTGTTCAGGTTTCCGGCTAACTCATCAAACTCATCCCCAGTTCCACGCGTCGCTATTCGCTTACGCAAATCACCCACCATGATCTTACGGCTGGTTTGATTGATCGACCCAAGTCGACTACGCAAGGTTTGGCGCATCATAATGCCGCCAATTAATCCGAGTGCTATGGTTAACATTAATCCCCATATTAACGCTCGCCCGACCAGTGCATTTAGAGTTGCTAGGTCTTTCATGGTTTGTCCAACCAGCAAGTTAAATCGCCCTTCTACCTCGAAAGTGCGGGCGCGTGCATTAAAGCTCTTAGATTTTTCGTCTAAAGTGTCATCAAGCTTAAAATCCAGCCACCCATCATTGCCTTGATTGATTACCGCTGGCCAGCGATTGATATTATAAACTAATGGTTGAAATTGATCGTCAGCAAGTAAGTATAAGGTTGCGTCTCCTGGACGCTGGCGCTCTACCCGCTCAGACAGCACTTTTAGCAAGCCGGGATATCCCCGACTTGCATAAATAGTCGCTAAGTCTTTGATTTCAGCATTAATGTCGTCATCGGTCTGCTGGGTTTTATAAACCACAGTAGACCAGTAGACGAATCCTAGGATTATAGAAACAGATAGACTGAACAGCAGTACATAAATCAGTGTTATTCGAAACGCTGAACTTTTAAAAGGACTAATCTGGTTCACTCAACATATACCCGGCACCACGAACCGTGTGCAACAAGGTGACATCAAACTCCTTATCAATCTTGCCACGCAGGCGACTGATGTGTACGTCAATTACGTTGGTTTGTGGGTCAAAATGATAGTCCCAAACTTTTTCAAGTAACATTGTGCGAGTAACCACTTGACCACTATGGCGCATCAAATATTCCAACAGCCTGAATTCGCGAGGCTGAAGATCAATTTTTTCGTCATTGCGGCGCACTTCCCGTTTCAAGAGATCCATTTCAAGGTCTGCGACGTGTAAAACAGTGTCAGGAGACTCTGGCTCGGCTCGTCGAACCAGCGCTTCGATACGTGCCTGCAATTCTGAAAAGGCAAACGGTTTGACCAGATAATCGTCTGCGCCAGCCTTAAGCCCCATGACCCTATCATCTACATCGCCTAATGCGCTTAACATCAATATAGGCGTACGGTTACCACCTCCGCGCAGTGTACGAGTCATGGTGACGCCGTCAACCTTGGGCAGCATGCGGTCTGCGACGATCACTTGAAAGTCCGTAGAGTCGGCCATTAGTAAGCCCTCCCTACCATCTGCAGCATGATCGGCAATATGCCCACACTCGGTGAGGCCTTTAACGATATAGGCAGCAGTTTCTTTGTCATCTTCGACGACTAGTATTCGAATCATATTTTTCTTTGTCATACTTTGTTTCCGTCCATTTTACGCTAAATGCAAAACTTCGCCAGCATCGCTTGCTTTGCTAGGGAAATGATTCCTAACAGTACAAACAAAACAAGGACTAGTTATTAGATAAATCAAAAGGGATAAACCGGCTATTGCCGTTGCGCAGGAGTAGTACAACCACTTTTTTGCGACCGGCTGCTTTGGCTTTCTCTACAGTTTCAAAAACTTCGTCTGGATCGCTTACCGAGCGATTATTGATAGTCGTTATCAGATCGCCGGGGCGGATGCCATTACTAGCAGCAAGACCGTCTTGATCAACAGCGACCACTAGAACTCCATCAATGTCATCATCAATCTCGAATCGCGATCGCAGTTGGTCATTAAGCTTACTGAGTTGCGCTCCCAACACCTCATCTTGCGCAGGCTCAAGGTTCTCGCTTTGCGCACTTCCACTCAAGGCGGCCAAGGCAATGTCGTCTGGAAATCTTTCAGTCTTAATCGTCAGGTTTTTCTCAGCACCATCTCGCCATACCATTACCTTGTAGTTTTTGCCGACAGTCGATTGAGCAACCACTCTGGGTAAATCTCGCATCTCTTTAATCTCTTCTCCATCGAAGGAGAGAATAATATCCCCCGCTTTGATGCCTGCTTTGTCGGCTGGGTTGCCTGGGGTGACTTTTGCGACCAAGGCACCGTGATCGTTGTCTCGTTCAAACCCTTCAGCCAGATCATCGCCAAGCGTTTGAATTTCGACGCCTATCCAAGCACGTTCGACTTCACCAGAGTCGCGCAGCTGAGTAATGACGTTTTGAGCTAAACTTGATGGAATCGAGAAACCAATCCCCACGCTGCCACCACTTGGAGAGTAGATTGCAGTATTAATTCCAATCACTTCGCCTTGTAAATTAAATAGCGGCCCACCAGAGTTGCCACGATTGATGGCCGCGTCAACTTGGATATAATCGTCATATGGGCCAGAGCGAATATCTCGACCGCGCGCAGAAATGATCCCGGTGCTAGCGGATCCACCCAAACCAAATGGATTGCCAATTGCTAAGACCCAGTCTCCTACGCGTGATTTGTCATCGTCGCCCCAGGAGACATACGGCATATCCTTAGCCTTTTCCAGCTTGAGTAAGGCTAAGTCGGTCTTACTATCGCTACCCACCTTGTTGGCAACGTATTCATCGCCATTGGTCAAAGTAATAATAATTTCGTCTGCGTCTTTCACAACATGATTATTGGTTACTACATAGCCGTCGGCGCTAATGATAAAACCAGAACCAATGCCCAAAGGGCGGCTCTTTTGTTCGCGCTCTGGCTGCTCACGATTTCTGAATTGCTCCATAAAATCTCCAAATGGAGAACCCGGAGGAACGTTAAATTCGGGAGAACTACCTCGAGATTTAACCACCCCACTGACGGCTACGTGGACAACCGCAGGGGCTACCTGTTCGATTAAGTCAGCAAAGCCGTTGGTAGGCGACCAAGTATGCCCAGGCGCCACCTGTGGTAGCGCCTGAACTGGAATAATAGACCCTTGCGTCTCTGATTTAGCATCATCAGCATAGGCTTGAATAGAAATAACCACCACAGCCGTGGAAACAATGACAGTTCCCCACTTGATTGCTGTGATCATCGAGTTAGTAATTACTTTAAGCATTAATTTCTCCAAAAATAAAAGATACAGTCCTTGAAAACCATGGTCAGTTGCGAATTCGGCAATCAAGGCCTAGTCTCTGAGCCCAAGCAAGCACTGCTTACAGTGCATTAGCTTTATTGTCTAAGACGCAATAGATAGTAAGGGCACACTGATTACCCTCATGTGACCAACGGGTTACGTTTTGGTAATGCAGCGTAATATTTGTAAATTAAACCAGCTCGGTGGATCGGCTGTCTAATAAGGTGCCGCCGTCTTGATTAGGGTAAAGCTCAATGCTTAAAACGATGCGACTTGACTCAACGCATTTCCGCTTCTTTAACAAACTCCTTGTAAAGCTTTTCTTGGAGGCTTGTATCATTGTGAGCGGCTAAGGCTTGGTCTACCACGCTGCGATTTAAGTGAGATGCGAACAATTGAATGAAATCATAGACATATTCACGCAATACAGCATTCTTACGAATCGCCAAACTAGTCACACTTGAATCAAATAAATTACCCGCATCCAATACTGCAAGATCCTCATCATAGTTTTTATCGTAAGCCATTCGAGCACAAATTCCGATCCCTAGACCGTTTCGAACATAGGCTTTAATGACCTCCGCATCGGCAGCGGTTAACACCACATTTAAATCTAAGCCTTTTTGCTTAAACGCACGATTTATAACAGAACGATCGGCTACGCCAAAAACATAGGTGATTATTGGGTACCCGGCAATAGCTTCTAAACTGAGCATCGACTCATTGGTTAGCGGGTGGCCTTTGGGCACCATCACGCACCGATTCCAGCGGTAGCATGGCAGCAGGATCAAGTTATCAAATAACTCTAAGGCTTCGGTGGCAATCCCAATGTCAGCTTGACCGGTATCGGTAAGACTGGCTATCTGTTCTGGGGTGCCCTGGTTAATTTGTAATTGCACATTTGGATAGCGTTGGCGAAACTCGGTAATCACCGACGGCAAAACGTATCGTGCCTGCGTGTGTGTGGTGGCGATAGACAGCATACCGGAGTCAGGATGACTAAAATCATCGGCGATTCGCTTAACGTTAACAACTTCGTTCAAAATGGTCTCGAAACGCTCAACCAACAAAGCACCTTCGGGCGTTAAGCCATTTATATGCTTACCACTTCGCTCAAAAATGATAATGCCAAGCTCTTCTTCTAAGCGTTTTATTTGACTACTTACGCCAGGCTGGGAAGTAAATAACTTGTCAGCGGCGGCGGTCACATTCATGCCGTTCTTGACCACCTCTACAACATACTCAAATTGCCTAAGCTTCATCGGCGCCTACGTTACGGATTGGATAAGTCACAATTTAGTTAGCTGTGTTTCGATGGACCTAAGTTTATTACTAGGTTCAACTAAGTGTTTAACACTAGGCTAGGAGTCTCATAATTAACAAAGGTTTAGGCGTCGACAAAGCATGCGTCTGGAATAGAGAACTCACTATCAAGCGAACCATTCTTCTCAAATAGATCGCAATTCGCCATGTAATTTTCGGTAGTAGCGGGCATTGGGACACGAACTCCGCTCAAATAACTTACTACATCTTTTCCCATGTGCAGCAGACGTAAGCCATCTTCCCAATAACGTAATCGGTTTTCGTGAGTGCTCAAGCCGCAAGGTTTAAAGGCCATAATGCTTTCTTTAGCGGTAACATAGCGTGGCCAAACTTCATAGATAGCCTCATCGCGCCGCATGGTTTCGACTTCGGTTTTGCAAACATCTCGTAGCTCTTCCAGTAATGGCAACACGTCGTCAAATCCATCCACCTTTTCAAACACCGAAACCATTCTATCCACAACACAATCAATGGCCGCGAAGGTTTGTGCTAATTTTATATAGCGACTCTCAAAGAATTTATCGATAGGCATCGAAAATGCTTTAAATGGCTCACCCCAGAGTTCGTCAACACCCTCCTCTCCACTAAAATGTCTTACCTCTTTACCCAGCTCCAACGCTTCCATAAAACAAGCTTCACACTGCTTCACCAGTTGATTGGTGTCGTCGACATGAATACCTTTCTCTTCAAGATCAACCACGCTGGTAAAGATATCAGTTGCGCGATTAAACAAAGAGCCCGCGAGCATAGCTGCTTTGACTCGTTTACGAGCGGGGTCGGTTTCGGCCTCGTAATATTTTCGAGATATTTCCATTCGCCATCCTGGTGAATTTATGCCTTCTTCCGTGTGATGAAAAACTCGGCGTCTTAGCGAATAAATAAGCTCGCGCTTCTCTGCCATTGTATTCGGTGGAGGGGCGTAGTAACGCAGCCAATATCCATCAGTAAAAACACAAATTTTTCCATTGTGTTCACGAATCGTCCCATTGTCGGGCTCGACTGTTTGAGCTGGTAATTCTAGAGATCTACGATTCATTCGATTGGGATTTTATCAACTGGGGAGGACATTAATATATGCAGAATGAAACACATTGTTTTATAAGTTCTTTAGGCTAATCCGTTAGCGAACGTTGCTGGTCAAGCGCCGCGGTGTCTTTGACAAGAGCCTGGCGTTGCATTTTACGACGACGTTTGCATTGCTCTTTAATTTCACAAATGTCGCAAGCACCTTCGAGTCCATCAATATCGTTCAACCCCCCGCAGGTGCCTTTAATTGCGCGATTGCTCACAATCACACCAATCGCCATTGCCATCATCGCAATAGTAAAGATTCCAAAAGTTAAAAGAAACGTATTCATAAATAATAAAAACTAGTTATACAGCCTACAGCACTTCGAGTATCGAGCCCGCGATTAACTATGGGTCGTCCGATTATATTCTCGTTACTTTAGTTATAGTACGCCTAAAGTACAAGAACATTATCGCAAGAAAGGAGCAAATTTGTCCGTGTAGCTAACTCGATAGCTGACCTCGTCCTCTCCACGTATCACGAAATAGGCGGCAAGGTCTTGGGCTATAGCAAACTCTTGTGCGGCCGCCTCCCCCATAGCCATTAAAGCAGTTGCCAGCGCATCCGCAGTACTAGCATTGTCACTTATGACGCTGACCAGTGCTATGCGGTGAAACACAGGCGTTAATGTTTTGGGATTAATCGTATGCGAGTACTTGCTACCATCTATATTAATGAAATTTCGATAATCACCTGAAGTCGCAATAGCCGCGTCGGTCAGTTCGAGCACCTGTTGAACGCCACCCAGAGTTTGGGGTTTTTCGATCGCCACTCGCCAAACTCTTTGATCTACATTGAGACCGCTTAAGCGAAGTTCACCCCCAACGTCTATCAAAAAATTACTAAATCGCTTTGCTAGCAACATTCTAGCCACCTGA